>JBBSOR010000087.1:0-16280 GCA_038259535.1 Propionibacteriales bacterium | reverse complement strand
CGCGGCCGGGGGCGCGGCCCGGGCCCACCCGTGGTGGCGCGCCCGTGCGCCGCGGGGCCACTCTGGGCCACGGTCGTCTCCGCGCCGGTCCGCCCGATTTTGCAACCACCGGGTACCCGGTGGTTCGCGAGGTTCCCGCCCGTTGCAACGGTCGAGAAGCGCGCCGAAGGGACTGTCGGAATGTCCCGCGACGCCAATTCGTTCACCCTTCAACTACACGGAGGAGTGACATGACTGACCTCGGCGGCGCGATGTTCGACCACAGCGTGCTCGGCACGCGTGCACACCCCACGCTGGGCCTCGACACCTTCGGCGACGCACCGCTCGACGGCGCCCCCGGCAACCACGCCGAGACGCTGCGCGAGGTCATGGCCGAGGCCGTGCTCGCCGACCGGGTCGGCGTCGACTACATCGGCCTGGGTGAGCACCACCGCGCCGACTACGCCATCTCCGCCCCCGACGTCGTGCTCGCCGCGATCGCCGGTCAGACCGAGCGCATCCGTCTCGGCACCGGCGTCACGGTGCTGTCGTCCGACGACCCGATCCGGGTCTACCAGCGCTTCGCCACGCTCGACGCCGTCTCCCACGGTCGCGCCGAGGTGCAGCTGGGCCGCGGGTCCTTCGTCGAGTCCTTCGCCCTGTTCGGCCTCGACCTCGGCGACTACGACCGACTCTTCGCCGAGAAGCTCGACCTCTTCGCCGCACTCCAGCACGAGCAGCCGCTCACGTGGGAGGGCAGCATCCGGAGGCCGCTCGAAGGCCAGCGGGTCTACCCGACGACCACTGCGGGCAAGCTCCCGGCCTGGATCGGGGTCGGCGGCACGCCGGAGTCCGTCGTACGCGCTGCGCGCTACGGCATGCCGCTGATGCTGGCGGTCATCGGCGGATCGCCGGCGGCGTTCGTCCAGTTCGCCGACCTCTACCGCGACGCGCTCGCCCAGTTCGACCTCCCGGAGCTCCCCATCGGCATGCACTCGCCCGGCCACGTCGCCGCGACCGACGACGAGGCCCGTGAGCAGCTCTACCCCCACCAGGCCGACCTGGTGACCCGCCTCGGTCGCGAGCGCGGGTGGGGGGCCTACAGCCGGATCGCGTTCGAGCAGTCCGCCTCGCCGCAGGGAGCGCTGTTCGTCGGGTCCCCCGAGACGGTGGCGCAGAAGATCGCCTGGGCGGCCCGCACGCTGGGGCTCTCCCGCTTCCAGCTGAAGTACTCCGTCGGTGCCCTGCCACACGCACAGCGGCTCGAGTCGATCCGGCTCTACGGCGAGGAAGTGATCCCGCGCGTCCGCGAGCTCATGGCCGACTCCTAGGCTGGAGACATGCGCACGTGGATCCAGCGGTCGTTGTGGGACGTGGTCCCCCGTGACCAGAGAGACAGCCAGGCCGCCTTCCGACGTCGGCAGGTGGTCGCCGCCATCGTCGTGCTGGTCGGCGCGGTCGTGCTCGGGTGGTCGCTTCGCCTGGAGCCGGGCGGCAACACGTTCTATGTCGCGGCGATCGTGCTGGCAGGGGTCTGGGCGGCCGGTGCCTTCCTGTCGGGTCGCCTGCACCTGGGCCGGATGGCCAGCGGCAGCGAGGCCTTCGTCCGGCCGATCCTGGCGCCGATCCTGCTGGGGCTGCTGCTCGTCGGGGTCTTCGTCCTCGGCTCGCTGGTCGTGCGCGAGATCGACCCGCTCGCGGCCTACGTCAGCTCGGTCCTGGCGTACGCCGACGAGGGATCGCTGACCCTCCTGGCGGTCATCACGTTCTTCAACGGCATCGCCGAGGAGCTCTTCTTCCGCGGAGCCATGTATGCCGCCATCCCGCAGTACCCCGTCGCCTGGACGACCCTGGCCTACGTCGTCGCCACGCTCGCGACCGGCAACGTCATGCTCGCCTTCGCCGCCATCCTGCTGGGTGCGGTGTGCGGGCTGGAGCGCCGTGCGAGCGGGGGCGTGCTGGCGCCGATCCTGACCCACATCACGTGGTCGCTGTCGATGCTCTTCGTGCTGCCGCTGCTGTTCTAGCGCGGATCAGTCCGGGAGCGCGCGGGCGTACCGCTCGTGCAGGGTGCGGACGTGCGCGACGAGCTCGGGCGGCTCGGTGACGTGGAAGTCGAGACCGAGCATGCCGACCCAGACCGCGACGACCTCGACGCTGTCCCCGCCGGTGACCAGGACCGAGTGGGTCTCGTCGATGGTCTCGACCACGCCCACGGTCGGGTTGATCCGCGCGAGCACCTCCGAGGCCGGGGCGTCGACGGCGATGCGGGCGTGCACCGTCCAGCCGTGGAAGGCGACGTCGCGGAGCACGAACGCCCCGTAGTCCCCACCCTCGAGCGGCGCCGCGGCGAACCGGGACCCCCCGGGCTGACGCAGCCGCAGCCAGTCGACGCGGAACGCCTGCCACTGCCCGTCCGGACGACGCCGCCCCACGGCGTACCACCGCTGCTGCCAGCTCACCAGGCGGTAGGGGTCGGCCTCCACCGGCTCCTCGTCCGGCCCGTAGAAGAAGCGGATCCCCGCCCGGTCGCGCACCGCGTGTGCCAGCTCGGCGAGGAGTCCGGGGTCGACGTGCGGGGCCTCGACGTTCGTCCCGGTGTTCGACGGGCCGACCTCGGAGGTCTCGTGCAGGGCGCGGATCCGCCGTGCGAGCCGGTCCGGCAGCACCTGCTCGAGCTTGACCTGCGCGCGCCGGCTGGTCTCCTCGATGCCGGGCACCGCGGCGGCCGCACCGAGTCCGACCGCCACGGCGACGGCCTCCTCGTCGTCGAGGAGCAGCGGCGGCAGCCGGCCGTGGTCCCCGAGTCGGTAGCCCCCGGCCGGACCGCGCGTGGACTCGACCGGGTAGCCCAGCTCGCGCAGGCGCTCGACGTCCTTGCGCAGGGTGCGCTCACCGATGTCCAGCCGGTTCGCGAGATCGGCGCCGGACCAGGAGCCGCGGGTCTGGAGCAGGCCCAGCAGGGCGAGCAGGCGCGCCGATGTCCCGAGCACCACGACCCCCGTCCCGAACTCGGTCGCACCGGTGCGACCGAGGTGGATGATCCGGAACGAACCGTGCCGGAACGGTTCATAACGTAGCCGCATGACCACTCACGAGCACCCCGATTCTGCCCGGACCACGCTGACGATCCGCCCCTTCGAGGTGGCCGTCCCACAGACCGACCTCGACGACCTGCAGGCCCGTCTCGCGCGCACCCGCTTCGCCGCGGAGACGGCCGGAGACGGCTAAGAGCACGGCGCACCCGTCTCCTACCTGCGCGACATGGTCGAGCACTGGACCACGTCTTTCGACTGGCGCGCTCAGGAGGCGCGGATGAACGAGTTCACGCACCACCTCACCGAGATCGACGGTCAGACTGTGCACTTCCTGCACGTCCGCTCGGCGTACGCCGACGCGACGCCGGTCGTCCTGTGCCACACCTATCCCGGCTCGTTCGTCGACTTCCTGGACGTGATCGGGCCCCTGACCGACCCGGAGGCCCACGGCGGCCGCGCGGAGGACGCCTGCCACGTGGTGATCCCGAGCGCCCCGGGCATGGGGTTCAGCACGCCGATGGCCGGTCCCGGCTGGACCATCGCCCGGGTGGCTCGCGCCTGGGACACCCTGATGCGCGGCCTCGGCTATGACTCCTACGGTGCGCACGGCTCGGACATGGGCGCGCTGGTCTCCCGCGAGCTCGCCAGCCTCGACCCCGAGGGATTCCTCGGTGCCCACGTGCTCCAGCTCTTCTCCTTCCCCTCCGGCGACCCGGCCGAGTTCGAGCGGATGACCCCGGCGGACCACGCCGCCCTGGAGTTCGCGGGCTGGTTCCAGACGGTCAACGGTTTCGCGCTGATGAACGCCTCACGGCCGCAGACGATCGCCGCGGCCCTGAGCGACTCGCCCGTCGGCCAGCTGGCGTACAACGAGCTCTTCGAGAACTTCGGGCGCGGCACCAGCCTGCTCACCCGCGACCAGGTGCTGACGCAGGTGAGCCTCTACTGGCTGACCAACACCTCCGCCGGTGCCGTGCGCTACTACTTCGAGGAGAAGGCGGTCGATCCCCGGGTCAACGAGGGACCCATCGGGGTCACGGTGTTCGCCGACGACTTCGTGTCGATGCGACCGTTCGCCGAGCGCGACAACACCGACATCGTGTCGTGGACCGAACGACCCAGCGGTGGGCACTTCGCCTCGATGGAGGTCCCGGACGACGTGGCCGAGGAGGTCCGGGCGTTCTTCGCCGTCCGCCGAAGCGCCTAGGAACGGGCCGCGCCCGACCCGCCGCGGGTCGGGCGCGCCCGCGGGGGAGTCACTTCCCGGCGGCGGCACGCTCGGCCAGTGCGCGGCGCACGGACTCGGCGTAGGACAGCGGCTCGCCCGGCACGACGTCGCGGATCGAGGTGTCGGAGACGACGACCTCGTGCGTCATGGAGTCGATGAGGTTGCGTCCGGTCGTGGCGTCGACGTCGGTCACCAGCGCCAACCAGTACGACGACAGGCGCGGGGTCAGCACGGGGACGGGGACGACAACGATCTCGCGACCGCTGATCAGCTTGGCTGCGACCTTCATCATCTCCAGGTAGGTCAGCTGCTCGGTGCCTCCGACCTCGAAGACCCGCCCGAGCGCCTCCTCCCTGCCGACGACGCCCGCGAGGTAGCGGACCACGTCGTCGAGCGCGATCGGCTGGGTGCGCGTGCCGACCCACTTGGGGACGACCATCGCCGGGAGGTTCTTGACCAGCTGCCGGGTGATCTCCCACGAGATGCCCCCGTGGCCGACCACGATCGCCGCACGCAGCACCGTCACCGGCACGCCGTCGGAGCCCAGCAGCCCCTCGACCTCACGGCGCGAGCGCAGGTGTGCTGACAGGTCGTCGTCGTCGCTGCCGAGGCCGCCCATGTAGACGATCTGCTGCACGCCGGCGGCTGCCGCGACCGCGCTGAAGTTGCGCGCGGCGTCGGCGTCCTTGCGCTCGAAGTCGGGATCGTCGAGGGAATGCACGAGGTAGATCGCGACGTCGACGCCGTCGAGCGCGGGCTCCAGCGACGCACGGTCGGAGACGTCGGCGCCGACCGGCGTGCCGGGTCCGTCGTAGTCGTCGGGACGTCGGGTCATGGCGCGGACGTCGTGGCCGGCCTCGACGAGGGCGGGGACCAGGCGGCGGCCGATGAAGCCGGTGGCGCCCGTGACAAGAACGGTGGACATGGGTCCACTCTGTCAGCCCGACCAGAACGGCCGCCTCATCCCTGGGTGGAGGGCACCCTCCGGCGCGCGTCGAGACGCGACATGGCGACGGTCGCGGACGCGCCGTGCATCAGCACCGACACGACGACGGTGAAGGCGACCGTCGACCACAACCACGGCTCGTCGGGCACGGGCGCGTGGCTGACGGCGTAGCCGAGGTAGAACAGCGAGCCGACGCCGCGGACGCCGAAGAACGCCACCGCCATGCGCTCGCCCCGGTCGAGCCCGCCGTCGAGGTGCTCCTCGCGCCGCCGCAGCGAGAGGGCGACATAGCCGGCCAGGGGGCGTACGACGAGCACGAGCGCGAGGGCGACGGCGACGCCGCGCCAGTCGAGGTCGGCGAGCAGCCCGCGCGTCATCGCCATGCCCAGGACCAGCAGCACCATGAGCGTCATCAGCCGCTCGAGACGCTCGACCACGCCGTGCATGGCGCGTTGGTAGGAGTGGCCGCGCGCGGAGGACCGCAGCCGCATGGCGCAGGCGAAGACCGCCAGGAAGCCATAGCCGCCGACCAGCTCGGCGGCGCCGTACGACGCCAGCAGGGCCGCCAGCGCGAGGAGGGGCTCGCCGTGGTCGGCCAGGCGGAGCGTGTCGGTGCGGGAGTGGAAGGCCTGCCGGCCCAGCAGCCAGCCCGCCGTCACGCCGACGGCGACGCCGAGCGCGATCTTGCCCAGGACGTACCACCCGACCCAGGCGCCCGCGTCCATGGCCGTGAAGCCGCCGGCCAGGAGCAGGAGCGCGAGGTGCACGAACGGGAAGGCCAGGCCGTCGTTGAGACCGGCTTCGGCGGTGAGGGAGAAGCGGATGTCGTCGTCCTCCTCGGGCCGGTCCTGCTCGTCTGCGGGCTCGTCGATGTCGTCGGTGAGGGGTTCGCCGACCTGGACGTCCGAGGCGAGCACGGGGTCGGTCGGTGCGAGGACTGCGCCGAGGAGGAGAGCCACCGCGGGGGTGAGCCCGGCCACCCACCAGCCGAGGAGTGCCGTGCCGAGGATCGTCAGCGGCATCGTCAGCAGGAGCAGTCGCCACACCGGCGACCAGGCGCGCCAGCACTGCCACGACCTGAGGTCCAGCGTGCGGTCGATGGCGAGGCCGACGCCCATCAGCGACACCAGCACGGTGAACTCGGTGGCGTGCGTGACGAGGTCGGGATGGTCCATCGGGTCGAGGCTCACCTCGCCGGCGAGCGGCAGCAGGCCGATCAGCATGCCGACCGCGACCAGCACCATCGGCGGAGAGACCGCGATGCGGCGGGTGAGCTGCGGCAGCACGGTGGCGAGGAGGAGGGACAACCCGAGGACGAAGTAGATCGTGGCCCCGGTCATCGGGACCGCGCGGCGCAACGGATCGGGTCGGGCTTCACGCCCCCAGCCTGACAGCGCGGCGGTCGGCGTGCGCTCTCGAGGCCACCCCGATGGGCAGGGGTCAGCGCGGACTCTTGGTGTCGTACGCCGCCGAGCTCTGGTCGATCGCCTGCTCGTAGGCCGTCACCAGGCCGGCGATGGTCAGCGGCTTGAGCCGGTGGACGAACTCGCGGAGCTGCTCGGCGGTGCCGCCCCGCTCGCGGAACTGCGGCCAGACCATGGTGCGCACGATCTCGGACAGCTCGTCGGCGACCTGCCGGCCGTGGGCGGCGTACACCTCGGCGACGGCGGCGGCTGCCTCGGGCGAGATGCCCAGCCCCGACAGGCCGCCGGTGACGTCGACGTCGCGCTCCCCGGTCACCGGCGCGAGCATCGACAGGTGCAGCGCGATGTCGGAGGGCGTCGCCGTCGCGGGGATGGCGTCGACGTACCTCTCGATCGCCGAGAGCGTGAAGCCGTGGCCCTGGAGCTCACGCACCAGCTCCAGCCGGGCGACGTGGTCGGGGCCGTAGTAGCCCGAGCGGCCGCGGCGGATCGGGGAGGGGACGAGTCCGCGCGAGGCGTAGAAGCGCACGTTGCGCGCGCTCACGCCGGTGCGCTCGGTCAGCTCGTCGAGGGTCAGCAGCTCGGTCGCCGGCTCGGTCTTCACGGGCCCATCCTCTCCTCGGACGCCGTTCGGCGGCGTGACGCCGCACACACCGGTTGGACTGTGACAGTAATGGTGTCACAATCGGGCGCATGGCAGAAGCATTCGTCTACGACCACATCCGCACTCCTCGCGGCCGCGGCAAGGCCGTCGGTTCGCTCCACGAGGTCAAGCCCGTGGACCTGGTCGTCGGACTCCTCGACGAGCTCAAGACCCGCAATCCCGACCTGGACCCGTCGCGTGTCGACGACGTGGTGCTGGGCGTGGTGACCCCCATCGGCGACCAGGGCGGCGACATCGCCAAGACCGCTGCCCTCAAGGCCGGCTATCCCGAGACCGTGGCGGGCGTGCAGCTCAACCGCTTCTGCGCCTCCGGCCTCGAGGCCGTCAACCAGGCAGCGCAGCGCGTGCGGTCGGGCTTCGAGGACCTCATCATCGCCGGCGGCGTCGAGTCGATGTCGCGCGTGCCGATGGGCAGTGACGGTGGCGCATGGGCGATGGACCCGGCCACAGCCCTGGAGACCGGCTTCGTGCCCCAGGGCATCGGGGCCGACCTGATCGCCACGATCGAGGGCTGGCACCGCCAGGACGTCGACGCCTACGCCGCGGAGTCCCACCACCGCGCCGCGAAGGCGTGGGCCAACGGCTACTTCGACGGCGCCGTCATCCCGGTCAGGGACCTCAGCGGGGTCACGGTGCTCGACCGCGACGAGACCGTGCGGCCCGACACCTCGGTCGAGGGCCTCGCCGGCCTCAAGCCGTCGTTCGCCGGGATCGGCAAGGACGCGGGCTTCGACGACGTGGCGCTCGAGAAGTACCACTGGATCCCCGCGATCGACCACGTCCACCACGCCGGCAACTCGTCGGGCATCGTCGACGGTGCCGCGCTGATGGCCATCGGCACCGAGGAGGTCGGCGCCTCGCTCGGCCTGACGCCACGCGCCCGCATCATCTCGACGGCCGTGTCCGGCGCCGATCCGACGATCATGCTCACCGGTCCGGCCCCGGCCGCTCGCAAGGCGCTGGCGCGAGCCGGCCTCGAGGTCGAGGACATCGACCTGTGGGAGATCAACGAGGCGTTCGCCGCCGTCGCCATGCGCTTCATGCGGGACATGGGCATCAGCCACGACGTCACCAACGTCAACGGCGGCGCCATCGCGATGGGCCACCCGCTCGGCGCGACCGGCGCGATGATCCTCGGCACGCTCGTCGACGAGCTCGCGCGCCGCGACCTCAAGCGCGGTCTCGCCACGCTCTGCGTCGGCGGCGGCATGGGGATCGCGACGATCGTCGAGCTCGTCTGAGGCTCGCCCGTGCCGCCGCCGGGGGTGGTCCAGTGAGGACTGGTCGCCCCGGGCGCTCAATCACGACCACATGCCACTGGACTACCCCGGCAGAACAGGACTTCCCGCATGAGCACCCCCACTGAGACCCAGACCGCCGTCCGCTACGACCGCGACTCCGACGGCATCGTCACCCTGACCCTCGACGACCCCACGGCCAGCGCCAACACCATGAACGAGCTCTACGGCGCGTCGATGGAGACGTGCGTCCAGCGGCTGTACGACGAGCAGGACGACGTCACCGGCGTCGTGCTCGCCAGTGCGAAGAAGACCTTCTTCGCCGGAGGCAACCTCAAGAGCATGATGAGCGCCACGCCGGACGACGCCGACGAGATCTTCGCGATGGGCGAGGCGATGAAGGCCAGCCTCCGCAGGCTGGAGACCTTCCCGCGTCCCGTCGTCGCCGCCATCAACGGCGCTGCCCTCGGTGGCGGGCTCGAGATCGCGCTGGCGGCCAACCGCCGCATCGCGGTGGACGACCGCTCGGTCAAGATCGGGCTGCCCGAGTCCACGCTCGGCCTCCTGCCCGGCGGCGGCGGCGTCACCCGCGTCGTACGCATGCTCGGGCTGCAGTCCGCCCTCATGGACGTGCTGATGCCCGGCACCCAGTTCGACCCGCGGGGCGCCCTGGCCAAGGGGCTCATCGACGAGGTGCTCGCGACCCGCGAGGAGCTCGTGCCGGCCGCGAAGGCGTGGATCCTCGCGCACCGCGACGACGAGGACGCCGCCAAGAACCCGTGGGACCGCGCGGGCTACAAGATGCCCGGCGGCACCCCGAAGACGCCCGCGCTGGCGCAGTTCCTGCCGGCGTTCCCGGCACTGCTGCGCAAGCAGACCAAGGGCGCGATCTACCCCGCGCCGCGCGCGATCATGAGCGCCGCGGTCGAGGGGGCGCAGGTCGACTTCGACACCGCGTCACGCATCGAGAGCCGCTACTTCACCAACCTGGTGGTCAACCAGCAGGCCAAGAACATGATCCAGGCCTTCTTCTTCGACCTGCAGGCGATCAACTCCGGGTCGCTCCGGCCCCAGGGCATCGAGCGGTGGCAGGCCACGAAGGTCGGCATCCTCGGCGCCGGGATGATGGGTGCCGGCATCGCCTACTCCTGTGCCCGCGCCGGCATGGATGTCGTGCTCAAGGACGTCACCCGCGAGGCGGCCGAGAAGGGCAAGGCCTACACCGCCACGCTCAACGCGAAGGGCATCGAGCGCGGCAAGCTGACTCCGGAGTCGGCCGACCAGCTGCTCGGTCGGATCACCGCGACCGGCTCGCCCGAGGACCTCGCCGGGTGCGACCTCGTCATCGAAGCGGTCTTCGAGGACCCGACGCTGAAGGCGCAGGTGTTCGCCGAGATCCTCCCCTTCGTCAACGACGACGCGCTCCTGTGCTCCAACACCTCCACCCTGCCGATCACCGAGCTCGCCGCTGAGATCGACCGGCCGGAGGACTTCATCGGCCTGCACTTCTTCAGCCCGGTCGACAAGATGCCGCTCGTCGAGATCATCCGCGGTGCCGAGACCTCCGACGCGGCACTGGCCAAGGCCTACGACGTGGTGCAGCAGATCCGCAAGACGCCGATCGTGGTCAACGACTCGCGGGGCTTCTACACCTCGCGGGTCATCGGCACCCAGATCAACGAGGGCCTGACCATGCTCGCCGAGGGCGTGCACCCCGTCTCCCTGGAGCGGGCCGCCACGTCGGCCGGCTTCCCGGTCGGGCCGCTGCAGATCAGCGACGAGCTCAACATGGAGCTGATGGCCAAGATCCGCACGGCCACCGAGCAGGCCGCGGTCCGTGACGGCGTCGACCTGGGCGCCTACCCCGCCGGCGAGGTCATCGCGACGATGATCGGCCTCGGCCGGACCTCGCGCCTGACGGGCGCCGGCTTCTACGACTACGACGACAACAGCCGTCGTACGACGCTGTGGTCGGGCCTCGCCGAGACGTTCCCCGTCGCCGAGCAGCAGATTCCGATCCGCGACATCCGCGACCGGATGCTCTTCATCGAGGCGATCGAGACCGCGAAGTGCTTCGAGGAGGGGGTCATCACCTCCGCCGCGGCGGCCAACATCGGCTCGATCATGGGCATCGGCTTCCCGGCCCTGACCGGGGGCGCCGCACAGTTCATGACCGGCTGGCAGGCGCTCGACGAGACCGGCCACGGCGTCGGCCCGGTGGGCCTCGACGCCTTCCTGGCGCGCGCCGACGAGCTGGCCGGGGCCTACGGCGACCGGTTCCGCCCGACGGCGTACCTCCGCGGGCTGGCGGCGACGGGCGAGTCCTTCCCTGCCTGAGTGCGCCATCGCCGCTGTAACGCCGTGTTAGGTGCTGTTCCGACCCTGATGCATGGGGGTGGGTAGTTGCAGTAACCGGGCGTTACAGCGGACGCGGGTCCGGCGAAACCGGTCCCGGCCGAGCACCCGGTCGGGGAGGATGGGGCGGTGAGCCAGTCCTCCTCTCCCGCGGTCGTCGTGCGCGACCTCCACGTCCGCTTCGGCGACGTCGAGGCCGTCTCGGGCGTCGACCTGAGCGCCGACAGCGGTCAGGCGACCGCGCTGCTCGGGCGCAACGGAGCCGGCAAGTCGACGACGATGAAGGTCCTGGCGGGGGTGGTCCCCCCGACGGCGGGCGAGGTCACCGTGGGCGGGCACGATGCCGCCACCGACGCGATCGGCGTGAAGCGGGTCGTGGGCTACTGCCCCGACGTCGGCGGGCTGGTCCCGCGGGCCACGCCCTGGGAACATCTCCAGCTCAGCGCCCGGCTTCGCCGCATGGACGCATGGGAGGACCGGGGCCGCGACCTGCTGGAGCGCTTCGAGCTCGGCGACGTCGCGCACCGCGTGGTGGGCGGTTTCAGCCACGGCATGAGCCGGCGACTCAGCGTCGTGCTGGCCGCGCTGCACGAGCCCCCGGTCCTGCTGCTCGACGAGCCCTTCGACGGCGTCGACCCGATCGGCGTCGAGGCGACCCTCGAGGTGGTCGCCGACGCGCGCGCCCGCGGGGCCTGCGTCCTGCTCTCGACGCACCTGCGCGACCTTGCGCTGGAGGCGTGCGGCACCGCGATCGTCCTGCGGGGCGGCAACCGCGTGGCCGCGATGGAGGCGGTCGACCTCACCGGTGAGGCCTACCGTGCCCTCCTCGACTGACCGCCTTCCCGGCCGGCTCACCGACGGCTGGGCCGACGCCGCGCGCGACACCGCCCACCTCGTCGCCTTCCGCGCCCGGACCGTACGCCGCCGCGGTGCCGCGGTGACGGGGCTGGCCGTCTTCCTGCTCTTCACCGCCGCCTTCGCGCTGGGCCCTGTCGCGATCGACGTGGACGCCATCGGGTCCGCGGCCCTCGACCGGGCCATCGGCGGCGTCCGGGCCAATCTCGGCGCGGCCTTCATCGGACTCCTTCTCCTCGCCATCAGCTCCGCGATGAGCAGCGGCGGGGGCCGCGAGCTGCTGTCGCGCAGCGAGGCGGCCGTGCATCCGATCAGCCCGCTCACCGAGCACCTGGGTGCGCTCGCGCTGGCGCCGCTCAACCTCGCGTGGATGGTCCAGCTCTGGGGCCTGCTGGCCGTCACCGCCCTCGTCGCCTCACCCGACCGGCTGCTCGGCGCGCAGCTCGTGGTGCTGGCGTGGGCGCTCGCCGCCACGGCTGTGGGACAGGCGGTCGGGTGGGCGGTCGAGGGCGTGCGCCGCACGCCCCACGGCGTGCTCCTGGTCCGCGTCGGGTCCGGCCTGGTCGTCGTCGTCCTCGGCGCCCTCCACCTGGCGGGCCTGCTCGTCCCGCTCGTGCACGCGCTGCCGACGACGTGGCTGACCGACACGATGCAGACCCCGCGGGGGCCTGTGGCCGTCGCCGTGCTCCTGGTCCTCACCCTGCTCGCCGTGGTGCTCGGCGCCCGCCCGGCGAGCTGGGCCCTCGGCCAGCCGCCCCGCGAGGAGCTGCGGGTGCAGTCCGGTGTGCACGAGGCACGCCACGTTCCCGAGCCCCGGTGGGGCTCGCCGGATCGCGCGCTGCTGCGTCGGCTCGACCGCGGCTCGGTCTGGCGCTCGGTCGGGATGCGCCGCGGCCTGCTGGTCCTGGGCCTCGGCCCCGGCGTGATCGCCCTCGTCGCCGGACTGCAGTGGAGCTCGGTCATCCTCCTTCCGGGACTGACCGCGAGTGGCGCCGCGCTGCTCTTCGGGGTCAACGCCTGGTGCCTCGACGGCAAGGGCATGGTCTGGCGCGAGACCTTGCCGGTCTCCGACGCCGACGTGTTCGACGTACGAGCCCTGGTCGTGGCGGAGTGCATGGCGATGGTCTCCGGCGTCACCGTCGTCCTGGCCCTGCTGCGCAACGGGTTCCCGCCGCTGGTCACGGGCCTCTCGGTGGCAGCGTGCTGGCTGGTCGTGCTGGTGCAGGTCCTTGCCATCGTGATGACGTGGTCCATGCGCTCGCCCTACGCCGTCGACCTCGCCTCCCCGCGTGCGACGCCGGCGCCGCACGGCGCGATGGCCGGTTACGCCGGCAAGCTGTCGCTGGTGACCACGCTGACCGGGATGCTGTTCACCGGCGTCGCCGCCACGCCGTGGGCGTGGCTGCCCCTGGTCCTCGCCCTGCCGCTGCTGGCGTGGTCGACCGGGAAGCTCCTGCGCACCAGGCGGCGCTGGCTCGCGCCGGCCGAGCGGGCGCGGGTCGTGCTCACGGTCGCAGCGGGCTGAGGGCGGTGATGCAGGAGTCACCGCTGAAGCGGGGACTCCTGCGCGGATAGGCCGTTGCAACGGCCCATCCGCGCGAAACTCCCCCCACCCACCCACCGCCCGCTGGCGGGACACGCGGCCATGCATACGTGGTATACATACCCGGTATCCATCGTCCACGGGGGTCGATGGGCCGACCACGGAGGCGCGGATGTCGATCCGACAGGCCATGCTGGCGATCCTCGAGCAGGGGCCGATGTACGGCTACCAGCTGCGGGCGGAGTTCGAGCAGCGCACGGGGGAGACCTGGCCGCTCAACATCGGGCAGGTCTACACGACCCTGACCCGGCTCGAGCGTGACGGACTGGTCGAGGTGGTCGTTGACACGGAGGAGGGCGGCGTCGCCGGGCACGGGGGTGTCGGCGAACCGCTCTCCTCCGACCGCACCCACGTCAGCTATCGCGCCACCGAGGCCGGTCAGGGCGAGGTGTCGCAGTGGTTCGCCACGCCGGTGCCGCGCACCCAGCCCCCGCGTGACGAGCTCGCGATCAAGCTCGCCATCGCGGTGACCCTGCCCGGGGTCGACGTCGGGGCGATCATCCAGCGCCAGCGCAGCGCCACGATGACCGCGCTCCAGGACTACACCCGCCTCAAGCGCAGCGGACGCGCCGCCGCCCCGCAGGACCCCGCGGACCTCGCCTGGAGCCTGGTCCTCGACTCGCTCGTCTTCGACGCCGAGGCCGAGGTGCGCTGGCTCGACCACTGCGAGGCACGGTTGCGCCGCGCGGCGGCCGAACGTCCGCCTGCCCCCTCGACGCAGCACCGGGCGGGCACGAGCACGGGGGTCGTGCGATGAACGCTGTCCTCCACCTCGCCGCCGTCTCCCGCGTGCACGGCGAGGGGGCCATCGAGGTCCACGCGCTGCGCAGCGTCACCTTCCGCGCCCACCCCGGCGAGCTGGTCGCGGTGATGGGGCCGTCCGGGTCCGGCAAGTCCACCCTGCTCACGCTCGCGGGCGGCCTCGACGCCCCGACGGCAGGCTCGGTCTGGATCGAGGGCACCGACCTCGCCTCGCTCGACAACGCGGGGCGTGCGCGCATCCGGCGTACGTCGGTCGGCTACGTGTTCCAGGACTTCAACCTGATCCCGGCGTTGACCGCCGCCGAGAACGTGGCGCTCCCGCGCGAGCTCGACGGTGAGAAGTCCAGGCTCGCCCGTCGTCTCGCGCTGACCGCCCTCGAGGAGGTCGGCATCGCCGAGCTCGCCGACCGCTTCCCCGACGAGATGTCGGGTGGCCAGCAGCAGCGCGTCGCCATCGCCCGCGCCATCGTCGGCGACCGCCGGCTGATCCTGGCCGACGAGCCGACCGGCGCCCTCGACACCGACACCGGCGAGGAGATCCTGCGGCTGCTGCGCGCGCGCTGCGACGCGGGCGCGGCCGGCGTGATGGTGACCCACGAGGCCCGCCACGCTGCGTGGGCCGACCGAGTCGTCTTCCTGCGCGACGGCGTCATCGTCGACGAGACCGGTGCCGACGAGCCGGAGGAGCTGCTGGTCGACGAGGTCGGTCGATGAGCACCCCACGGCGGGGACCTCGCATGACCGGCTGGCGTCCGGCCCTGCGCATCGCCTGGCGCGACGCGCTGCGCCACCAGGGACGCAGCATCCTCGTGCTCGTGATGATCAGCCTGCCCGTGCTCGCGGTGAGCGCCGCCGCGGTCATCATCACGACCGCCGACGTCAGCGGCGTCGAGGGTGCAGACCGTCATCTCGGTGCCGCCGATGCCCGGGTCCGGTCAGAGGGGCGCGGCACGATCGTGCAGGCCCCCGACCCGAGCGGCGGTGGGTGGACCTTCCTGGGGGAGGCCGACTACGAGGACCCCCTGGCCGCGGCAGACGTACGCGCTGCGCTGGGGGTGGAGGCCCGGCTGCTCCCGATCGGCACGGGCTGGTCGCGCGCCCGCCTGGGTGACCGGGTGATCGACTTCACCACCACCGGCGTCGACCTGTCCGACCCGCTCGCCCACGGTCTCTTCGACCTGGCGACCGGACGACTGCCGGACGCGGCCGGGGACGTGGTGGTCAACGACGCGATGCTCGACAAGGGCTTCGCCCTGGGCGACGAGCTCGAGGTCAACGGGTCGACCCTGCGGATCGTCGGCGTCGGCCGCGACGCCACGGTCCGCGACTACCCGGTCGTCCTCGGGGCGTTCGACGACCTCCCGAGCGACTCGACCAACGTCCGCGAATGGCTGGTGGACGCCGGCCCCGTCTCCTGGTCGCAGGTCCGCGACGTCAACCGGGTCGGCGGCATCGTCACGTCGCTCGCCGTCCTGGCCGACCCGCCCGACGTGGCGTCGGTGGCCGAGCAGATGGGCTACGACACCGGCCGCAACGAGACCCTCGCGGTCGTCGTGCTCATCATCGTCATGGCACTCATCGAGGTCGTCCTGCTCGCCGGACCGGCGTTCGCCGTCGGTGCCCGCCGGCATGCGCGGACGCTGGCCCTGATCGCCGCGTCGGGAGGCACGCCCGCCCAGGCGCGTCGCGTGATCCTCGGCAGCGGCGTGGTGCTGGGCCTGGTCGCCTCCGCCCTGGGCCTCGTGCTCGGCATCGTCGCGGGCTGGGCGCTGCTGCCGCTGGTGCAGCGGTTCAACGGCGAGTGGTTCGGGCCGTTCGAGCTCCCCTGGACCTACCTCGCCGCGATCGTGACCTTCGGACTGGCCTCCGCCCTGCTCGCCTCCGTCGTCCCGGCGTGGTTGGCCAGTCGCCAGGACGTCGTGGCGGTGCTCGCCGGTCGTCGCGGTGACCGCCGCCCGCGCGCCTCGACGCCCGTGGTCGGTCTCGTCCTGCTCGGCGTCGGCATCGCGACGTCGGCCTACGGCGCCGCCACCTCCGACAACGGCAACGGCGCGATCTGGATCGCCGCCTCGGCGATCGTGTCGGTGCTCGGCATGATCCTGGTGGTTCCGGTGGTCGTGTCCGCGGTGGCCCGCCTGTCCGGCCGACTGCCCCTGACCGCCCGCTACGCCGCCCGCGACGGACAGGG
>JBBSOR010000086.1:0-16541 GCA_038259535.1 Propionibacteriales bacterium | reverse complement strand
TGCCGTCGCCCGCCTTCTCCCGCGCCCGCTGGAAGACCAGCCGGATGTGGCGCTCGGTCTCGCCGACGTACTTGTTGAGGAGCTCGGGGCCCTTGATGTTGAGGAAGTAGGACTTCCCGGACGCGCCGGTGCGCTCGGAGACCTTCTTGGCGAGCGAGTTGGCGACCGCCTTGGCGATCAGCGTCTTGCCGCAGCCGGGCGGACCGTAGAGCAGCACGCCCTTCGGCGGCTTGAGCTGGTGGTCCTTGAAGAGCTCGGGGTGGAGGTAGGGCAGCTCGACGGCGTCGCGGATGGCGTCGATCTGCGCGACCAGTCCGCCGATCTGCGAGTAGTCGATGTCGGGCACCTCCTCGAGGACGAGCTCCTCCACCTCCGACTTGGGCACGACCTCGTAGACGTAGCCCGCCCGGGTGTCGAGCAGCAGCGAGTCACCGGCGCGGATGGTGACGTCCTCGGCGCGGAGCGGCTCGGCAAGGCGGACCACCCGCTCCTCGTCGGCGTTGGCGATCACCAGCGCGCGCTCGCCGTCGGCGAGGATCTCCTTGAGCATCACGACCTCGCCGACCTGCTCGAAGTCGAGCGCGGCGACGACGTTGAGGGCCTCGTTGAGCATGACCTCCTGGCCGCGCACGAGCCCGTCGAGGTCGACCGCGGGGCTGACGCTGACGCGCAGCTTGCGACCGCCGGTGAAGACATCGACCGAGTCGTCGTCGTTGCGGGTCAGGAACGTCCCGAAGCCGGCCGGCGGCTGTGCCAGCCGGTCCACCTCTTCCTTGAGGGTCGTGATCTGGTCACGGGCGTCGCGCAGGGTCTGAGCCAGGCGTTCGTTCTGGCCTGAGACGGCCGCCAGTGATCGTTGGGCGTCGGCCAGGCGACTCTCCAGGCCCCGGGCCTGACCGGGCACGTCGTCAAGGCGGCGGCGCAGGTCGGTGACCTCGGCCTCCAGGTAGCGCACCTGAGTGGCAAGCTGCTCGCGTGTCGGTTCGGACATGGGCACCTCCTCCTCCGCTGGCGACACTACCCACTGACGCGTGGGACGGAAGTGAATATCTCGCCGTGTTGATCACCGTTTCGCAACGCGGTGCCCAGGTCAGGCGTGGGCGTCGTTCAGGCGCCTGATCGCCCGCAGCTCGTCGCCGGTGAACTCCCCCGACGCCTCGAGCACCCGCTGGAGGAGGGCCGACTTGCCGGCGAGATAGGTGTCGATGTCCATCGCCGGGTCGGCCGCCAGCGCCCGTTTCACCGAGGCGTAGGCCTCACGCAGATCCTCCCGCGCCCTGAGCACCTCACGCACGGCGAGGTGGTTGCGGACGTTGGTCGTGCCGGCCGTGCAGACGTAGACGTGGCGCCGAGGCGTCTCGTCAGGGGCCCCGAACGCCTCGCGCCCCACGACTCCGAGGTCGCCCCGGTGGACATACCCCACGCTCTCCAGCGCGGCCACCGCCGTGCACACGTCGACCTCGTCGACGATCACGTCGATGTCGAGGACGGGCTTGGCCGCGAGACCTGTCACCGACGTCGAGCCGACGTGCTCGACGGTGGCGGACGCGATGCCGGACAGTGCCTCGCACAGGACGCGTGCGACGTCGTCGTACTGCCCGGCCCACCGCGGCGACCAGTCGACGACCGAGATCGGCCTCACTCGACGCCGTCGGTCGGCGCCACCTTGCCGGGCTCGACGGGCTCGACGGGCTCGACGGGCTCGACGGGAGGGATGTCGGCGGGGCGGGGGCCGGTGTAGTCGACGCCGTAGGCACCCGGGGCCGGACGGCGGGTCTTGCGCGGCGGCTTCTCCCCCGGCGCCATGCGTCGCGCGGTGACGAGGAAGGCGGTGTGGCCGATCATCTTGTGACCGGGACGCACGGCGAGGCCCTCCACGTGCCAGTCGCGCACGAGCGACTCCCAGGCCTGCGGCTCGGTGAAGCCACCGTGGACGCGCAGGGTCTCGACCACGCGCGAGAGCTGCGTCGTGGTGGCGACGTAGGCGCACACGATCCCGCCGGGCACCAGGGCGTCGGCCACGGCCTGCACGCAGTTCCAGGGGTCGAGCATGTCGAGGATGATGCGGTCGACCTGCGTGCCGAGCGCGGGCAGGCCCTCCTTCAGGTCGCCCAGCCGCAGGTCCCACGCGGGGTGAGTCTGACCCTCGGGCGCGGAGAAGAACTGGTGGACGTTGCGGCGGGCCACGTCGGCGAACTCCTCACGCAGCTCGAACGACGTCAGCCGACCCCACGGTCCGACGGCCCTCAGGAGCGAGCAGGTGAGCGCGCCGGATCCGGCACCGGCCTCCACGACCCGAGCGCCGGGGAAGATGTCGGCCAGCGCGACGATCTGCGCGGCGTCCTTGGGGTAGACCACGGCGGCGCCGCGGGGCATCGACACCACGAACTCGTTGAGCAGGGGTCGGAAGACGAGGTACTGCCCGGCAGCGGACGAGGTCAGCGTGAAGCCCTCCTCGCGCCCGATCATGTCGTCGTGGTCGAGGTGGCCCTTGTTGGAGAAGAACCGCTTGCCCGCGACCAGCTCGAAGTTGTGCTTGCGACCCTTCTGGTCCATGAGGCGGACCCACTCGCCCTCGCGCAGTGGGCCGCGGTGGACACCGGACCAGGCCTCGGCGGGAACATCTGGAGAGGTCTCGGACATGCCGCGGAGCCTAGTGGGCCGCAGGCCCCAACGCCGATCCCGCGACGTCGCTCATCCGGCGGCGTTCTCCCGGAAGGCCCGGTCGACGTCGGCGGTGGACAGGACGCCGTAGATCTGGCCGTCGGGCTCGACGAGGAGGTATTCATCGGCCGGGCGTCGGCTGATCGCGAGGATGAGATCCTCACCCGCCACGTCCGCGGGAAGGCTCAGCCCCTCCTCCATCGCGCGCGAAACCGTGGACACCGGCACCCACGGTCGGCGCTCCTCGGGCATGGCGCTGACCGCGGCCTCGCTGACGATGCCCCGGGGCGTGCCGTCGGGCGAGACGGTCACGATGCTGCCTGCCTGCGCCTCCTGGGCTCGGCGCACCGCCTCACCCAGCGGTAGGTCCTCGGGGACGGTGAGCGTACGCCGCGCGAGTGGGCGCGCCACGAGGGCCGGCAGCCGCTCCCGCAACCGGGCGTGGGCCATCGCGGCAGTGGCGCCGGTCCAGAGGAACAGGCCGAGGATGAAGACCAGCACGATGTCCATCAATGTCGGCGGCTCCCCGATGACCTGCTCCTGCACCACCGGCCAGGCCAGCAGCGCGAGTGCGGCGATCCGACCACCCCAACCGGCCACGAGGGTGGCCCGGTGCTGGTTGCCGGAGGCGCCCCAGACGAGCGCCTTCAGGACGCGGCCGCCGTCGAGCGGGAGGCCGGGAACGAGGTTGAGGACGCCGATCACCAGGTTGGCGGCCGCGAGGCCCCCGACCGCCAGCCGGACCAGGCCGTCGGGCAGGACGAGCCAGAGCCCGAGCGACCCTGCGCCGATCGCGATCGACGTCAGTGGGCCGACGACGGCGATCCAGAACTCGTGGCGAGGTCTGCGCGAGGCGCCGTCGATCTCGGTCATGCCGCCGAGGAAGTGGAGGGTGATGGAGGTGACGCCGTAGCCCAGGCGTTGTGCGGTGACGGCGTGCGACGCCTCGTGGAGCAGGACCGAGAGGTAGAGGACGACAGCGAACACGAAGCCCGCGACGTACTTCCAGAAGCCCAGGCCCGCCTGCTCGTCCTCGATGCGGGGGGCGAAGCCCACCGAGATCAGCAGTGCGACGACGAGCCACGACCTGGTGATCAGCACGTCGATGCCGACGATGGACCCGATCCGCAGCGTGCCCGGGGGTCGCGGCGCGGGAGCGGACCTCCGGTCGACGGTGGACGGATCGCGGGGCTCGGGCACGCCTCGAGCCTACTCAACGCCGCCCACGGTGGCTGCTCCCGTGTCGGTGTCGTACGCCTCGCCTAGGGTCGGCGGTGCCATGACGCCCCCCATCACCGATGTGCCTCCTCCGACCACCCCGCTCTCCGTGTCCTCGCCCGCCGAGCGGGTCTCGACGCCGGTGGACGGGGTCGACGTGCTGGGCGCGCTCTCTCCCAGTCGGGCCGGCGACTTCATGAGTTGCCCCCTGCTCTACCGCTTCCGCACCATCGACCGGTTGCCGGAGCAGCCCTCGCCCGACGCCGTCCGCGGCACCGTCGTGCACAAGGTGCTCGAGGACCTCTTCGACCTCGCGGCACTCGACCGCACCCCAGCGCGGGCCGCCGACATGCTCGGCCCGAGGTGGGACGAGCTCCTCGAGACCGAGCCGGCCCTGGCCGACATGTTCGGCGGCGAAGGGCTCGACGTCGTGACGTGGCTCACCTCGTGCCGCACGGTGCTGGATCGCTACTTCGAGCTCGAGGACCCGCGGCGGCTCGAGCCCGCCGACCGCGAGCTCTACGTGGAGGCAGTGCTCGACTCCAAGCTGCTGCTGCGCGGCTTCGTCGACCGGATCGACGTGGCGCCCGACGGGCGGATCCGCATCGTCGACTACAAGACCGGGCGCAGCCCCGGCGTCGGCTACGAGGCCAAGGCGCTGTTCCAGATGAAGTTCTACGCGCTCGTCATCTGGCGCCTGCGCGGCGTCGTGCCGGCGATGCTCCAGCTGATCTACCTCGGCAACGGCGAGATCCTGCGCTACGAGCCCGACGAGGACGACCTGCTCGCCACCGAGCGCAAGGTCGAGGCGGTGTGGGCCGCGATCCGGCTCGCCCAGCAGACCGGCGACTGGCAGCCGAGCCCCTCGCGCCTGTGCGACTGGTGCTCCTACCACGAGTTCTGCCCGACCAAGGGCGGCATCGTCCCGCCCCTGCCGGCTCCGGCGGTGAGCGAGCCTGTCCCGACTCACCCTGGGGCGTCATCCCCATAGAGCACGCAGGCGACCTCGACCCCACCGGCTGCACGCAACGCAGGATCCACGGACTCGTGGAAGTCGATGCGCACGTGGTCACCCTCCGGCTCCATGCGCTCCACGCCCCGCCACAGGGGCTCCTCCGGGTTCTCGGCGCGGATCCGCTCAAGCAGGCTGGTCACGGCGATGGGATCGCCGGCGCCGAGGGAGGCGCTCGTCGAGGGCGTGTCGAGTCGGTCGAGCGAGCCGACCAGCGCGTTCTCGTGGTCGTAGGCATCGGGGTCACGCCGGGTCCAGTGCTCCTCGAGCAGGGCACGCAGGTCCCGTGATTCCCAGCCGCAGTTCGACACGGCCACCGGACAGCGCGGGTGGAAGGCGCAACCCAACGGTGGGTTCGCGGCGTCCGGGATCTCTCCGCGAGGCAGCTCCCGCACGACGGTGCTGTTGGGGTCCGGGTCCGGGATGGCGCCGAGCAGCGCACGGGTGTAGGGGTGCTTGGGGTCGGCGAAGATCTCGTCGACCGATCCGATCTCCACGACCCGACCGAGATACATGATCGCGATCCGGTCGCAGAAGAACTTCGCGCTGGCCAAGTCGTGAGTGATGTAGACGTAGGTGAGGCCGAGGTCGTTCTTGAGGTCCAGCATCAGCTGGAGGATCTTGGCCCGGACACTCATGTCGAGCATGGACACCGGCTCGTCGGCGACCAGGACGTCGGGGTCGAGGATGATCGCTCGGGCAATGACCGCGCGCTGCTTCTGCCCGCCGGAGAGGTCGGCCGGAAGCTTGGACAGAAACCGCTCCGGAGGGGACAGACCGACCTTCTCGAGCACGTCGACCACCCGGTTGCGCAGCTCGGCCCCGCTGGCGATGCCGTGGATCTTCAGCGGGTGCCCGATCGCGGTCTCGATGTCCATCGAGGGGTTGAGGGCTGCGTGTGGGTCCTGGAAGACCATCTGGATGTCGGTGCGTAGGTCGCGCAGCTCGCGACCGTGCATGGAGGAGACTCGCCGCGCCCCCTTGGCGCCGTGGTAGGTGATCGACCCACCGGTGGTCGGCGCGAGTCCGAGCAGCGCTCGACCCAACGTGGTCTTGCCACTGCCCGACTCACCGACGACCCCGAGCACCTCGCCCTTGCGCAGACCCAGGGTGACGCCGTCGACAGCCTTGACGGTCTTGGTTCCGACGCCGAACAACCGGGACACGACACCCCCACCCAGTTCGTAGTGCACCTCGAGGCCGTCGAGGTCCATCACCGTTTCGGCGTCCACGGGTGTCTCAGGCTTCGTCGGCATCAGAGATCTCCTCTCGGGTCAACGGAGCGAGGTCGGATGGGGGAAGGTCGCCCAGCAGGCCCTCGGCTCGGTCCGCGGCCCAGCACTCGGCGCGCGTGCCGTTCGCATGGACCCGGTCGACCGGTGCGCGCGTGGCGCAGATGCTCATCGCGTCGGGGCATCGGGGATGGAAGTGGCAGCCCGACGGCGGCTCCACCAGGTCGGGTGGCGCACCGGGAATGTAGTTGAGACCGGTGGTCGACAACGAGATCGTCGAACGCAGCAGCTCGCGCGTGTAGGGGTGCTGCGGTTGGGCGAACACGCTGCGCGCCTCGCCAATCTCCACGATCCTGCCGGCGTACATCACCGCGACCCGGTCGCATGCCTCGGCGATGATTCCCAGGTTGTGGGTGATCAGCAGCAGCGAGGTGTCGGACTGCTCGCGCAGGTCGTGCAGGATCCTGATGATCTGCGCCTCGACCAGTACGTCCAGGGCAGTGGTCGGTTCATCGGCCACCACGAAGGGAGGCTTCAGCACCAGGGCGAGGCCGATCATGATGCGTTGGCGCATGCCGCCGGAGAACTCGTGCGGGTAGGCGCGGTAGCGGGTGGGCGGGATTCCCATCTGGCGCAGCACCTCGAGGGCCCGCCGGTCGATCTCTGCCTTGTCCATCCCCTGGTGATGGGTGCGAAGGGTCTCGCGGAAGTGCTCGGAGACCCGCATCAGTGGGTTGAGGCGGGTCAACGGCTCCTGGAAGATCATTCCCAGGTGTGCTCCGCGGCGCGCGAAGAGCTCCTTCTTGGAGAGCGCGAGAAGATCCTGACCCTCGAAACGGAGCTCCCCGTCCATCTCCGCGCCGTCGGGCAGCAGGCCGAGGAGGCCGCGACCCAGTGTCGACTTGCCGCATCCGGACTCCCCGACCAGTCCCAGGATCTCCCCGGGCCGGATGTCGAAGCTGACCCCGTCCACGGCGCGCACCGGTCCACGGTCGGTGCCGTACCAGACGCGTAGGTCGCGCGCCTCGATGACGTTGCCCGTCACAGGCAGGTCGGTGTCAACGCTCTGGCTCATCGGGCCTCTCCCTCCACGGTCGTGGGCGTGGTGTGCCGCGGTGGCAGCACGACCTTGCGCAGCCTCCGCTTGCGGAGCGTCGGGTTGATCGTCTCGTTGAGGCCCTCCCCGATCAGGGTCAGACCGGTGATCAGCAACACGATCGCCATGCCGGGGTAGAACCCTGTCCACCACACCCCCGACGGGTCGTCGAGTGCCCGGCTGAGGTCGTAGCCCCACTCCGCAGCCTCGTTGGGCTGGATCCCCAGCCCGAGGAACCCGAGAGCAGCCAGCGTTCCCATCGCGTCGGCAGCGTTGAGGGTGCCGATGACCGGCACGGACTGGATGACGTTGCCGAACAGGTAGCGCCGCATGATCGTGCCGTTCTTGGCCCCGATCGCCCGGGCCGCCTCGACGTAGGTGGCTTCGCGGGCCGACACGGTCGTGTTGCGCACCACTCGGAAGTACTGCGGGATGTAGATCACCGTGAGTGACAGGGCCGCCGCGACGACTCCGCCGCCCAACGGTCCACGCAGCAAGAAGGCGAAGACGATCGCCAGCAGCAGCGAGGGGAAGGCGTAGAGCGCATCCATCACGAAGACGAGGAGGCGGTCCAGCCAACCGCCGATGAAGCCGGACACCACCCCGAGCGGGACTCCGATCACGAGGGAGAGCACCACCGACAGCGCCACCACGTGCAGCCCGGTGCGGGCCCCCCAGATGCAGCGCGACAGCACGTCGTAGAACTGGTCGTTCACGCCGAACCAGTGGTCGCCGGAGGGCGCTGCGAACTTGGTGAACTTCGCACCGTCGATGCCGCGCTGGTTGAAGTCGTACGGGGCGATCCACGGCGCGAAGAGGGCCAGGATGACGTAGATCGCGGTGATGAGGAGCCCGGTCAGGAGGATCCAGCGTGCCGCGCCGGTGGTCTGGCGGATAGGAGCAAGGAGACGTCCGAACATCAGTACCTCACTCGCGGGTCGACGATGGCGTTGAGGATGTCCACCAGGATGCTGATCAGCACCACCGCGATGGCGAAGAACGTGATGATCCCCTGCACGGCCGCATAGTCACGCGCGGTCAGGTAGTCGATCAGCTTGGTGCCGAGCCCGGGCCAGCTGAAGGTGGCTTCGGTGAGGACCGCTCCCCCCAGCGCCAGCGCGACCTGGAGGCCGATGACGGTGATCACCGGCACGAGCGCGTTGCGGAAGGCATGGCGCCGCACGACGTAGCGCTCCGGGATCCCGCGGGCCCGGGCCGCCTCGACATAGTCGTCCTGCAGCGTCTGGAGGAGGTTGACCCGCACCAGCCGGATGAGCACACCTGCCAGCAGCAGGCCCAGGACCAGGCAGGGCAGGACGTGGTGCTGCAGCACGTCGAGGAACGCGTCGGTGTCGCCCGCGAGGATCGAGTCCAGGATCAGGATGTGCGTCACCGGCTCGACCTGGAACTTGGTGATGGGCGAGGCGATCTCATAGCTCGGCCAGCCCGTGGGCGCCACGAGGTTGCGGAGCATCAGCCCGGTCCAGAACACCGGAGCCGCATAGCTGACGATGCCGAAGAGCCGGATCACCACGTCCGTCCCGGTGTCGCGTCGGCGACCGGCCACGAGACCGAGGGGGATTCCCACCAGGAGCGCGATCAAGATCGCACCCAGCGTCAGGGAGAGCGTGGCACCGCCGTTGTTCTTGATCACGTCGGTGATCGGCTGGTTGTCGGAGATGGTCTTGCCGAAGTCGAACTGGACCACGCTGCCGAGGTAGTCGAAGTACTGGGTCAGCATCGGGCGGTCCAGCCCGAGTGCTGCCCGCCGCGCGTCGAGTGCCTCGGTGCTGAGCTTGTCGCCCACCGCAGCCGAGACCGGGTCGCCCGGTGCCACCCGAAGCAGGATGAAGACCATCGTGATCAGCACCCACACCATCGGGATGATGAGCAGCAGGCGCTGCACGATGTAGCGAGGGAGCGAGCCGGAGGCCGACGCCACGGGCGGGTCCTTTCTGACGTGGTGGACACAGCGTTCGGGGGGCGCGCCGTCGCCGGCGCACCCCCCGAACGATGGTCAGTTGGTCTTGCTGATGTCCCAGAAGCGGAAGATGTAGGTCGGGTCGAGCGTCTCGGCGACACCCTCCATCTGCTTCGAGGCGACAGCCACGTTCTTGCCGTTCCACGACGGGATCAGGGGCACGTCCTCGGCCACGATGTCCTGCAGCTGGCCGATGATCTCATCGCGGGTGCCGGCGTCGGTCTCGGCCAGCTCCTGGTCGAGGAGTCCGTTGACCTCGTCGTTGGAGTAGCCGTTGGCGTAGAAGCCCCCGTCACGCACGAAGGGCGTGAGGTAGTTGTCGGCATCCAGGATGTCGGGATACCAGCCCAGGATGAACAGGTCGTAGGCGTTCTGCTTGTAGAGGGTCTGGTACTCCTCCCACTCGGCGTCCTGGGTCTTCACGTTGAACAACCCGCTCGCCTTGAGCTGGGAGGAAAGCTCGGTGGCCTCGTCGACGGCGTTGGGACCGTAGTGGGTGGGCGTGTAGCCCAAGGTGATGTCCACCGGGGTGCTCACGCCGGCCTTCTGCAGGATCTGCTTGGCCTTGTCGGCACTCGGCTCGCCGTACTTCTCCTCGAAGGAGTCCTTCTGGCCGCCGAAGCCGGGGGGCACGATCGAGTACGACGGGGTGACCGTGCCGTCGTAGGCGTCCTGGGCGATGACGTCGCGGTCGATGATCTGGGCGACTGCCTGGCGGATCGCCTTGTCCTTGCCGACCTCTGTGCCGAGCTGCCAGACCCAGTAGCGGAACTCTGAGCCCTCGCCCTTCACGACGTCGACCTTGCCGCTGGACTCCAGGTCGTTGAGGTCGGTCGGGCTCAGTGTGCGCCACGCCACGTCCACCTCGCCGTTCTCGACCGCGGTCTTGAGCACCGACGGCTCGGAGAGGTACTGGACGAAGATCTGCGGGCTGGACGGCTCGTGAGGACCCTGGTAGTCGGCGTTGGCCTCCAGGGTCGCCTGCTCGCCGGGCGTGTACTTGGCCAGGGTGTAGGGACCCGAGCCGACCACCTCGCTGTCACCGAGCAGCTCGTCGGCGGGGAAGGTCTCCTCGTCCACGATCGAGGTGGTGGCAGTCGACAGCAGCTTGAGGAAGGTGGTGTCGGCCTGGTTGAGGTGGAAGACCACCGTGGTGTCGTCGGGTGTCTCGATCGCACCCTCGGCAAGTCCGGGGTTCGTGTCGTCGCCGTTGCTCAGCTGGCCCAGCAGGACTGACGAGCCGTTGGGGTCAGCGATCTCGATGTTGCGCTTGAAGGAGAACAGCACGTCCGAGGAGGTGAGCTCGTTGCCGTTGGAGAAGGTGTGTCCCTCCTCCAGGGTGCAGGTGATGGTCTGCGGGTCGTCGTAGTCGCAGGTGGCTGCCTGAGGCATCGCGTCGCTGCCGCCGGCGGGGATCTCCATGAGCTGCTCGAAGATGTTGTACTGCATGTTCCACGAGCCGAAGTCGTACGAGCCTGCCGGGTCCATGGCCGTCACGGACTCGGTGGTGCCGAGGATCCACGGGTTGCCGCTGACCTCACCGCTCGTGCCCCCGCCGTCGCCGTCACTGCCGCTGTCGCCGCCGCAGGCTGCGAGGCTTCCGATCAGGAGCGCGGTGGCCCCGACTGCCAACATTCTGTTTCGCCGCATTGCTGTCCTTCAGGCTCACGTGTCCGCTCAGCGGACATCCGGTGTCGATTACCGCACCGAACGTACTCGTTGGATGTGCTGCCCGTCACTCCCGGAGACGAGACTTCACCGCACTGTGACCCACAGACGTGACAGCTCCCGAACGTCCATGCCCGCCAAGGAGCCTCGGAACACCCGGCGCTCCCCCTCGAGGATCGGCACGTGGTGGGGGACGCAGAGTACGACGCATCCGGCAGTCTCGGCCGACCTTGCGCCGGTGTTGGAGTCCTCGATCGCCAGGCACTGGTCCGCCACCAGGCCGAGCTCCGCGGCGGCGGTGAGGTAGGGCTCGGGGTGCGGCTTGCCGAGCTCGACCCGGTCGCCGGTCACGACTGTGGCGAACGTCCCCGCGGGCAGCTGGGCGAGGATCGGCTCGACGAAGCGCTGCCACGACATCGTCACCAGCGCACAGGTCACGCCGTGGGCGTGGAGGTCGGTCAGCAGCTCACGGGCGCCCGGGCGCCAGGGCACGTCGTCCTGCACCCTCGCCACGACGCCGTCCAGCAGCTCGTCGACGATCTGCTGCGGGGTCCGGTCGATGCCCATGTGCACCCGGATGTAGTCACCCGACTCGAGCAGCGCGTTGCCGACGAGGTTCATGGCGTGCTCCTGCGACCAGGTGCCGCCGTACTTCTCCGCCATCGCGTACTCGGTGTCGATCCAGTAGGGCTCGGTGTCGACGAGGGTGCCGTCCATGTCCCAGAGGACTGCCTTCACGATCAGTCCTCCGGGTCGTAGCCGAGGTTGGGTGAGAGCCACCGCTCGGCCTCGGCGAGGGTCCAGCCCTTGCGCTCGGCGTAGTCGGCGACCTGGTCGCGGGCCAGGCGCCCGACGACGAAGTACTGCGACTGGGGGTGGGAGTAGTAGAAGCCGCTGACCGAGGCGCCGGGCCACATCGCCATCGACTCGGTCAGCTTGATGCCGGTGTGCGTCTCGACGTCGAGCAGCTCCCAGAGCGTCTGCTTCTCGGTGTGCTCCGGGCACGCGGGGTAGCCCGGCGCCGGCCGGACGCCGTCGTACTGCTCCTTGATCAGTCCCACGTTGTCCAGGTGCTCGTCGGGGGCGTAGCCCCACAGCTCCTTGCGCACCCGCTCGTGGAGCCGCTCGGCGAACGCCTCCGCCAGCCGGTCGGCGAGCGACTCCAGCAGGATCGCGTTGTAGTCGTCGAGCTCCTCGCGAAACGCCGTCACCCGCTCCGTGACCCCGTCGCCGGCGGTGACGGCGAAGGCACCCACGTGGTCGCGCAGGCCGGAGGCCTGGGGGGCGACGTAGTCGGCCAGCGACCGGTTGGGCACGCCGTCGCGGTGCTGGCCCTGCTGGCGCAGGTGGTGGAGCGTGGCGTGCACCTCGCTGCGGTCCTCGTCGAGGTAGACCTCGACGTCGTCCCCGACCGAGCTCGCGGGGAAGAGGCCGAGCACCCCGTGGGCACGGACCCACTTCTCCGCGATCATCGTGTCGAGCATGGCCTGCGCGTCGTCGTAGAGCTTGCGCGCCGCGGGGCCGGAGCTCGGGTTGTTGAGGATGTCGGGGAAGGCCCCCTTCATCTCCCACGCGTTGAAGAAGGGCTGCCAGTCGATGTACTTGCGCAGGGTCGCGAGGTCGTAGTCGCGCAGCACGCGCACGTGCTGGGTGACACGGGTGCCGACGATGGTGGAGACCGCGTGGTCCTGCTGGAGCAACAGGTGGGGCCTCGGCGGGCGGTAGTCGGTCCAGTCGATGGGGGTCGCGTTGGCGCGCGCCTGCTCCAGGGGGATCATCGGCCGCTCGTTCTTGGCCGAGTGGCGGGTGCGCAGGGAGTCGAAGTCGGCCTTCACGTCGGCCAGCAGCTTGGCGCGACCCGTCTCGTGGAGAAGGGCCGCGGCCGTGGGCACCGAGCGGGACGCGTCCTTGACCCAGACCACCGGACCGTCGTACTTGGGGTCGACCTTCACCGCCGTGTGGGCACGCGAGGTGGTCGCGCCACCGATGAGCAACGGGATGCTGAGCCCCTGGCGCTGCATCTCGGTCGCGAAGTTGACCATCTCGTCGAGCGAGGGCGTGATCAGGCCCGAGAGCCCGATGATGTCGGCCCCGACCTCGGCGGCGGTGTCGAGGATCTTCTGCGCCGGCACCATCACCCCGAGGTCGATGACCTCGTAGTTGTTGCACTGCAGGACGACGCCGACGATGTTCTTGCCGATGTCGTGGACGTCGCCCTTCACCGTGGCCATGACGATGGTGCCGTTGGTGTCCTTGACGGTGGCCAGCGCCGGGTTGTCGAGCTTCTCCTGCTCGATGAACGGGATGAGGTAGGCCACGGCCTTCTTCATCACCCGGGCGCTCTTGACCACCTGGGGCAGGAACATCTTGCCGGCGCCGAACAGGTCGCCGACGACGTTCATGCCGTCCATCAGCGGACCCTCGATCACCTCGATCGGGCGGCCCCCGCGGTCGGCGATCTCCTGGCGCAGGATCTCGGTGTCGGCCTCGACGTGGGCGTCGATGCCCTTCACGAGCGCGTGGGTGATCCGCTCGCCGATGGGACGCGCGCGCCACTCCTCCTCGGACACCTCGACGGCCTCGGCAGACCTGTTGTGCTCCTCGGCGATCTCGAGCAAGCGTTCGGCGGCGTCGGGACGACGGTTGAGCACGACGTCCTCGATGCGCTCGCGGAGCTCGGCGTCGACCTCGTCGTAGACGGTCAGGGCGCCGGCATTGACGATGCCCATGTCGAGGCCCGCGCGGATGGCGTGGAAGAGGAAGACCGCGTGGATCGCCTCGCGGACGGGGTTGTTGCCGCGGAACGAGAACGACACGTTGGAGATGCCGCCGCTGACCTTGGCGCCGGGCAGGTTCTCCTTGATCCACCGAGTGGCCTCGATGAAGTCCTGGCCGTAGGTCGCGTGCTCCTCGATGCCCGTGGCCACCGCGAAGACGTTGGGGTCGAAGATGATGTCCTCGGGCGGGAAGCCCACCTCGTCGACCAGGATCCGGTAGGCCCGCTCGCAGATCGCCTTGCGGCGCTCGAGGTTGTCGGCCTGGCCGTCCTCGTCGAACGCCATCACCACGACGGCGGCGCCGTACTTGCGGCACAGCCGGGCGTGGTGGCGGAACGCCTCCTCCCCCTCCTTCATGGAGATGGAGTTGACGATCGCCTTGCCCTGCACGCACTTGAGCCCGGCCTCGATCACCTCCCACTTGGAGGAGTCGACCATCACCGGCACGCGGCTGATGGCGGGTTCGGCCGCGATGAGCTTGAGGAAGCGGTCCATCGCCGCGACGCCGTCGATCATCCCCTCGTCCATGTTGACGTCGATCACCTGCGCACCCGACTCGACCTGCTGGGCGGCGACGCTGAGGGCGGTGTCGTAGTCGCCGTCCTTGATGAGCGTGCGGAAGCGCGCGGAGCCGGTGATGTTGGTGCGCTCGCCGACGTTGACGAAGAGGCTCTCGTCGGTGATGGTCAGCGGCTCCAGGCCGGACAGGCGCATGACCGGTCGGTGGGCGACGGGCACGCGGCGCTGCTTGCCCTCCACCGCGGCCGCGAGCGCGGCGATGTGCTCCGGGGTGGTGCCGCAGCAGCCTCCGACGAAGTTGAGGAAGCCGGCGTCGGCGAACTCGGCCAGGACAGCCGCCGTCTGGTCGGGCGTCTCGTCGTACTCGCCGAATGCGTTGGGCAGTCCGGCGTTGGGGTAGACCGAGACGAACGAGTCGGCGAGACGCGACAGCTCGGCGACGTAGGGCCTCATGTCGCGGGCCCCGAGGGCGCAGTTGAGGCCGACGGCCAGGGGTCGGGCGTGGCGGATCGAGTCCCAGAAGGCCTCGGTGACCTGGCCGGACAGCGTGCGGCCGGACGCGTCGGTGATCGTGCCGGAGATGATGACGGGCCAGCGACGGCCCTGCTCCTCGAAGAGCGTCTCGACGGCGAAGATCGCCGCCTTGGCGTTGAGGGTGTCGAAGATCGTCTCGATCATCAGCAGGTCCGACCCACCGTCGACCAGGCCGCGTGCGGCGACGAGGTAGGCGTCGGCCAGCTGGTCGAAGGACACGTTGCGCGCACCGGGGTCGTTGACGTCGGGCGAGATCGACGCGGTCCGGGTGGTCGGCCCGAGCGCGCCGGCGACCCAGCGAGGGCGGTCGTCGGTGGCGACGGAGTCGGCGGCGGCACGCGCCAGCCTGGCCGCCTCGTAGTTGAGCTCGTAGGCGAGGTCCTCGAGGCCGTAGTCGGCCAGCGACACCGCGTTGGCGTTGAAGGTGTTGGTCTCGATGACGTCGGCACCGGCGCGGAGATAGTCCTCGTGGATGTCGCGGATGATGTGCGGCTGCGTGAGGCTCAGCAGGTCGTTGTTGCCGATGAGGTCGCTCGGGTGCTCGGCGAAGCGCTCGCCCCGGTAGCCGGCCTCGTCGGGGCGGTCACGCTGGATGGCCGTGCCCATGGCGCCGTCCAGCACCATGATCCGCTCAGCCAGGATTGCGCTCAGGGCGGCGGTGGCGTCGGGGCGGTGCTGCGGCTTCACTGTGTCGGCCTTCTCTCGGTGGCGGGGGCCTCGCGGCGGCGATGCGACCAGACTAGGAAGGCCGTCCGACCCGCGGACGTGATTCCCACATCGTGGCACCCGCACGCGCGACGGGCGAAATCATCACGACCCGCTGGGCGCGCGCCCTAGGCTGGGCGGGTGATCGAGTTCGACGACGTGCAGGACCTGGTCTCCCCCGTGGTGATCGCCGCCTTCGAGGGATGGAACGACGCGGCCGACGCGGCCTCCGGCCTGGTCGACCACCTGATGGAGCAGTGGAAGGCCGAGGTGATCGGCGCGGTCGACCCCGAGGAGTTCTACGACTTCCAGGTGAACCGGCCGGTGATCAGCACCGACCACAACGGGCACCGACGCCTTGCCTGGCCCACCACCCGGATCGCGGTCGCGCGCCCGGCCGAGCTGGACCGCGACATCATCCTGGTGCGTGGCATCGAGCCGAGCATGAAGTGGCGTCAGTTCTGCGCGGAGCTCCTCGCCGCCTGCGACGACCTGGGCGCCGAGCTCGTGGTGACCCTGGGTGCCCTGCTGGCCGACACCCCGCACACCCGCCCCATCCCGGTCACCGGGACCGCCACGGAGCCGGAGCTCGTCGACCGGCTCGACCTCGAGCAGTCGACGTACGAAGGTCCCACGGGCATCGTCGGTGTCTTCAACGACGCCTGCACCCAGCTCGACATCCCCGCGGTGTCCTACTGGGCCGCGGTGCCGCACTACGTCGCCCAGCCGCCGTGCCCCAAGGCCACCCTCGCGCTGCTCGGCCAGCTCGAGGAGCTGCTCCAGACGCCGATGCCCCTGGGTGACCTCGTCGACGACGCCAAGGCGTGGGAACGCGGGGTCGACGAGCTCGCCGCGGAGGACGAGGACGTCGCCGACTACGTCCGGGCCCTCGAGGAGACCCGCGACACCGCCGACCTGCCCGAGGCGAGCGGAGAGGCGATCGCACGCGAGTTCGAGCGCTACCTCAAGCGCCGCGACACCGACTGAGCCCCGTCGAGCGGTGTGTCAGGGGGATTGCGCGGGCCCCGAACCCCCCTCACGCACCGCCCTCGCGCGCGTCGACGGACGACGCTCCCGACAGCGGTGTGTCAGGGGGATTGCGCGGGTCCTGAACCCCCTTCACGCACCGCCCTCG
>JBBSOR010000085.1:0-16686 GCA_038259535.1 Propionibacteriales bacterium | reverse complement strand
CTCAGAGGGAGATGTCGGTGACCTTGACCTGGGTGTACTTCTGGCGGTGACCCTGGCGCTTCTTGTAGCCGGTCTTGTTCTTGTACTTCTGGATGATGATCTTCGGGCCCTTGGTGCGGCCGGTGACCTCGACGGTGACGCTCGCCTTGTCGAGGCCGGTCGCGGTGACCTGGTCGCCGTCGACGACCATCACCACCGGAAGGGTGAGGGTGTCGCCAGCGGCCGCCATCGCGTCGATCTCGATGACGTCGCCCACGGCAACCTTCTGCTGCTTGCTGCCACTGCGCACGATCGCGTACACGGCGAGTCACTCTCCTCGATACGAACTACAGGTAAAAGAACTTTCGGGACTGCGCACGACACCGCCTGGACTTTCGGGCGAGTACGCCGCGTGGCGGGCGCGCAGAATCGGTGTGTCGAACACCGAGGGGCAAGACTACGGGATCGGGTGGCGACCGGGCAAAACGAGGCTGACGACTCCGTCCGGCGTCCCCTCAACGCCGGGCGACGTCATCACGCGGCATGCCGGACAGCGCGCAGACGACCCCGGCCAGCCCGAGAGCGGTCAGGAAGCCGAGGCCCGCGGCCAGCTCGCTGTAGTAGTAGAGCATCGGCATGACCAGCACCGGTGGCACGAGGCCCAGCGCGATCGTCGGCAGCGTGATCGCGGCGGTCCGGGCGGCGTCGCCGCCACCGCGGGTGCGGCGGCGCCAGAGAAGGAGGCCCGCGAAGGCGACGACGGTCAGCGTCGCCGCGAAGTGACGCAGCGTGTAGGCGAGCTTGTCGGCGTAGAGCCCGATCGCGTCCCACGGCCGCGCGCGCACGGCGTCGAGGAAGAACGTCTTGATGATCTCGTCGTACTGAGTGCTGGCGACCACCACGTCGGGATCGACCTCGCGGGCCTTCTGCCAGCCGAACTCGTCGGACCACAGCACGTCGAACTTCGACGGCTCCCCCGTGATCGGCTGCGGGTAGGACAGGCCGAGGTAGAGCGGGTGCCAGGTCCCGTGGGCGTCCGGCAGTTGCGAGGTCTCCGCGCTGATCACCTGGGCGCGCTCCTGGTCGATCTGCGCGACGACCAGTCCGGGCAACCACTGCGCCAGCAGGAGCCCGACGCACGCGCTCAGCACGCCCGCCCCCAGCGCGATCCGGCGCCCACGACCCCGCAGGGCGGTCCACCAGATGACGCCGACGAGGGCGGCGATGCCGAATCCCGACATCGAGCGCAGCAGGTTGCCGGCGCTCGCGAGGCCGACGAGCAGCACGGTCATCGCCAGCGCCGAGCGCCACGTCGTGCGCCGGGTCATCGCCCACGCCACGAGGACCAGGGAGAGGAAGATGACCGCCGACGGCAGCCCGTAGAGGGCGTAGACGCGCACGGGCGAGACCAGGTCGGACTGCCCGTACTCGGTGCCCACGAGGAGGCTGTCGTTGACGAACCACACCAGCAGCGGCAGGCCCAGCATCGCGAACCCGGCACGGGCGCGCCCGAAGATCCGGGCCAGCGTGACGGGCAGCAGGAGCCAGGGCAGCGCGCTGAGCACCGCCATGAAGGCGATCAGTCCCGGGTAGGGGGACGCCGAGCCGGTCACGTGCGACATCCACGACGCGATGAGATAGCTGCCGGGGTCGTCGTCGCCGGCGGCCCGGGTGAGCCCCTCACCCGAGATGGTGCCGTACCACGAGCCCGTGCCGTTCTCCTTGACCAGCGGCACGCCGCTCTCGCGGTAGGCGTCGTAGGTCGCGCGCAGCTCGAGGTCGCGAGCCGCGTGGTAGGGAAGGTCGGGCAGGGAGAGCACGGTGGCGAACGCGATGGCCGCCAGCACCACGCTGCACAGCCCGAGCAGGACGCGCGTCACCAGCGGCCACGTGCGGTCGACGGGACGCGCCTGAGAGGGCTCGGCAGCGGGTGCCGAGCTCTCCTCAAGGGGCGATGTCGTGCCGGCTCGCGTGGTGGCGGGGGTCGACCTCATCACTCGATCAGCGCTTGCGCGAGCCCTTCTTCTTGACCGGGACGTGCTCCACCGAGGCCGCGTCCGCGGCTTCCTCGGCACCGGTCTCCACGTCGGCAGTCCCCGGCTCGACCAGGCCCGACTCGGGCAGCGTGCCGGCGACGCCGACGGTGGCCGTCGCCGGGAGCACGGGCGGACCCGCGGGGCGGCTGGCGGAGCGGCGACGCGTACGCGTGATCACCCGGGGCTTCTCGTCCGCGGCGGGGGCCTCGGGCTGCATCTCGACGGGGGCCTCGGGCTCGGGCTCGGCAGCGTCCTCTGTCGGGACCTGGGGCTCCGGCTCGACGGCGGTCTGGGCCGGGGTCTCGATCTGCTCGTCGACCTTCTCGTCGACCTGCTCGTCGCCCTCCTCGGCCTCGGCCTCGAGCTCGGCCGCCATCTCAACTGCCTGCTCGGCTGCCTTCTCATGGCGCGCCATGGCCGCCACGTCCTTGGGCGACGGGGCGTTGCCGCCGCCGTTGCCGTGGGAGCCGGAACCGCTCGTCTGGTCGGCGGGCCGCTCGGAGCCGTCGGTCTCTCCGTTGGTGCCACGGCGACCGCGGCGACGGCCGGTGCGACGGCCTTCGCCGTCATCGGGGCCGGCGTCGGGGTCGACGGGCTGGTCCTTGATGACCACGCCGCGTCCCTGGCAGTGCTCGCAGTTCTCGCTGAATGCCTCGACGAGGCCGGTGCCGATCCGCTTGCGCGTCATCTGCACGAGGCCGAGCGAGGTCACCTCGGCGACCTGGTGGCGGGTGCGGTCGCGGCCCAGGCACTCGACCAGCCGGCGCACGACGAGGTCGCGGTTGGACTCCAGGACCATGTCGATGAAGTCGACGACGATGATGCCGCCGATGTCGCGCAGCCGGAGCTGGCGCACGATCTCCTCGGCTGCCTCGAGGTTGTTCTTGGTGACCGTCTCCTCCAGGTTGCCCCCGGAGCCGGTGAACTTGCCGGTGTTGACGTCGACGACGGTCATCGCCTCGGTGCGGTCGATGATCAGCGAGCCACCGGAGGGCAGCCAGACCTTGCGGTCCAGGCCCTTCTTGATCTGCTCGTCGACCCGGTAGGTCGCGAAGATGTCGCCGCCGCTCGCGCCGCGCTCGAAGCGCTGGACGCGGTCGGCCAGGTCGGGTGCCACGGACTCGACGTAGCCGAAGACGGTGTCCCAGGCGTCGTCACCCTCGATGACGAGCTTGGAGAAGTCCTCGGTGAAGAGGTCCCGCACCACCTTGAGGGTCAGGTCCGGCTCGCCGTAGAGCATCTGGGGGCCGGAGCCCTTGTTGGAGGACTTCTTCTCGATGTCCTCCCACCGCGACTTGAGCCGCTCCACGTCGTGGGTGAGCTCGTCCTCGCTGGCCCCCTCGGCAGCGGTGCGCACGATGACGCCCGCCGTGTCCGGGACGATCTCCTTGAGGAGGGTCTTGAGGCGGTTGCGCTCGGTGTCGGGCAGCTTGCGCGAGATGCCGGACGTGGTCCCGTCCGGGACGTAGACCAGGAAGCGGCCGGCGAGGCTGATCTGGCTGGTCAGTCGGGCGCCCTTGTGGCCGATCGGGTCCTTGGTGACCTGCACGAGGATCATCTGGCCGCTGGAGAGGACGGACTCGATCTTGCGCGGCTGTCCTTCCTTGTGGCCGAGCGAGGACCAGTTGACCTCACCGGCGTAGAGGACCGCGTTGCGACCCTTGCCGATGTCGATGAAGGCGGCCTCCATCGACGGGAGCACGTTCTGCACCCGGCCGAGGTAGACGTTGCCGATCAGGGAGGTCTGCGACTCGCGGGCGACGTAGTGCTCGACGAGCACCTTGTCCTCGAGCACACCGATCTGGGTGAGGTCCTTGCGCTGGCGGATCACCATCACCCGCTCGACCGACTCGCGGCGGGCCAGGAACTCTGCCTCGCTGACGATCGGCGCACGGCGACGGCCGGCTTCACGACCCTCGCGGCGGCGCTGCTTCTTGGCCTCGAGCCGGGTGGAACCGGCGACGGCGGTGATCTGGTCCTCGGCGGAGCGCGTCTTGCGCACGCGGGTCACGGTGTTGGCGTCGCTGTCGTCACCGCCACCGTCCTCGCCGGCGCGACGACGGCGACGTCGACGTCGCGAGGAGCCCTCGCTGGTGCCGTCACCACCGTCACCGGATGCGGCGTCGTCGTCCGTGGACCCGGTGGCGTCCGCGGACGCGTCGTCGGCGGAACCGTTGTCGGCGTCCTGAGCGTCCCGGCTCTCCGAGTCGTCCTGGCCCTCCGAGCCGTCGGAGCCGTCGGAGGACTTGCGTCGGCGACGACCACCACGGCGGCGACGACGACGGGCGGGGCCGCCCTCGCCGTCGGCGGACTCCTCATCCTGCCCGGACGAATCCGACGACTCGTCCTCGTCGTCCTGGTCGGGGGTGGAGGCCTGCTCCGCGGGGGCGGCCTCGTCCTCCTCGGAGGGCGTGGCCGGCTCCGTGGCGCGCGGCTTCCTGCTCGAGGACTTCTTGGCGGCAGTCTTGCGGGCCGGCTTCTCGACCGGCGCCTCCTCGGTGGATGCCTCCTCGTCGGGGAGCTCCTCGGCGGCGACCTCCTCGGCGGGTGCCTCGTCCGACTCGTCCTCGACGACGGGCTCGGCCCGCTTGCGCCTGCGCCGGGTGGTGGTGGCGACCGGAGCCTGGAAGAGGACCGCGTGGCCGGTGGAGCCGTCGGTCGGGGACTCCCCCGCAGCCTCCTGCTCGGTCTCCTGCGCGGTCTCCTCGAGAGCCGGGGCCGCCTTCTTGGCGGCGGACTTCCGGGCGGGGGCCTTCTTGGCCGGCGCCCTGCGGCCGGCGGTCTTCTTCGCGGGTGCGGCCGGCTCGGTGCTCTCGACCGGCGCGTCGGCCGGGGAGTTCTCGGCTGCCTCGGTGGCATCGGGGGCGGGCGCGTCGGCGACCGCCGCCTTCTTGGCGGGGGTGCGCTTGGCGGCGGCCTTCTTGGCCGGCGCCTTGCGGGCGGCGGCCCTCGGAGCCTGCTCCTCGGCGGCCTGCGCCTCCGCGGGCGGTGCCTCGGCGGGCGGTGCATCGGCGGGAGTGGACTCTGCGGCGGCGGCCTTCTTCGCGGGCGCCTTGCGGGTGCGGCGGGTCACGACCGGCGGTGCCGGTGGGGCAGCCGCCGAGGTGTCAGGCGTGTCGCCGGTGCCGGCTCCGGTGGTCGTCTCGGGCTGGTCCTGATCGAGCATGTGGTGCTCCTCGGGCACCGTCGCGGTGCCGATACGGCGTCCACCGCTCTCGAATGACGATCCCGGGGACGCAAAGCTTCAGTGGCGGCGACCCCCTCCGCGTGAGCGTCTCCGAAGGACTTCTGCCACCTGCCGCGGTCGCCGGGCGCCGGAGCCACTGTCACTGACTCCCGTAGCCGCGTCGCGGTCCGGTGACGTCCACCCGTCCGGGGTGCCTGCCACTGGGGTGACCGGCGAGAACGTCGTCGGCTCGACGGATCCTGACGGTTGTCAGGGGACGTCGAACGTGGCGAGTATCGCACACCGACGTCCGGGGGCGGCTATGCCCGACCCGCCAGCGGGTCGCCCACCCCGCCCGCGTCCAGCAGCGGACCCTGGGCCAGTCGGGTCATCAGCGGGGCCTCACCCGGGGTCAGGCCGGCCACGGTCGTGAGTCCGCGCAGCACGTCGTCGGGGCGGACGGCGGGCGTCCCGTGGCGCAGCACCACCTCGAACGACGTACGTCCCGGGTCGGCGGCGTCAGGCGGCAGCAGCTCGAGCGCCACCACGGCGCCGCGCGCGTCGAACTCGCGCATGCCCTTCTTGGTCATTCGCTCCACGAGCGCCTCCTCGGCGGCCAGGAAGCGCGACACGGCGTCGGTCGCGGCGTCGCGATCGACGGCCAGGTCGATGCGCCAGCGGCTGCCCTCGAGCAGGTCCGACAGCGAGCCGCCCGGTGACTCGACGACCTGGAGGACGTCGAGTCCCGGCGGCAGGGCCTCGTCGAGCATGGCGTGGACGTCGGCCGGCACGACCACCTCGGACAGGGCCAGCTCGAGGTACTCGGCCTCGCTCGCGGAGCCCGTGGGCGCCGCGCCGGCGTAGGAGATGCGGGGGTGCGGGTTGAAGCCGGAGGAGTAGGCCATCGGCACCCGGGCGCGGAAGACCGCGCGCTCGAAGGCGCGGCTGAAGTCCCGGTGACTGGTGAAGCGCAGTCGGCCGCGCTTGGCGTAGCGCACGCGGAGGCGCTGGACCGGTGGGGCCTGCTGCTCGGGGATCTCGCGCACGGGGTGACGTTACTGGAGCCCGGTCAGGCCGTGGGTCCCGGCTCCTCCGGCGGCTCGGTCACCTCGTGCGGGCCGCGCCCGTCGGGGGCGTCGGGGGCGTCGGGGGCGTGGGAGGGGTGGTCGCCGCGGTGGCTCTCCTGCTGGAGGCGCAGGAGGGCGACCTCCTCGGCCAGCGTGCGGGTGCGCTCCTCGAGACGCCCGATCTCATAGCTGAGCTGGATCGAGATGACGAGGAGCAACATGATGGCGCCGAAGAACAACAGGTTGGCCGGCACCTGGACGCCCAGTGCCGTCGCCGCCCGCGACAACAGGCCAGGGAAGATGGCCAGCGTGAGGGTGGCGGCGACGACGACCACCCAGATCACGGCGTACTTCTCCCGCAGCCGCTGCCGGCGCAGCATCTCGAAGAGCACGACCAGCGTGATGGCTCCGCCGATCAGCCCCAGCGTGAAGGTGGAGTTCATGCCTTCTCCTGGCCAAGGGTCTCGGTGGCGGCGGGCCACCGGCGGACGAGGGCGAGCCCCAACGCGATGACTGCGCGGGCGAGGTAGACCGTCGCCCGCAGCGGGCTCTGGCTGGCCTGGCCGATGGTGCGGGGTCGCATCTCGACAGGCAGCTGCTGGACCGAGCAGCCCGTGCGCAGGGCGATGACCAGCGACTCGACCGTGTCGCCGAGGTATTCGGCCGGGTAGTGGTCGGCGAAGACGGTGACGGCACGCCGGTTGGCGGCACGGAAGCCGCTGGTGACGTCGGTGAGTCGCACCCCGGCCAGCCGGGACAACACCCGCGCGAGCAGCCACATGGCCCACCTCCGCGGGCCGGAGGCCCGATAGCTGCCCTCACCCGCGAACCGGGCCCCGATCACCACGTCGGCGTCGGCGAGTCCGGTGACCAGCTCGGTGAGGTAGAGGGGGTCGTGCTGGCCGTCGGCGTCGATCTGCACGACCACGTCGTAGCCCTCGCGGAGCGCGTAGCGGTAGCCCGTGCGCATGGCCCCCCCGACCCCGAGGTTGTAGGGCAGCCGCGCCACGAGCGCGCCGGCCGCATCTGCCGCATCTGCGGTGCCGTCACCTGATCCGTCATCGACCACAAGGATGTCGACGTCGGGGCGCGCGGCACGGATCTCGGCGATGGTCGAGGCGATCACGCCTGCCTCGTTCCATGCCGGGATCACCACGAGGACGCGCTGGTCGGGGCGTTCGGACATGGGGGGAACCCTAATGGGCGGACTGCGCGTCGCGGTCCTCGGCCGTTGCCACCGTGCGTCGGACGGAGAGGGCGGTGGCGACGAAGGCCACCAGGGACGCCACCGTGAAGCCACCCAGGCCGCGTTGTTCGGCGTCCCAGGGCGCGGCGATCATCACCACGGCGGCCGAGACGATCGCGGCTGCCCAGCAGGCCGTGAGCTGCCAGTAGCGCTGGAGCGCGACGAGGGCGGCGGCCTGGAGCAGGGCACCGGCCATCACGCAGGTGGCGGCGGCCACGAAGGCGGCCATCGCCGGTGCGGGCCGGTAGTCGGACCCGAGCACCAGGGCCACCGCCCAGGGTCCGACGAGGTAGCCGACCGCGGCCCCCGCCAGCGCGGCGACCGTGCTCCCGGCGGCGATGAGCCGGAGGGCCCGCGACAGGTGGTGGGTGTCGCCCCGGCGAGACCATCGCACCACGGTCGGCACTGTGAGCGCCTGCACCGGTGCCAGCAGCGCGAGGGGGGTGCGGGCCAGGGTGATCACGGCGAACAGCACCGCCAGGTCCGAGGTGTTGCCGAGGACGACGGCAGCGACCGCGGGGAAGCCGGTCAGCACGAGCGCGGACAGCCCGTTGGCGATCGCGAGCGCGGCGACAGTGCCTCCTACGGTGCGCCAGGGGTCACGCCGGCCCGACCACTCGATCGAGCGCGCAAGGCGGCCGAGTGCCCCCAGCCAGACGAGCGAGCCGACCACGGTGGCGAAGACAGCCCACTCCACGGCGGCGTCCACGCCGACAACCACCAGGACGCCGATCAGCACCACGCGCGACAGCGCGTCCCCGACCAGCAGCGCGGAGTAGCCCCGTAGGGCGTGGGCACCGAGCAGCACCCCCCGAGCGAGGATCAGCACCGAGAAGTTGAGGACCGACAGCAACGTGAGGGCGATGACCGCACCCGACCCCTGCACGATGACCCGTCCGGGCGGGGTGGCGAGGAGGACGGCCAGCAGGAGCAGACAGGCCAGAGCGGCGAGGGCGAGTGCCTGCACCGCACCGACAGGAGTGCGCCGACCGTCCAGGCCGGCCGACGTCGCTCGCCGGGTGACCTCCTGCTCGACCGAGCCGAGCACGCTGCCGAAGGCGAAGATCAGGCCCCACACCGCCTGGAAGTGGGCATTCTCCGACGGAGTCAGCCATCGCGCGACCGCGACCAGCAGCAGCAACCCGAGGCCGCTGGCGGCGAAGAACGACACCGACAGCAGGCCGAGCTGGCGTCGCCCGCCCCGCGTCGAGGCCCCGCCGGTGGGTGGTGTCACGCGGCGCTCACGGCCAGGCGCAGGCCGCGGAGCACGCCGCCGCCGAAGCTGACGCCGAAGGCGGGGCTGAGCAGGCCGACGGCCAGCGCCTCGCGCCCGGTCGCCCCACAGGCGCGTGCGACCGTGCCCGCTGCCACGCAGGCGACAACCCCTGCTGCCGCGGACGTCCGGGGGGCCACCAGCGCCACCGCACCACCCGCGGCGACCGCGCCCATCGCTCCTGCCAGCAGGCCAGGGGCGCGATCGGCGTCGGAGAGGTAGCCGTCGACGAACGTGGTGCCGCGGTAGTAGCACTGACGCGACCACGACCCGCGCCCGCTCTTGGCGTGATGGGTGCACATCACGTCGGGTGACAGGTGGATGTCCTGAGCCCCGGCGACGACGCGCAGGAGCCGGGTGTCGTCGGATGCCAGGCTCGCATCGGTGAAGTGCGACTCGAAGGTGCTCGCCGCCTCCCGGAGCAGGGCACGGGGGGCGAGGAAGGCGCCCGTGCCCTTGGGGTAGCGGTCGAAGTCGTCGAGCCCGAAGGCGACAGCCTGGCGGTGGCGGAAGTAGTCGCGCCACCAGACCTTGGTGATGCCGGTCCAGAAGAGCGCGCGCAGGTCGCGCGAGCCGGGCACGACGTCGTAGTTCCAGACCTCCTCCCCCGGGCGCACCGACGCACGGATACGGAGCAACGACTCCGCGTGGACCTCCACGCGGGCGTCGAGGAGCAGAACGAGCTCGGTTTCGACCGCGTCGAGCCCCACGGTGCGCGCTGCGAAGCGCCCCGCGTTGGCCTGGTGGATCACCCGCACGTGCGGCCGCGCGTCGACCTCGTCCAGCACGGCCAGGCTCTCGGCGTCGGTCGCGCCGTCGTCGACGACCACGACGTCCAGCGACCAGTCGGCCCGGGCGGCGGCGACCTCGAGCGCATCCAGCGCCCTCCTGACCCAGGCGCCCTCGTTGTAGGCTGGCATCACCACGCCCAGCCGCGCGTGGACCTCCGTGTCGGGGGCTGCTGCGGTGGGAGGTGGAGGGGAGTCCTGCACGGTGGTGGACCACCCTTTCGTCGCTCGCTTCATCCGCGGGCAGACGATACTGCAACGCCGAGACAGCCCACCGGACGAGCACGGGAGAGTCAGTGACGATCGCCTTCATCGCGGGGACGACCGCCGAGATCATCAAGCTGGCGCCGGTCATCCGGGCCCTCGAGGAACGCGGCGAGGACGTGGAGTTCTGGAACACCGCCTTCCACGTCGGGGGCCTGCCAGCCACTCTGGCCGACCTGGGGCTCCCCCAGCCCGCGATCGACCTCGTGCCCGCGCGGCACCAGAGCGACGTCGTGCGCGTCAGCCAGGTGCCCGGCTGGGCGCTGCGGATCCTGGGCACCGTCCTGCGCCGTCGCCGCGAGCTGCGCCGCCGACTCGCGCGAGGCCACGGCCGCCCCTTGGTGGTCGTGCACGGAGACACGTTCAGCACCGTGCTCGGTGCGCTGCTGGGTCGCTTCCTGCGGGCCGAGGTGGCGCACGTCGAGGCCGGCATGCGCACCGGCAACATCTGGCACCCGATGCCGGAGGAGCTCAACCGTCGCATCGTGGCCAAGATCGCCACCCTCCACTTCGCCCCGACCCAGCACGAGGTCGAGGCCCTGCGCCGCGAGAAGGCGAAGGGGCCGCTCGTGGACACCGGCGCCAACACCGTGATCGATGCCCTGCGCCTGGCCATCGACGGCGATGCGCCGGCGATCGACCTGCCCGGCGAGTTCGGGCTGGTCACCCTCCACCGCTTCGAGATGCTGCGCAACGGGCCGGTGTTCACCCAGACCCTCGAGGTGCTCCACGAGGCCAGCCGCGACCTGCCGCTCGTGATGCCGGCGGGCAACACCGAGCGCAACCGCATCGAGGAGCTCGGCCTGGGCCACCTGTTCGGGGACCGCTTCCGGCTCGTCGACAAGCAGCCCTACGCCCGCTTCATGCCGCTCCTGGCGCGCGCCAGCTTCGTCGTCACCGACTCCGGTGGCCTCCAGCAGGAGTGCGGCATCCTCGGCAAGCCCGCGGCGATCCACCGCGAGGCGGTCGAGTCGCAGCAGGGCATCGGGGACAACCTGGTGCTGACCGGGCTGGACATGCAGGTCCTGCGCGACTTCCTGGGCACCTGGCGCGGCCACGCGCGGCCCTCGCTGCTCGAGCAGTTCCACCCCACTGAGGTGATCGTCGCCGAGCTGACGAGGGCCGGTCACCTCACAGCGTGACTTCGCGCTCCTCGGTCGCCGAGCGCAGGCAGGCGTCGACGACCCGCAGGGTCTGGACGCCCTCGCGCATCGGCACGATGCCCGCGGCGTCCTCGCCCCGGACCGCGTCGAGGAAGTGGGCCTGCTCGACGGCGAGCGGCTCGCGCTTCTGGATCGCGAAGCGGGTGACGTCGCCCTCGTTGACGCCACGGAAGGTCGCCACGGCGTCCCAGTCGTTCTCGAACGTCCCGTTGGCGTAGAAGGTCAGGTCACCGGTCAGCGTGTCGGCGACGAGCGCGCCGCGCTCGCCGGTCGCGATGCACTGGCGCTCCTTGCGCGGGGAGAGCCAGTTGACCAGGTGGTTGACGATGACGCCGTTGGCCAGGCGGCCGGTGGCGACCACCATGTCCTCCTTGTCGCGCCCGGAGCGGTGCTGCACGTGGGCGGTCAGCCGCGTGTAGTCGGAGCCCGCGATCCACGGCGTGAGGTCGAAGTCGTGGGTGGCGAGGTCCTGCACGACCCCGACATCGGTGATGCGCGGCGGGAACGGGCCCTGGCGTGAGGTGGTGATCTGGTAGATCTCCCCCAGCAGCCCCTGCTGGATGCGCTCGCGCATCGCGATGACCGCCGGGTTGCACCGCTCGACGTAGCCGACGCAGCCGACGACCCCGGCCTCCTCGAAGGCCGCCGCGACGCGCTCACCGGCCTCGACCGAGTGGGCGATCGGCTTCTCGACCATGGTGGCGACGCCGGCTGCGGCGAGCGCCAGGGCGACGACCTCGTGGTGCACGGTCGGGACGGCGACGACGGCGGCGTCCAGGCCCGCGGCGATCAGGGCGTCGACGTCCGGCAGGACCGGCAGGTCGCCGGCCACGCCGAACTTGTCACCCACCGGGTCGGCGACAGCCACGAGCTCCATGCCCGCGGTGGCCCGGATCACGCGGGCGTGGTGGCGTCCCATCGATCCGAGCCCGATCACTCCGACGCGCACGGTCTGCCCCATCACGCACCTGCCTTCACGACCGTGTTGACGGCCTCGACGATGCGGTCGAGGTCACCCTGGCCGAGCGAGGGGTGGACCGGAAGCGACAGCACTTCGGCCGCAGCTCGCTCGGTCGCCGGCAGGTCGAGCCCGGGGGCGAAGCGCTGCAGGGACTCCAGCCGGTGGTTGGGGATCGGGTAGTAGACGCCCGAACCGACCTGGAACTCCTCGCGGAGCCGGCGCACGACCTCGTCGCGGCCCTCGGCCACCCGGATCGTGTACTGGTGGTAGACGTGCGTCGCGTTGTCGGCGACGACAGGCACGCTCACGCCCTGCAGGTGGGCGTCGAGGAAGGCGGCGTTCTGCTGCCGGGTCTTCGTCCAGCCACCCACCTTCGTGAGCTGCACCCGGCCGATGGCCGCGTGGATGTCGGTCATCCGGTTGTTGAGCCCGATCACCTCGTTGGCGTACTGGCGCTCCATGCCCTGGTTGCGCAGCAGCTTGACGCGGCGTACGACGTCCGCGTCGGCACACGAGACCATGCCGCCCTCGCCGGACGTCATGTTCTTGGTGGGGTAGAGCGAGAACATCCCGAACGTCCCGAAGGTGCCGACGGACGCACCGTCCCAGGTGGCGCCGTGGGCCTGCGCGGCGTCCTCGAAGAGCATCACACCGTGCCGCTCAGCGATCTCTCCCAGCGCCGTCAGGTCGGCAGGGTGACCGAAGAGGTGCACGGGCATGATCGCCTTGGTGCGATCGGTGATCGCGGCCTCGACCGCCTGCGGGTCGAGGCAGAACCAGGTGGGCTCGATGTCCACGAAGACCGGCGTGGCGCCGGTCAGGGCCACGGAGTTGGCGGTGGCGGCGAAGGTGAACGACGGGACGATGACCTCGTCGCCGGGGCCGACACCGGCAGCCAGCAGGCCCAGGTGGAGACCGGACGTGCCGGAGTTGACCGCGACGCACGCCCGGCCGCCGACGAGCTGGTCACCGAACTCCTGCTCGAAGGCGGCGACCACGGGACCCTGGGCGACCATTCCGGAGGCCAACACGGCGTCGACCGCCCTGCGCTCCTCCTCGCCGATGATCGGCTTGGCCGGGGGGATGAACTCGGGCTGGCTCACTCTGCTCTCTCCTTGAGGTGTCCGTCGATGACGTCGTGGACGGCGCCGGTGTCGGGGTCGACCAGCGTGCCGTCGGGTTGTTCGTGAAGGCGGGTCCCGCGGCGCGACACCCACCCGATCTGGCGTGCGGGCACCCCGGCGACGAGCGCTTGGGCGGGCACGTCGCGCGTGACGACCGATCCGGCCGCCACGAGGGACCACGCCCCCACCCGCACCGGGGCGACGCACACGGAGCGGGCGCCGATCGAGGCACCTTCCTCAATGGTCACGCCGACCGGGTTCCAGTCGGAGGCCGACTTGAGCGAACCGTCCGGGTTGACCGCGCGGGGGTAGGTGTCGTTGGTGAGCACCACGGCCGGGCCGATGAAGACTCCGTCACCGAGCACAGCCGGCTCGTAGACCAGCGCGTAGTTCTGCACCTTGCAGTTGTCGCCCAGCCGGACGCCGGAGCCGATGTAGGCACCGCGCCCGATGACGCAGTTCTCGCCCAGCACAGCACCCTCGCGCACCTGGCAGAGATGCCAGAGGCTGCTCCCGTCACCGACCGTCGCCTCCGGCGACAGCTCGGCGGACTCGACCGCGCGAAAGCTCATGGGGTCTCCTCGATGGAGGTGGGGGTGCTGGTGGAAGTGGAGGTGGCGGGAACAGCCTCCGGCAGGGGTGGCGTCCGGCGCCAGTGCATCACGACCAGGGGCGCGGCGAACACCGCGAAGGCGACTCCGCCGATGATGGTCACGGTGGCCGGCGAGGGTGCCGACTCCCACCACCACTCGAGCTTGTCGATCATGGTGGGCCCGTCGATGCCGGTGACGTAGCGACGGGCGTTGGCGTAGATGGCTGCCGCGGTGGCGACCGTGAGGGCCAGCCAGATGAGGACGGCCTGCACCCGGCTCAGGCGCACCGTCCGCTCGGCCGCGCGGTCCACGAGGAGGACGGCGAGCAGCATCGGCATCAGCGGGAGGATGTAACGCGGCTGGACGCTCTCGCCGACGATGAGCCGGGTGCGGTAGAGCGTCGTCAGGGGTAGCACGAGCATCGGCAGGAAGATGAGAGCCGCGGCGATCGCCTTGGGCCACGTCATCCGACCGAGGCCGGTCAGGCCGAGGAAGCCGATGATCAGCGCGATCGGGTAGGACGTCACCGAGTTCATCGCCGTGTCGAGCCACCCGAGGCCGAACGCGTAGCCGAACATCCCGCTGAACAGCGACGGCCACTCCACGAGGAGGTTGGGGACCACCTCGCTCAGGGTGCGCTCGGTCTCCGCGGAGGCACCGGCGATGCTCGCGACCTGCGCGGCCGCCAGCACGCGCCACAGGCACACGGCTCCCACCAGCGCGGGGATCGCCACGAGTCGCTTGTCGGCCCACAGGGTCCGCCAGTGGAGGACACAGATCGCCACGGTGATCACCCCGGCGTAGGCCGGGGCGTCGCCGCGGGCGCACAGTGCCATGACGAGTCCCAGGGAGCCGAGGACGCCGGCGGCGACGCGGCGTCGTCGTCCCTCGGCGAGGAACACGGTGTGCAGGGCAAAGCCGTAGGCGGTGAGCCCGGACAACGACCAACTGCTGGGGTTGACCGAGGCGAGGAGGAACCATCCCAGCGGGATCAGCACGGGTACCAGGGTGAGCACCATGAGGCGCCGCACGGCGCTCGTCGTGACGAGGGCGAGGCCGCCGAGGAGAAGAGCCGCGAGCGTCACGTTGGCGATCCGCATGGCGAGGACGGACTCCGGGATGCTGGCGCGCACGAGCACGTGCATCACTCGGTAGAAGCCACCCGGGTAGCCGCCGTTGTCGATCGCCTCGGTCGTCGCGGTCGTGTCCTCGAGCGGACGCTGGCAGGCGCCGGACTCGGTGGGAACGAAGGCGTAGCAATTGGGGTTGGCGACGAGCGCCGGGACCTCGACCACGCGTCCCCCGGTGGTCTCGGACTCCCCGACCACACGGCAGGTGTCGCTCGACGTCGATGCGGTGGCGCCGACGCACCAGATGGTGGCCTGGTGGTAGTTGTCATCGGGAGACGAACCGGGCGGTGACGACAGCGCCCACATCGCTCCACACACGATCGCGGCCATCGTGACCACGACGGTCGACACAAGTCGAAACAACATTCCCCCTGCTCTCCCACCGACGACAACATCGGCGACACACACTAGCCAGTGACCACCCCCGGAGCCGCTTCGAGAGCGAGCCGGGCGGGCGGCGGCCCCTCCCACGGTGCTCCCGGGAGGAGGTCATGGCGACGGTAGGGTGCCGGGGTGGTGGGCCGGTGGTCCACGATCCCCGCACCCGTCGCCAACAGCTGTAGGAGCGCATCGACTCGTGGAACACACCAACGACTGGGACGACTATGCCGAGCTCTACCCGCAGATCGACAACGAGCTGGACCTGCCCGTGCTGCTCCGCACGGCGCTCTCCCTCGTGGAGGGCAATCGGTTCATCGACGTCGGCTGCGGGGAGGGCGGACTCCTGGACGTCGTCCGCTCCGAGGTCGGCGACTCGTGGGACATCACCGGCTTCGAGATCTCGGGCATGCGCGGTGAGCGCGCCCAGGAGCGCGGGCACCACGTGCTCGTCTCGGAGGACGGGCGGGTTCCCCTGCCCGACGGATCGGCCGACGTCGTGGCGTCCACGCACGTCGTCGAGCACGTGCCGGACGACGCCGGCTACGTCCGCGAGATGGCGCGCCTGGCCCGACCGGGTGGCGTCGTCTACATCGAGACCCCGCTCAAGCTGAAGGGCGCGTGGTACTTCCGGCGCAACCCCGATGCCGGCTGGGTCCTCGACCCGACGCACCTCCGCGAGTACCGCTCCGCGAGCGAGGTCCACCAGCTGCTGGAGCAGGCAGGCCTGCGGCTGCTCTCCGAGGACGTCACTCCCATCTCCTACCCGCTCGTTGCGGCCGAGGACGTCCTCCTGCGGCTGCTCAAGCGCCCGCAACGGACATCGCGGCCGCACGGCCTGCGCGCGGCACGCGTGAGCATCCCTCGCTATCGACAGCTCGCCGTGCTGGCGCAGAAGCCCGCCTGAGCGGGTCTGCGAGGGCGTTCAGACGACGCTGAGCGGGAGCATGGCGCGACCGGTCGGGCCGACCTGGATCTCGGTGCCCATCTCCGGGCAGACGCCGCAGTCGTAGCACGGCGTCCAGCGGCAGTCCTCGATCTCGATGTCGGCGCCCTCGGCGACCGCGAGAGCGTCCTCCCAGTCGCCCCAGAGCCAGTCCTTGTCGAGGCCCGAGTCGAGGTGCTCCCAGGGCAGCACCTCGTCGTAGTCGCGCTCGCGGACGGTGTACCAGTCGACGTCGACACCCGTGCCGGCCAGGGCCCGCTCGGCGGACTCCATCCAGCGGTCGTAGGAGAAGTGCTCGCTCCAGCCGTCGAATCGACCGCCGTCGCGCCACACCTCCTCGATGACCCGGCCGACGCGGCGGTCACCGCGTGAGAGCAGGCCCTCGACGATGCCGGGCTTGCCGTCGTGGTAGCGGAAGCCGATCGCCCGGCCGTACTTCTTGTCCGCGCGGACGATGTCGCGCAGCTTCTTGAGCCGGTCGTCGGTGGTCACGTGGTCGAGCTGCGCGGCCCACTGGAACGGCGTGTGCGGCTTGGGCACGAACCCGCCGATCGAGACGGTGCAGCGGATGT
>JBBSOR010000084.1:0-16908 GCA_038259535.1 Propionibacteriales bacterium | reverse complement strand
CCGCCCGTGTCGGTGCTGTGCACCCTCACCGTCGACGACCACACCTCGGCCGACGGCACCCGGCGATACATGCTGGGCGGCGAGCCGATCCTGACGCCGGCGGGGGAGATGCTCACCGACGGCCACGGGCACCACCCCTACGTCACGTCGGCCGGCGCGGCGCCGAGCCGGGGCAAGCACGTGCTGCTGGCCTACCTGCCGCCCGAGCGGGCGGTCATCGGTGCCCGGCTGGCGGTGTCCTACATGGAGGAGCTCTACCCCGTCACCGTCGCATCGGTCGATGCGACCGGGCTCTTCGACCCGGACAACGCGAGGATCCGATGAGCGTGCACCCACTGGTCTGCGTTAAGCGCGTCGTGGACTCCTCGAGCGAGGTGGTGCTGACCGAGGACGGCCAGGCCGTCGACGGGCGCTTCGCGGGCTTCACGACGAGTGCGCACGAGGACTGTGCGGTCGAGCTCGCCGTCCGGGTCGCCCTGGACGATGGCGGGACCGCGACCGTCCTGACCCTGGGCGCCGCCGACGCGATCGAGCAGCTGCGGGCCGCCCTCGCCGTGGGCTGCGGCGCAGCGACCCACGTGGTCGCGGACCCCCAGGCGTTCGGTCCGGCCGACGTGGCTCGTGAGATCGCCGCGGTGGTCCGCGACCACGAGGCGGCGGGCACTCCCCACGACCTGGTGCTGCTCGGCAACGATGCCGCGGACAGCGGCGACTTCCAGGTCGGCATCAGGCTCGCCTACGAGCTGGGCTGGCCCGTCGTCAACGGCGTGACGCACGTGGCGGTGGTGGAGGGCGAGGTGACGGCCAACGGTTCGGGACCCGATGGCCACGAGACCTTCCGGGTGCCCCTGCCCGCCGTCGTCACGGTGCTCGAGGGAGGGGTCGAGCCGCGCTACCCGACCGTGCCCGGGCGGATGAGGGCCAAGAAGGTTCCGATCGAGGAGCGTGGGCCCGTGGCGTCGCCCGAGGGCCCTGGCCGGGTCCGGCTGGTGCTGCCGCCGCCGGCTCCCTCGTCCGTCAAGATCCTCGGCCGTGGCGCCGAGGCCGCACCGGCCGTGGTCGACCTCTTCGAGGAGCTGGGGGTGCTGGCCCGATGATCCTGGTGCTCGTGGAGCTGTCTGGCGAAGGAGAGGCCATCGAGACCTCGCGCGAGGCGGTCACCTTCGCGCGCGGCCTCTCGGTCGCCGGCGGCGGCGTCCCCGTCGATGTCGCGGTCGTGGGGACGCCGGGGGAGTCGGTGGTCGCGTTGCTGGCCTCCTACGGTGTGCGCCGGGTGCACGCGCTGACCGGTGCCGCCTTCGACGCGTTCTCCGGCGCAGCCTGGGCGGCCGGGGTGATCGCCGTCCGCGACAGTGCCGGGTCCGTGGTGGTGACCGCGGCCGGCACGCCGCGCGGCAACGAGGTCCTGGCCCATGTGGCGGCGCGCTGCGGAGTGCCGATGGCTGCCAACGTGCTGTCCTTCAGCGGATTGTCGCCCTTCGTCGTGACCCGGCAGGTCGTCGGCGGGGCGGCGTTGGAGGAGATGCGCCTCTCCGAGCGCCCGGCGGTGTTCACCGTCGCCGGCCATGCGGTGGAGGCGACGCCGGCAGGGTCCGCCGGCGCGGCCGAGCTCGTCGTGGAGACCCCGGCGGTCGCCGACGTCGACCTGGTCGCGCGGGTGGTGTCGACCGACGAACCCGAGCCCGACCTGTCCGGCACCTTGAAGTCGGCCCGGGTCGTGGTGGGCGCCGGTCGTGGTGCCGGGTCGCCGGAGGGCTTCGACGGACTGCTCGAGCTCGTCGACCTGCTCGGCGCCTCCCTCGGGGTCTCGCGGGTGGTGACCTCGCTGGGCTGGCGGCCCCACCACGAGCAGGTGGGGCAGACCGGCAGCCGGATCTCGCCCGACCTCTACATCCCGTGCGGCATCAGCGGGGCCATCCAGCACTGGGCCGGCTGCAGCACCGCGAAGGCGATCCTCGCCATCAACACCGATCCCGATGCTCCGATGGTCACCAGGGCGACCCATGCCGTGATCGGCGACCTGCACGAGGTCGTGCCCGCCATCAACGCCGAGATCCTGCGTCGACGCGCCTGAGCGTTCGCCAGCCGTAACTCCGCGGGCCGTCATGCGTTGTGCCCTGCAGAGGGGCGGCGGTGCCCGGCTCGCACGACCGAGCGGCCGGCGGCAAGGGAGGCGATCGCATGGGTGTGGAGATCCAGGTCAACGACCTCTCCAAGTCCTTCGGCAAGCAGCTCATCTGGGGCGACGTGACCCTGACCATCCCTGCCGGCGAGATCTGCGTGATGCTCGGCCCGTCAGGCACCGGCAAGTCGGTCTTCCTCAAGACCCTGATCGGGCTGCTCAAGCCGGACAAGGGCTCGATCGTCATCGAGGGCACCGACATCGCGAGCTGCTCGGAGCGCGAGCTCTACGAGATCCGCAAGCTCTTCGGCGTCCTGTTCCAGGACGGCGCCATGTTCGGCTCGATGAACCTCTACGACAACGTGGCCTTCCCGCTGCGCGAGCACACGAAGAAGTCCGAGTCCGAGGTCCGCGCCATCGTCATGGAGAAGATGGATCTCGTGGGTCTCCTCGGCGCCGAGGACAAGCTCCCGGGGGAGATCTCGGGGGGCATGCGCAAGCGCGCCGGGCTGGCCCGTGCCCTGGTCCTCGACCCCGAGATCGTGCTCTTCGACGAGCCCGACTCCGGGCTCGACCCGGTCCGGACGGCCTTCCTCAACCAGCTCATCATCGACCTCAACGCGCAGATCGACGCCACGTTCCTCATCGTCACCCACGACGTCAACACGGCCCGGACCGTTCCTGACAACATCGGTCTGCTCTACCACCGTCACCTCGCCATGTTCGGTCCCCGCGAGATGCTGCTCAGCTCCGAGGAGCCCGTCGTGCGGCAGTTCCTCAACGCCCAGCGGGTGGGCCCGATCGGCATGTCCGAGGAGAAGGACGCCGACGAGCTCGCGGCCGAGGCCGACCAGGACCTGCCGCCGCTGCCCCCGATCCCGCTCCAGCAGGAGCCGTCCAACGGCATCCCGCGCCGCAGCCAGCGCCCGCCCGGCGAGTGGTGCCGCGAGCACGGAGTCACCCCGCCCCCCGGATCGTTCGAGTCCAGCAACGCCGGCCTGGCCCCGGGAGCCTGACACCCCGTGGCCGCCTCCTTGTCCTCGCGCGCTCTCGCGCCTGTTGCGATCGCCGGCAACCTGTTCGCCTTCGCCCTCGACGTCCTCCGCGCGCTCTTCCGCCGGCCCTTCCAGCTGCGCGAGTTCATCCAGCAGGCGTGGTTCATCGCTTCGGTCACGATCGTGCCCACCGCGCTGGTCGCCATCCCCTTCGGCGCGGTGATCGCGCTGCAGGTCGGTGGTCTGATCAAGCAGTTCGGCGCGCAGTCCTTCACCGGCTCCGCCTCGGTCCTGGCCGTGATCCAGCAGGCGGCGCCGATCGGCACCGCGCTGCTCATCGCCGGTGCGGGCGGGTCGGCCATCGCCGCCGACCTCGGTGCCCGCAAGATCCGCGAAGAGCTCGACGCGATGATGGTGCTCGGCATCGACCCCATCCAGCGCCTCGTCGTGCCCCGGGTGCTGGCCTGCATGCTCGTCGCGTTCTTCCTCAACGGCATGGTCAGCGTCGTCGGCGTGAGCGGCGGCTACGTCTTCAACGTGATCCTCCAGGACGGCACCCCCGGCGCCTACCTGGCCAGCTTCACTGCGCTCGCACAGCTGCCCGACCTGTGGATCGGCCTGTTCAAGGCCCTGGTCTTCGGGCTCATCGCCGCGATCGTCGCCTCCTACAAGGGCATGAACGCCAACGGCGGTCCCAAGGGCGTCGGCGACGCCGTCAACGAGGCGGTCGTCATCACGTTCCTCATGCTCTTCGTCGCCAACTTCGTGCTGAGCCTGATCTACCTCCAGATCATCCCGCCGAAGGGCGGCTGACATGGCCCTGAAGGACCTCTACGCCAAGCCGCTCGCCTCGCTCGACGAGCTGGGTGCGCAGCTCGCCTTCCACCTCGGCGTGCTGAAGGCCGTGCCGCGCTCGATCACCCGCTACCCGCGCGAGATCATGCGGATCCTCGCCGAGGTCACTCTCGGTACGGGTGCCCTGGCCGTCATCGGCGGCACGGTGGGCGTCATCATCGGCATGACGTTCTTCACCGGCGCGCAGGTGGGCCTGTCCGGCTACGCCGCGCTCAACCAGCTCGGCACCGCCGCGTTCGCCGGCTTCGTGTCGGCCTACTTCAACACCCGCGAGATCGCGCCGCTGGTCGCCGGCATCGCCCTGGCCGCGACCGTCGGCTGTGGCTTCACCGCCCAGCTCGGCGCGATGCGGATCTCCGAGGAGGTCGACGCCCTCGAGGTGATGGCGATCCCGTCGATGCCGTTCCTCGTGGCCACCCGCGTGATCGGTGGGCTGATCGCGATCATCCCGCTCTACGTCGTCGGCCTCCTGTCGTCCTACTTCGCCAGCCGGCTGGTGGTGACCCAGATCTACGGCCAGTCGCCGGGCACCTACGACCACTACTTCAACGCGTTCCTGCCGCCCGGCGACGTGCTGTGGTCCTTCGGCAAGGTGCTGGTCTTCGCCGTCACCGTCATCCTGATCCACTGCTACCACGGCTACAACGCCTCCGGCGGCCCTGCGGGCGTGGGCGTGGCCGTGGGGCGAGCGGTGCGCACCAGCATCGTCGCCATCAACGTGCTCGACCTGCTCCTGTCCATGGCCATCTGGGGCGCCTCCACGACCGTCAGGTTGGCCGGGTGAGGGCGCGATGAGGACCAAGACCCTCGGCATCGTCTTCCTGGTGCTCATGCTGGCCTCGGTGTGGTTGACCTACGGCGTGTTCACCAAGAAGTTCGCCGACTACGACGAGGTCACCGTGCGGGCGTCGAGGATCGGGCTCCAGCTCCCGCACCGGGCGGACGTCAAGATCAGGGGCGTCATCGTGGGCGAGGTGCTCGACTACGAGCCCACCGCCGAGGGTGCCGACATCACCCTCGGCCTCTACCCGGACCGCACCGCCGAGATCCCCGGCGACGTCACCGCCTCGATCCTTCCCAAGACGCTGTTCGGCGAGAAGTTCGTGTCCCTGATCGTCCCCGACGGCGGATCGTCGGCCCGGTCGATCACCGACGGCGACGTGGTCACGCGGACCACGCTCTCGATCGAGGTCGAGAAGGTGCTCAGCGACCTCTACCCGCTGCTGCGGGCGGTGCAGCCGGCCGACCTCAACACCACGCTCAACGCGATCGCCTCCGCGCTCGAGGGCCGGGGCGAGCAGCTCGGCGAGACCATCGAGACGATGGACGACTACCTCACCAGGTTCAACCCGGAGCTTCCCGCGCTGATCGAGGACCTGCGGCTGACCGCTGACGTCTCCGACACCTACGCCGACGTGCTGCCCGAGGTCGCGACCATCCTGCGCAACACGATCACCACGACCACGACGCTGGAGGACCGCGAGGTCAAGCTCAAGGCCCTCTTCAACGACGTCTCCGCGTTGGCCTCCGTGGCCGAGCGGTTCACCCGCACCAACGGCGACAACCTGGTCCGCCTCGGCGACCTGGCGGCCGCGCAGCTCGAGGTCTTCGCCCGGTACGCCCCTGGCTATCCCTGCCTGCTCGGGGGCATCGTCGGCGCGGGCGACCTGCAGGCCCAGGCCTTCCGCGGATTCACGCTGCACATCGTCCTGGAGACGTTGCCCAACCAGCCGCGCGGCTACGGCCCGCAGGACGCCCCGGTCTACGGCGACAAGCGCGGCTACCACTGCGGTCGGCTGCCCAACCCGCCGTGGTCGCAGGCCAATCCCCTCTCCTCCCAGCCCGACTTCGTCGACGGCATCGACGAGCCGACCGGCAAGGGCACCAACCGGGTCGGTCCCGGCTGGTCGGGCTCCGCCGCCGGTTTCGTCGGCGGCCGTGACGAGGCGGCACTCCTCAAGTCGCTGCTCGCGCCCGGCCTCGGTGTCAGCGCCGACGACGTACCCGACCTCGGCGTGCTGCTGGTCGGCCCGATGGCCCGCGGGGCGGAGGTGTCGCTGCGATGAGCCCGCTCCTGGACAAGAAGACCTCGGTCGACCTGGTCAAGCTCCTCGTCTTCGTCGTGGTGACCTCACTCGCCACCGCGGTGCTGGTGGTGACGATCGGCAACATCGGCTTCGGCGCCTCCCGCGACTACAAGGCCGAGTTCACCGACGCCACCGGCGTCAACAAGGGCGACGACGTGCGGGTCGCCGGCGTGCGCGTCGGGACGGTGAGCGACGTCGAGATCATCGACCGGACGAGGGCCCTGATCACCTTCTCTGTCGCGGAGGCAACGGCGGTCAACGGTGGCACCAACGCGGCGATCCGCTACCGCAACCTCGTCGGCCAGCGCTACCTGTCGCTCACCCAGGAGGTGGGCGACACCCAGCGCCTGCCGGCGGGCACGACCATCCCGGTCTCGCGCACCAAGCCCGCCCTGGACCTGACCGTGCTGTTCAACGGCTTCAAGCCGCTGTTCCAGGCTCTCTCGCCCGAGGACGTCAACCAGCTGTCCTTCGAGCTGATCCAGGTCTTCCAGGGCGAGGGCGGCACGCTCGAGGGGTTGCTGGCGCACACCGCCTCGGTGACCTCGACCCTGGCCGACCGCGACCAGGTCATCGGTGAGCTGATCGACAACCTCTCGCTCGTGCTCGACCACGTGGCCGACCGGGACAAGCAGCTGACCCGGCTGATCCGGTCCTTCCGCACCCTCGTCGGCGGACTGAAGAAGGACCGCTTCGCGATCCTGGACTCCCTCGAGGACGTCTCCGCTCTCTCGGTGGAGACCGCGTCGCTCCTCGACGGCATCCGCGAGCCCTTCGTCAAGGACATCAAGGAGCTGCGCGCGGTCGCGGGCAACATCGACAAGAACAAGGCCGAGCTCGACCGGGCCCTGCAGGTCCTGCCGATCAAGCTCGACAAGATCGGCCGCACCGCGATCTACGGCTCGTTCTTCAACTTCTACCTCTGCGAGTTCCAGGGCCGGGTCAACCTGCCTGGCGGGGTCTCGCTGCCGGTCACCTACGAGACCGGCTCCGACAGGTGTGATCTCGGATGAAGCCCTTCAGGGAGCGTGATCCGGTGATGGTGGGCGCCATCAGCCTCGTCGTCCTGGCGCTGGTCATGGTCGCGGCGCTGCGCGCCGACGACCTGCCGGTCATCGGTGGCGGAGACACCTACCACGCCATGTTCACCGAGGCCGGGGGTCTGCGGGTCAACGACGAGGTCCGCATCGCCGGCGTGCGCGTCGGCAAGGTCAACGAGCTCGAGCTCGACCAGGACCAGGTCAAGGTCACCTTCAAGGTCGACGACGCCGCGGACTTCGGTGCCGACACCCGGGCCGCGATCAAGGTGAAGACGATCCTGGGCTCCATGTTCCTGGCCCTCGAGCCGGCCGGTGGGGGCCAGCTCGAGCAGGGCGCCACCATCCCGGCGGCGCGCACGTCCTCGCCGTTCGACGTGGTCGAGGCGTTCGAGGGACTCGCCGCCACCTCCCAGCAGATCGACACCGACCAGCTCGCCGAGTCGCTGACGACGCTGGCCGACCTCACCCGCAACACCCCCGAGGAGTTCCGCGGCGCCCTGTCCGGACTGAGCCGGCTCTCGGCCAACGTGGCCGACAAGGACGAGCAGCTCAACTCGTTGCTCGTCAACCTCGAGCGGGTCTCGAAGGTCCTCGACGCCCGCGACGAGGACATCGTCCAGCTGATGGCGGACAGCGACGTGCTGTTCCGGGCCCTGGTCGCACGTCGCGACGCGGTGCACGAGCTGTTGGTCTCGAGCACCCGGCTGTCCAAGGAGCTCACCGCCCTCGTCCGCCAGTCGCGCGCTGACCTCGCGCCGGCACTGGCGCACCTGGAGAACGTCGTCGCGGTGCTCAACAAGAACGAGGACAACCTCGACAGCAGCCTGCGCCTGATGGCGCCCTTCTACCGCGTCTTCGCCAACACGCTCGGCACCGGTCCGTGGTTCGACACGTGGATCGCCAACTTCCCTCCCGTTCCGCAGGTGGGCTGAGGGATGGACCTCGTGAAGCGTCTCCTCGTCCCCCTCGTCGTGCTGGGCTTCGTCGTCGCAGCGGCCGTCACCGTCTTCGGCGCCGACAGCTCCCGCACCGTCGTCGCCCACTTCCCGCGCGCCATCTCCGTCTACGAGGGCAGCGACGTCCGCGTGCTCGGCGTGGCCGTCGGCACCGTGACCCGCGTCGAGCCGACGGGCACCGACGTCACGGTCACCATGACCTACGACGACACGGTCACGCTGCCGGCCGACGCGCGGGCCGTCATCATCGCGCCGTCCCTGGTCGGCGACCGCTACGTCCAGCTCACGCCGGCCTACTCCGGCACCGGCGACGTCCTGCCCGACGCTGCCGAGCTCGGCGTCCAGGACACCGCGGAGCCGCTGGAGCTGGACCAGATCTACGAAAGCCTCGACCGGCTCAACGTCGCGCTCGGGCCGCGCGGCGCCAACAGGAGCGGCGCGCTGTCCGACCTGCTCTCGGTGACGGCCGACAACTTCGGCGGGCAGGGCACGACCTTCCGCCAGACCGTCAAGGACTTCTCCCGGCTCAGCTCGACCCTGTCCGACAACAAGGAGGAGCTCTTCGGCTCGGTGCGAGCACTGGAGGGCTTCATGCAGACACTGGCCGACAACGACCAGACCGTCCGCCAGTTCAACCAGTCGCTGGCCGACGTCTCGACGATGCTCGCCGGTGAGCGCCAGGAGCTGGTCTCGGCCACCAGGAACCTCTCCGTCGCCCTCACCGCGGTGCAGGGCTTCGTGGAGGAGAACAAGGAGTCGCTGGGCCGCAACATCACCGGCATCAACCGGGTCGCGAAGGTCCTGGTCCGCCAGCGGGCGGCCCTCGACGAGATCCTGCACGTCGCGCCCGCAGCCCTCAACAACCTGGCGCTGACCTACAATCCGCAGGCCGGCACCCTCGACACCCGCACCAACTTCGGTGAGACGCTCAACCAGCTCAACGCCGACCCCGCCGCGCTGCTGTGCGGCTTCGTCGGCCAGGTCGAGCGCTCGGGGCAGGCCTGCGACCGGATCACGGACCTGCTCGGCCGGTCGCGACCCGGAGCCCTCGGAACCTCCGACGTGCTGCCCGCCCAGGACGTCTTCGACCCCACCCTCGGCGGCCTCGTGGAGGTGGCGCGATGAAGCACCTGTCGGCCCTGGTGCTCGGAGCAGTCACGGCGGTGGTGCTCTCGGGGTGCGACGCCAGCGTCTACTCCCTCCCGCTGCCAGGCGGACCCGACGTCGGGGACGACCCGATCACGATCCGGGTGGAGTTCGCCGACGTCCTCGACCTGGTGCCCCAGTCGACCGTCAAGGTCAACGACGTCAGCGTGGGCAAGGTGACCGACATCGACCTCGAGGGCTACCAGGCCCTCGTCACCCTCGAGGTGCGGCGCGACGTCGAGCTCCCCGACAACGCGGTCGCCGAGCTGCGCCAGACCAGCCTGCTGGGCGAGAAGTTCGTCGAGCTCGGCCCGCCCGAGCAGGACGTCAGCGCCAATCCCCTGGCCGACGGCGACACGATCCCGATCGAGCGGGCCGGTCGCAACCCGGAGGTCGAGGAGGTCCTCGGCGCCCTGAGCCTGCTGCTCAACGGCGGCGGCGTCGGCCAGCTCAAGACCATCACCCAGGAGCTCAACCTCGCCCTCGAAGGTCGTGAGGACTCCGCGACGTCGGTGCTGCGCCAGCTGCGCACCTTCACCGCCCAGCTCGACGACAACAAGGCAGACATCGTCGAGGCGATCGAGGGACTCAACCGCCTCGCGGTCGCCGCCGAGAAGCAGCTGCCCACCATCGACAAGGCGCTCGAGGAGCTCCCCAGTGCGCTCGACTCGATCGACCGGCAGCGCGACGACCTGGTCGAGATGCTCACCGCGCTCGACCGGCTCTCCTCGGTGGCCGTCGACGTGATCGCCCAGTCCAAGGGCGCCACGATCACCTCGCTCCGGCGCCTCGACCCGGTGCTCACCCAGCTCGCCGCGTCGGGGGACGACTTCACCAACGCCTTCCACGTCTTCTTGACCTACCCGTTCGTCGACGAGGTGGTCGGCCGCGACCCGCAGGTGGCCCGCAACCTCCACATGGGCGACTACACCAACCTCTCGATCACCCTCGACATCGATGTCGCGGGCGGTGCGAGCGCGTCGCCGTCGCTGCCCACCAACCTGCCCACGGTGCTCGACCCGACCGTGATCGTCAACGACGTGCTGGCCTGCCTCCAGAGCGGCTCGCTGACCAGCGACGCCTGCAGGCGGGTGCTCGCCAACGTCCAGAAGCTCGCCCAGCTGCGCGAGGAGTGCGCCAGGTCGGAGAACAAGGACAAGGACGTGTGCCGCGAGCTCAACGCGATCCCCGGCCTGCCGTCACCACCGGTCCCGGTGCCCACCACCTTGCCCACCACCTTGCCCACCATGCTGCCGCCGACGGTCCTGCCGACGACGCTGTTGCCCACCGGCCTGCCGCGCGCGGGCACCGGTGAGCGGTCGCGGGTCAGCGGTCCCACGATGAGCGACCTGATGGACCTCTACGACCCGGCCCTCGTGAGCCTCCTCATCCCCGGGATGGTGCAGCGATGATCACCCGCCGGACCAAGCTGCAGCTGCTCGTCTTCGCCCTCATCACCCTGGTCGGGGTGAGCTTCGTCGGGGCTCGCTACGCCCGGCTGGACCGGCTCTTCCTCGACCAGAGCTACACCGTCGTGGCCCACTTCGCCGACTCCGGCGGCGCCTTCCAGGGCGCCGAGGTGTCCTACCGCGGCGTCCGCATCGGACAGGTGAAGGAGCTCGTCCTCACCGACGACGGCGTCGACGTCCTGCTCGACATCGACAACGGCTTCGACGACATCCCCGCCGATGCGCACGCCCTGGTGGGCAACCGCTCCGCGGTCGGTGAGCAGTACGTCGAGCTCCAGCCGCAGAGCGACCAGGGCCCCTTCCTCGAGGACGACTCCGAGATCGCCCGCGACCGCACCGCGACCCCGATCCAGACCGACACCCTCCTGACGCACCTGGACGAGACCGTCCGCAGCGTCGACCGGGACGACCTGCGCACGGTCACCTCCGAGTTCGGCCTGGCCTTCAACGACGCCGGCCAGGACCTGCAGACGATCCTGGACAGCAGCAACGCCTTCATCACCGCGGCGGACGAGAACTTCAGGGTCACCGTCGACCTGATCCGCGACAGCAACACGGTCCTCACCGGGCAGATCGACTCCGAGCGGGCGTTTCGTCGTTTCGCCCGCGACCTGTCCACCTTCACCACGACGGTGGCCGACCACGACAAGGACCTTCGCAAGCTGATCGAGAACGGGTCGCTCGGTGCCAACGAGCTCCGCGTCTTCCTCGAGGACAACGAGGTCGAGCTCGGCGACCTGATCAACAACCTCGTCACCACCGGCGAGGTGGTGGTCAAGCACCTCGACGGCATCGAGCAGCTGCTCGTGATCTACCCCTACGTCGTCGAGGGCGGCTTCACGGTCGTGTCCAAGTCGCCCGGCACCGGCATGTACGACGCCCACTTCGGCATGGTGCTCACCCAGGACCCGGCGGTGTGCCTGAAGGGCTACGAGGGCACCGACCGCCGATCCCCCCTCGACGGCAGCAACCGGCCGATGAAGGAGGACGCGGGCTGCACCGCGCCTGCGTCCGAGACCAACGCTCGCGGCGCGCAGAACATCCAGGCCCCGCGACCCGCGACCGGGTGGGGTCCCGCGGACTTCGCCTACGACCCCACGACCGGCTCCGTGACCTCCGATCCGGCCGCGATCCAGCGCCTGGAGCGTGGCGGTAGCGTGGCTCCCCGCAGTCTCGGAGAGGAGACGTGGAAGTGGCTCTACCTCCAGCCCCTGCTGACCCGCGACTGACCAGTGGGGTCCGTGTCGTGACTGCCGCCGTGCTGGCGCTGGTCGTGGCCGCCTGTGTGGCGCTCCTGATCTGGATGTCCGTCGCCGGGCGGGCGTCCGCCGACGGTGGTCTCGACCTGCCCGACGAGCGCGAGCAGGTGATGAGCCTGACCGACCAGTTCGTCAAGCGTCTGGGCACCTACAGCCCGGACATGCTCGACGCCTCCGGGCAGATGCCCGACTACCGCGACCAGGTCCGCGCCGTGATCACGCCCAAGTTCGCGGCCGACTTCGACCAGGAGGTCGCCACCGCCGAGCAGCTGGTCGCGCAGGGGGGGATCACCCGCACGGCCGACGTCTTCGCGACCGCGGTGTCCTCCGTCGACGACGACTCGGCCCGGGTGCTCGTCGCCGGCGCCTTCACCGACAGCTACGAGCAGGGCACCGGCGCCAAGGCCCGCACCGTCGACCAGGAGCCGCTTCCGTTCCGCTTCACCGTCGACCTGGTCATGATCGAGGGGGAGTGGCTGGTCGACGACTTCTCCCCGGTGAGCAGCCCCGAGGACGGGGATCGCACGTTCACCCCGCAGGACGACCCGACAGAGGGGAGCACCCCGTGACGGACGACCCCACCTGGTACGACGTCCTCGACGTGCCGCGCGACGCCTCGGCCGAGGAGGTCCGCGCCGCCTGGAAGTCCCAGATCGCCGAGCTCGAGCCGGGTGACCGGCGCTTCGACGCCCTCAACCGGGCAGCGAAGGTGCTGCTGGACCCGGCGTCGCGCACGGCGTACGACGCGGAGCACCCGGAGCACCCGGAGCACCCGGAGCACCCGGATCACCCGGATCACCCGGAGGTCCCCCGGGTCGAGGAGGATGCCCCGGCACCCGTCGCGACCCCCCGCGCTCCCGGGCCGGGCCCCGTGGCAGGACGTCGTTCCTCCTCGGCCGGCGAGGTCCCGCGTGCAGGCGCTCCCTCCTGGCTCCTGGCCGGACTGGCGATCCTCGCGGCCGGCCTGGTCGTCGCGACGCTGTGGATGTGGAACGCCGGCGGCGACGGCGACGAGGACTCCGCCGCCCGCGACGCGCAGGTCGCGGCCGAGCGCGCGGTCGTGCCCGTGCTGTCCTACGACTACGAGCACCTGGCGCAGGACCAGCGGGCCGCCCAGGCGCTGATGACGGGCACCTACCGCGAGCAGTACGACAAGCTCTTCACGGTCCTGGAGGAGAACGCACCCGAGACCCAGACCCGGGTGAGCGCCACGGTGATCGCCTCGGGGATCGTCCGCGCCACCGACGACCGGGTGCAGGTGCTCGTCTTCGTGGACCGGCCGACCACCAACAAGCTCAGCGCCGACCCCGTCGTCTACAAGGACCAGGTGACCTTGTCGATGCAGCTCGTCGACGGCGAGTGGCTGGTCGACGACCTCGCCACCTCACCCGTACAGGGGTGAGGGGAGCCGTCCGCACCGCCCCTGCGGCGCGCCCTGCTTGACCCGGAGCCGTTCGACGTTCATCATCATCGCACCACGCGTGGCGCTTTCCCCTCCGGGAATTGACCCCGCGTTTGAGGCGTGTCCAGATGTGCGCTATCGTGTCTCCTTGCGCCTGCCCTCAGATGCCCGACGCCCTCCGGACGGCTGTCGTGGTGGTCGGCTGGCGCCGATCACTTGCTCATTTGTGAGGACACCTCTTGGCCGCGCGCAGCTCCGCTGGTAACCACCGTCGCACCTCTTTCGCAAAGATCACCGAACCTCTCGAGGTTCCCCCGCTCATCTCGCTCCAGACCGACAGCTTCGACTGGCTGGTCGGCAACGAGCGGTGGGAGGCCACCGTCGCAGCCCGCAGGGCCAACGGTGAGGACGTCTCCGAGAAGACCGGTCTGCAGGAGATCTTCGAGGAGATCTCCCCGATCGAGGACTTCTCCGAGACGATGATGCTCTCCTTCGACAACCCCGTCTTCGTCGACGAGAAGTACACCGAGGAGGAGTGCAAGGAGAAGGACTTCACCTACGCCCGCCCGCTCTACGTCTCGGCCGAGTTCATGAACCACGAGACCGGCGAGATCAAGGGCCAGACGGTCTTCATGGGCGACTTCCCCATGATGACCAAGAAGGGCACCTTCATCATCAACGGCACCGAGCGGGTCGTCGTGTCCCAGCTCGTCCGTTCGCCCGGCGTCTACTTCGAGTCGTCCCCCGACAAGACCTCGGACAAGGACATCTACACCGCCAAGCTCATCCCGAGCCGTGGCGCGTGGCTGGAGTTCGAGATCGACAAGCGCGACCTGGTCGGCGTCCGCCTCGACCGCAAGCGCAAGCAGAACGTCACCGTGCTGCTCAAGGCGCTCGGCTGGACCACGGACCAGATCCGCGAGGAGTTCGGCCAGTACGAGTCCATGATGCTGACCCTCGAGAAGGACAGCGTCCGCTACGAGGTCGTGGCCGAGGAGCTGCAGAAGAAGGCGCGGGGCGAGGCCCCTACCGCCGAGCAGATCAACCTCGAGGTCACCCGCCTCGCGCTGCTCGACATCTACCGCAAGCTCCGCCCCGGCGAGCCGCCGACGGCCGAGGCAGCGCAGACGCTTCTCAACAACTACTACTTCAACTCCAAGCGCTACGACCTGGCGAAGGTCGGCCGCTACAAGATCAACAAGAAGCTCGGCCTGCACGAGGCCTTCGACCAGCAGACGCTGACCATCGACGACGTCGTGGCCGCGATCCGCTACGTCGTGCAGCTGCACGCGGCGGGCATCCAGGGCGAGGCTCCCGACCTGATCGACGCTGCCGGCAACCCGGTCGAGGGCCCCGACGGCGGCATCGTCAAGGTCCAGCCCGACGACATCGACCACTTCGGCAACCGCCGGATGCGCACGGTCGGCGAGCTCATCCAGAACCAGCTCCGCACGGGCCTGGCCCGCATGGAGCGCGTGGTGCGCGAGCGGATGACGACCCAGGACGTCGAGGCCATCACGCCGCAGTCCCTGATCAACATCCGTCCCGTGGTCGCTGCGCTGAAGGAGTTCTTCGGCACCTCGCAGCTCTCGCAGTTCATGGACCAGACCAACCCGATCGCCGGCCTGACGCACAAGCGTCGCCTGTCGGCCCTCGGTCCCGGTGGTCTGTCCCGTGACCGCGCCGGCATGGAGGTCCGTGACGTGCACCCGTCGCACTACGGCCGCATGTGCCCCATCGAGACCCCGGAAGGCCCCAACATCGGCCTGATCGGCTCGCTGGCCTCCTATGGTCGGATCAACCCGTTCGGCTTCGTCGAGACCCCCTACCGCCGCGTGGTCAAGGGTGTCGTCACCAACGAGATCGACTACCTCACCGCCGACGACGAGGACCGCTACGTCATCGCGCAGGCCAACGCCCCCCTCGACGCGAAGATGAAGTTCGTCGAGGAGCGCGTCCTGGTCCGCCAGCAGAAGGGTGAGGTCGACGCGATCCTGGCCGAGGAGGTCGACTACATGGACGTCTCGCCGCGCCAGATGGTGTCGGTCGCGACGGCCCTGATCCCGTTCCTCGAGCACGACGACGCCAACCGTGCCCTCATGGGCGCCAACATGCAGCGTCAGGCCGTCCCGCTGGTCGTCAGTGACAGCCCGCTGGTCGGCACCGGCATGGAGTACCGCGCCGCCGTCGACGCCGGCGACGTGGTCCTGGCCGTCAACGCCGGTGTGGTGAAGGAGGTGTCCGCCGACGCCATCGAGACGATGAACGACGACGGCACCTACCAGACCTACAAGCTGGCCAAGTTCAAGCGCTCCAACCAGGGCACCTGCATCAACCAGCGACCGCTGGTGAAGGCCGGCGACCGCCTCGAGGTCGGCACGCCGATCGCCGACGGTCCGTGCACCGACAACGCCGAGATGGCGCTGGGCACCAACCTGCTCGTCGCCTTCATGCCGTGGCAGGGTCACAACTACGAGGACGCGATCATCCTCAGCCAGCGCCTGGTGCAGGAGGACGTCCTCACCTCGATCCACATCGAGGAGCACGAGGTCGACGCCCGCGACACCAAGCTCGGCCCGGAGGAGATCACGCGGGACATCCCCAACGTCTCCGAGGAGGGCCTGGCCGACCTCGACGAGCGCGGCATCATCCGCATCGGCGCCGAGGTCACCACCGGTGACATCCTCGTCGGCAAGGTCACGCCCAAGGGTGAGACCGAGCTGACCCCCGAGGAGCGCCTGCTGCGCGCGATCTTCGGCGAGAAGGCCCGCGAGGTGCGCGACACCTCGATGAAGGTTCCCCACGGGGAGTCCGGGACGGTCATCGGCGTGCGGGTCTTCGACCGCGAGGACGGCGACGAGCTGCCCCCGGGTGTCAACCAGCTGGTCCGGGTCTACGTCGCCCAGAAGCGCAAGATCTCGGTCGGCGACAAGCTCGCCGGGCGCCACGGCAACAAGGGCGTCATCGCCAAGATCCTGCCCGTCGAGGACATGCCGTTCATGGAGGACGGCAGCCCGGTCGACGTGGTCCTCAACCCGCTCGGCGTGCCGCGCCGGATGAACGTGGGCCAGATCCTCGAGCTCCACCTCGGCTGGCTGGCCAAGCAGGGCTGGGACCTCAACCTCTCCGGAGACCCCGACGACGCGGACTGGAAGCAGCGCCTGCTCTCGATCGACATGGGCACCGCGCCGGCGAACTCCAAGGTCGCCACGCCGGTCTTCGACGGTGCCCGCGAGGACGAGATCACCGGCCTGCTGGGCTCCACGACGCCCAACCGGGACGGCGTACGGATGATCAACGAGACCGGCAAGGCCGATCTCTTCGACGGGCGCTCCGGGGAGCCGTTCGCGGACCCCGTGGCGGTGGGCTACATGTACATCCTCAAGCTCCACCACCTCGTCGACGACAAGATCCACGCCCGCTCGACCGGCCCCTACTCGATGATCACGCAGCAGCCCCTGGGTGGTAAGGCCCAGTTCGGCGGCCAGCGGTTCGGCGAGATGGAGGTCTGGGCGATGGAGGCGTACGGCGCCGCCTACGCCCTGCAGGAGCTGCTGACGATCAAGTCCGACGACGT
>JBBSOR010000083.1:0-17707 GCA_038259535.1 Propionibacteriales bacterium | reverse complement strand
CCGCGCCGACCAGGCGCTGGTGCGCACCGTGGACGGCCTCACCGACGCGGACCACACCGGCGACTCGCTGCTCCCGGGCTGGACGCGCGCCCACACGATCGCCCACCTCACACTCAACGCCGAGGGTCTCGCCGGTGTGCTGCACGGCGCGCACGTCGGCCGTCCGCAGGCGATGTACGCCTCGCCCGAGGCGCGCGACTCCGACATCGCCGATCTCGCCGCCGCCGGCCCGACCGTGGTCCGCGACCGCTTCCTGGCCTCCACCACGCAGTTCGCCCAGGCCCTCGAGGCGATGCACGAGGACGACTGGGTGGGGCGCTTCGAACGCACCCCCGGCGGCCCGGACTTCGCGCTCCGCAACGTCGCGCTGATGCGGGTGCGCGAGGTGGAGGTCCACCACGCCGACCTCGGCGCCGGCTACTCGGCGGCCGACTGGCCCGCCGACTTCGCGACCCTGCTCCTGGAGTCGATGACCAAGCGTTCCTACCCGGCGCCGTTCGACGTGCGTCCGAGTGACCTCGACCGCACCTGGCACTACGGTGCGGGCGATGGCGGGCCCGTCGTCAGCGGTACGTCGTCAGCCCTGGGCTGGTGGCTCACCGGCCGCGGCGCGGGCGAGGCACTCTGCACCGATGCCGACACCCTGCCGGAGGTTCCGTCGTGGTGACCGACGAGCACGCGGGCTACACCGGCGACGTGTCCCCCGGCGGCGAGGCGGACACCCGGACCTTGGGCTGCCTGACGCTGACCAAGGTCGCGGTGGACCCCGCGATGTCCAACAACTGCTACCTCCTGCACTGCGCCGGGACCGACGAGCTGGTGCTGGTCGACGCCGCCGCCGAGCCGGAGCGTCTGCTCGACCTGATCGGCGACCGGTCGCTGACGTCGATCATCACCACGCACCAGCACTGGGACCACCACCGCGCGCTGGCGGCGGTGACGGCCGCCCACCCGGGAGCGGTCGTCGTCGCCGGGGAGCCCGACGCCGACGCCATCACCGAGCAGACCGGGATCGTCGTCGAGCGCCGCGTCGGCGAGGGCGACACGGTCGCCGTGGGCGACTGCGAGCTCCACGTGATCCCGATCGCCGGACACACCCCGGGCTCGATCGTGCTCCTGCTGGACGACCCTGCCGTGTCGGCGACGCCGCACCTCTTCACCGGCGACTCGCTCTTCCCCGGCGGTGTCGGGGCGACGCGGGGCGACGACGCCGCCGCGCTCTTCACCCAGCTGCTCGGCGAGGTGGAGACCAAGATCTTCGGGCGCCTGCCCGACGAGACCTGGTTCTACCCCGGCCACGGCGGCGACTCCGTGCTCGGCGCCGAGCGCCCGCACCTCGAGGAGTGGCGCGCCCGCGGCTGGTGAGCCCGCCGACGTGAGTCCACGGCGCAGTCGTGGCACGCTGGAGGCATGAGCACGCGAGAGCTGACCCTGGCCGACTTCGAGCAGACCGTGAGCGGCGAGGGCATCGTCCTGGTCGACTTCTGGGCTGCGTGGTGCGGCCCGTGCCGGCAGTTCGCGCCGGCCTACGAGAAGGCCGCGGCGGACAACCCCGACATCGTCTTCGGCAAGGTCGACACCGAGGCCGAGCAGCAGCTGGCCCAGATGGCCGCGATCAGCTCGATCCCGACCCTGATGCTGTTCCGTGACGGCGTCCTGCTCTTCAACCAGGCCGGCGCGCTGCCGCCCCAGGCGCTCGCCGGCGTGATCTCCCAGGCCCGCGAGCTCGACATGGACGCCGTACGCCAGGAGGCGGAGGCCGCGCAGGAGGCTGCAGCGAACGGACCCCAGGACGAGGTGGGCCTCGACGACTTCGCCGCCGCACACAGCCAGGGGGCCTACGTCGTCGACGTGCGCGAGGCCGACGAGGTGGCCGGCGGGCGGGTGCCCGGCGCCGTCCACATCCCGATGAACGACATCCCCGGGCGGATCGCCGAGCTGCCGCGCGACACCCCGTTCTTCGTCATCTGCGCCGTCGGCGGCCGGAGCCGCCAGGTGGTCGACCACCTGCGCGCCGAGGGCCTCGCCGCCCTCAACGTGGCGGGCGGCACCCACGGCTGGGCGCAGCGCGGCTGGCCGCTGGAGGGCTGAGGCGCGAGCAGCCGGTAGCCTCGGCGCGTGCTCATCTCCGACTCCCGGCAGGTCCTCTTCGTCCACGTCCCCAAGACGGGTGGCGTCTCGGTCGAGGAGACCGTCAAGGAGGCCTGCCCCGACGCGCGCAAGGCGCGTCCGGCGCTCGGCCGGCACGCCACGCTCGGCAAGATCCTCAAGCACGAGCCCCAGGCGATGGACTACTGGACCTTCGGCTTCGTCCGCAACCCGTGGGCCCGGATGGTCTCCTGGTACTCGATGATCGCCGCCTGGGACCGCCGCCACGGACCGGCCAGCGGCAAGCCGCAGGACGTCACGCACAACTCGATGCGTGACGGCAACGACATGTGGCGCGCGGCGGCCGCCTACTCGGGCTTCGACGAGTTCGTGATGCGTGGCACCGAGGAACTCCCCCGTGTCGGCACGCCCCAGATCACCTATCTGCGCGCCCCCAAGTTCGGCCGCGAGGTCGACTTCGTGGGTCGCACGGAGAAGTTCGTCGAGGACCTCCAGCGGGTCCAGGTCCAGCTCGGGCTCGAGCCGACCGTGCCGGTGCACAAGAACAAGTCCAAGCACGGCACCTACCACGACTACTTCACCGACGAGACGCGCCAGCGGATCGCGGAGGTCTACGCCGAGGACATCGAGCTCTTCGGCTACACCTACTGAGCCCGGGGAGTCACCCGGCCAGCACGGTGCCGCGCGCTCCCGACCACTCGCCCGTGCCGGCGAGCCGGCGCCACACGTCGTACTCCGGCACGAAGAGGGCCTCGAGCGCACTCCTCGTGGCTGCGGTGAGCTCGCCGCGCTCCGCGGCGGAGGCGTTGCGTCGCTCGAACTCCAGCGGCACGCCGAGCCTGTCGGCGAACCACGCCGACCACACCTCGGGGCGCTCGACGCTGAAGATCCGGTCCACCGCCACCGCACCCTGGGCATGGATGAAGCGTGCCGGTCGGCCCTTCGGCACCGGAGCGTCAGGGGCGCCGGCAAGGTAGGCCCGGGCGAACTCCTCGAACGACATCTCGGCCGTCGACCGTCGGCTGTCCTCGCGGGCCCGGTAGCGCCACCACGACTCCAGCCAGGCGATCGGCTCGCGGAACATCGTGACCAGGTCGTAGGAGTCGCGTGGGTGGCCCTGCTCGGCCAGCCCGTGGGCCACGGTGTGCACGAAGCCGCGGGCCGGGAGGTGCTTGCGCGACGGCGGGGAGCTGACGACCTCGGTGGCGTGCGGCGACAGGGTGCGCTCCAGCGTCGTGGTGGCGGTCTTGGGCAGCGCCAGGAGCACGAAGTCCTGTCCAGGGCCGCGCCCGAGGAACGTCATCACCCCGCGATCATCTCCCATCGGTCCGGCCCACCACAGGCGGGTGGGCTAGCCTCTCGCCCGTGCTGATCTCCGACGCCAGGCGCGCGCTCTTCGTGCACGTGCCCAAGACGGGTGGGGTCTCGGTGGGGGTGGCGTTCGAGCGCTGCTGCCCCGATGCACGGAGCAAGGCACCCGGGGTCTCCCCGCCGCTGGGCCGGCACGCGCCCTACGAGCGGATCCTGCGCGCCGAGCCGCAGACGGTCGACTACTGGTCCTTCGCCTTCGTGCGCAACCCGTGGGCCCGGATGGTGTCGTGGTGGTCGATGATCGAGGACTGGGACCGGCAGTGGGGTCCGTCCAGCGGCAAGCCGCAGGGCGAGGACGCAACAAAGATGCGCGGCAACGACATGTGGCGCGCGGCCGCGGCCTACTCGGGGTTCGAGGAGTTCGTGCTGCGCGGCACCGAGGACCTGCCGCGGGTGGGCCGACCGCAGGTCGACTACCTCCGCGCACCGGGGCGCGAGGTGGACTTCGTCGGACGCACGGAGACCTTCGCCGTCGACCTCGAGCAGGTCGAGCGACACCTGGGCGGCGAGCCGACCCGCGCCCCGCACCGCAACCAGTCGCCGCACGGCAGCTACCGCGACTACTACTCGGACGCTGCGCGCGACAGGGTCGCCGAGGTCTACGCCGCCGACCTCGAGGCGTTCGGCTACCGCTTCTAGCCGCCACACGTGCGCCACACTGCACCCATGACGTTCCCTGACGGCTGGACCCGCGGCTCCCACACGCACGACGGCGCGAGCCACCCGACGTACCGACGCGGCAGCGGCCCCGGAGTAGTCGTCGTCCACGAGATCCCCGGCATCACCCCGGAGGTCGCGACCTTCGCCGAGGAGGTGGTGGACGCCGGCTACACGGTCGTGATGCCCAGCCTGTTCGGCACCGACGGGGCACCGATGACGGCCGGATCGACGGCGAAGGCGTTGCGCCAGGTCTGCGTCAGCAAGGAGTTCACCAAGCTGCGCACGGGAGAGACGACCCCCGTCGCGGGCTGGCTGCGCTCGCTCTCCCGCGAGCTCCACGCCGAGCTCGGCGGTCCGGGGGTCGGTGCCCTCGGCATGTGCTTCACCGGCGGTTTCGCGCTGGCGATGATGGTCGACGACTCCGTCGCGGCACCGGTGCTGTGCCAACCCAGCGCCCCCTTCGCCATCACGCCGGCGCGCTCGCGCGACCTCAACCTCTCCCCCGGCGACCTCGACATCGTCAAGGGTCGGTGCGCGTCCGGCCAGCGCGTGCTGGGCCTGCGCTACGCCTCCGACCCCGCGGTCGGGAAGCGCTTCGAGACCCTCACCACCGAGCTCGGTGACGCCTTCGTCCGGGTCGAGCTCGAGGGCAAGGGCCACTCCACCGTCACCACGCACCGGCAGCAGGTCGCGGTCGACGCGGTGCTCGACTTCCTCGCCGCCCACCTCCGGCCCGCGGACTGAGGTCCGCAGTCGAGTCGGGTTCGTGGTGCGGAGTACTGGCGAGTAGGTTTGCCGGGTGAGCTTCCTCGGACGCCAGAGTGTCATCGCCGCCCTGACCGCCAACGCCCTCCGCCCGGCCCGCGGCCCGCGCGCGGGTGTCGGGTCCTTCTTCGCCGGCTTCGTGTTCAACGAGACCGCGCCGCAGATGCTCGCGCTGACCGCGCTGGACGCGGCGACCCACCTCACCCGTGGTCGTCGCAGTGGCGTGCGGGCCAAGGCCGGTCTCCTCCTCGCCGGCGCGAGTGTGCTCGGTCTGGCCCGCATGGTGCGCCAGAGCCGGCAGGCCGCCGACGCCTTCGCGGCGGCGCTGGTGGAGGGGCTCGGCGTGGACTACGTCGAGCAGCTCGACGAGGTGCCGGCGCCGGCCGACCTGGCCACGCGGGTGCGCCGCCTGGCCCGCCCCTTCAGCTTCGCCGACGACGGCGTGCGGGTGATCCGCAACCTGTCCTACTCCGAGTCCGGCCGACGCGGCCACCTCGACCTCTACCTCCCCGCCGGCGAGGACGCGATCACCGACGCGCCCGTGCTGCTCCAGGTGCACGGTGGGGCGTGGTCGGTCGGCGCGAAGGAGCACCAGGGCCGTCCCCTGATGAACCAGATGGCCGCCAAGGGCTGGGTCTGCGTGGCGATCAACTACCGCCTGTCCCCCCGCGACGCCTGGCCGGCCCACATCGTCGACGTCAAGCGCGCCATCGCGTGGGTCCGCGACAACATCGCCGACCACGGCGGAGACCCCGACTACCTCGCGATCACCGGCGGGTCCGCGGGCGGTCACCTCGCCGCGCTGGCGGCCCTGACGCCGGGCGACCCCGCCTTCCAGCCGGGCTTCGAGGACGCCGACACCAGCCTGCAGGCGGCCGTGCCGTTCTACGGGGTCTACGACTTCGCCGGCTCCACCGGGCTGACCAGCGCGATCGGGATGCGTGACACCTTCCTCGGCCCCAAGGTGATGCAGAGGACGTGGGCCGACGCGCCCGAGGCCTACGAGGCCGCCTCGCCGATCCTGCGGATCACCCCCGACGCGCCGGACTTCTTCGTCATCCACGGCGACCTCGACAGCCTGGTCTCCGTCGACCAGGCCCGGATGTTCGTCGCTGAGCTGCGCCGTACGTCGACGAAGTCGGTCGTCTACGCCGAGCTGCCCGGTGCCCAGCACGCCTTCGACGTCTTCCACTCCGTGCGCAGCACCCACGCCGCGCGTGCGGTCGACCGCTACCGGACCTGGCACTGGAACACCTGGCGCCTCGGCCTCGAGGCCGACAGCGGCGTCGGGCCCGACGACCTCGCCGGGCCCGCGGTCGAGCGGGCGCGTGAGTGACGACCCGACGCCCCCTCCCGGACGATCTGCTCGCCCACGCCCGGGCCGCCAAGGGCTTCATGCCGGAGGACGAGGGTGCGCTGCTCCACGCGTGGGCGCGTGAGCGCCTGCCCCACGGCCCGGCGCTCGAGGTCGGCACCTACTGCGGCAAGTCCGCGATCTGGCTGGGTGGCGCGGCCCGCGAGGTCGGCGGCACCGTCTTCACCGTCGACCACCACCGCGGTTCGGAGGAGAACCAGTCCGGCTGGGAGCACCACGACGACAGCCTCGTCGACCCGGACCTCGGGGTGATGGACACCCTCCCGACCTTCCGGCGCACAATGGCCGACGCCGGCCTGGAGGACCAGGTCGTCGCGATCGTCGGCCGGTCCGAGACGGTGGCACGCTGGTGGCGTACGCCGTTGTCGCTGCTGTTCGTCGACGGCGGCCACGGGGTCGAGCCGGCGCGGGCCGACCTCCGCGGCTGGGTGCACCGGGTCATGGCGGACGGCGTGCTCGTCATCCACGACGTGTTCCCCGACCCGGCTGATGGCGGGCGCCCTCCCTACGAGGACATCTACCTCCCCGTGCTGGCCAGCGGCTCCTTCACCGAGGTGGAGGCAGTGGGCTCGATGCGGGTCCTACGCCGAACGACGGGCGGGGCCGGCGACCCGCTCGACTGATCCCGCGACCGAGGCGCAACCGCACTCCAGCCCCAGCTCGGGCAGGCGCAGGTCGGCGAAGTCGGGTGCCAGCGTGGCGCCGCGCATGATGTCGCTTCCGGGTGTCGAGCCCGACAGGGCGTCGACAGCCAGGACGACGGCCGCGGCGGTGTAGGTGGTCTGCTCGTCGGGCCAGTTGACCCCCTGCTCATCGGGGGTGGTGGGCCAGACGTAGCCGGTCCAGTAGGCCCCCTCGTCGGTGCGCAGGTGCTGCATGTCGGCGAGCAGCTGCAGGGCACGGTCGCCGTCGCCGATGGCGTCGAGGGCCATCACCAGCTCGCAGGTCTCGGCACCGGTCACCCACGGGTTGGTCGAGACGCACCGGATGCCGAGGCCGGGCTCGACGAAGGTGTCCCATCGTTCGGCGAGCAGGGCGTGTGCGGCCTCCCCGCGCACGGCACCGCCGAGGACCGGGTAGTACCAGTCCATCGAGAAGGTGGACTTGTCGAGGAACAGGTCGCGGTGCTCGCGCAGGGCGTGCCCCAGGCGACCGCCCGCCAGCTCCCACTCGACCTGCGGCTCCCCCACCAGCTCGGCGAGGGCGACCCCGGCGCGCAGCGAGTGGTGGATGCTCGACGACCCGGCGAGGAGCGCGGCCCCGTTGACGGTGGCGGGCTGACCGTCGTCCCACTCCTGCGACCACGCGATCCCACCGAAGGGCAGCTGGAGGGACACGACGAAGTCGAGGGCGCGGCGCACGGTGGGCCACATCCGGCGGACGAACGCCTCGTCGCGGGCGATGAGCCAGTGGTGCCACACCGCCACGGCGACGTAGGCCGACATGTTGGACTCGCCGGAGTGGTCCTCGACCTGGCCACCGACGATCTTCATCGGCCACGAGCCGTCGGCCCGCTGGGTGGCGCGAGCCCAGGCGAAGGCCCGTTCGGCGGCGTCGCGCTGGTCGCCGACCATCAGGGCCATCGCCGACTCGAGGTGGTTCCACACGTCGGTGTGCTCGCCCGGGCTCCACGGGATCGCGCCCGACGGCTCCTGCATCGCGACGATGGAGGCCGCCGTCTGCTCGACCTGCGCCCGGGTGAGGATCTCGTCGATCGCCGGGACCCGGCTCATGCCGCTCCGGACCGGACCGGGTCGGGCTTGGTGAAGTAGAGCACCATGCTCTTGCCGATCAGCGGATCGAGGACCTTGCCGGCAACCCGCAACGCCGGGGGGTTCTTCATGATCTCCCACACCAGGATTCGGTGGTAGGCCTTGGCGAGGGGGTGGTCGTCGTTGGTGACCCCGACCGCACACTTGATCCACCAGTAGGGCGTGTGCAGCCCGTGGGCGTAGTCCTTGCCCGTGAAGACCATGGCCGCGCCCGGCGTGCCGTCGTTGAAGCGCCCTGCCTTGGTGACCTTGTCGACGAGCTCCTCGGCCGTGTAGATCCGGATGTGGCCACCCTCGGCGTTGTGGTAGTCGTCGGAGAGCTTCCAGTTGACGATCTCGGGCAGCCAGCGCGGCACGGAGATGGCCAGGGTCCCGCCGGGCCGCAGCACCCGGACCAGCTCCTTGATGGCGTCGACGTCGGCGTGGATGTGCTCGAGCACCTCGGCCGCGACGATCCGGTCGAACTCGCCGTCGGCGAAGGGCAGCGCGAGCGCGTCGCCCTCCTTCACGTCGGCCTCGGCACCCACCGGCACCTCACCGGCGTCGCGCATGGCGGCGAACCACTCGCGCACGGTCGCCAGCTCGTCGGGGTCCTGGTCGAAGGCGATGACGTCGGCGCCGCGCTTGTACATCTCGAAGGCGTGCCGACCGGCTCCGCAGCCCATGTCGAGCACCCGCTCGCCCGGGCGCAGCCCGAGCCGGTCGAAGTCAACGGTCAGCATGGTGGCTCTCCTCCTGCTCGCGCCGACCCTGCTCGCGAGGGCCGTGCTCGTGGTGGAAGGCGGCGATCGCCTCCTCGTAGGCGGCGGCGGTGGCCTCTGCCACGGCACGCCAGCTGAACAGCTCCTGCACCCGTGCCCGGCCCGCCGCGCCCATCGTCGTACGTCGCTCGGGGTCGTCGAGCAGTGCCGCGATCGCGGACGTCAGCTCGCCGACGTCGCCCGGCGTGACCAGGTCGGCGCACTCGCCGTCCGGGCCGACGACCTCGGGGATGGCCCCGGCCCGGGAGACGACGAGCGGTGTCGCGCAGGCCATCAGCTCCGCGGTCGGCAGCGAGAATCCCTCGTAGAGCGAGGGCACGCAGGCCAGCTCGGCCGAGCCCATCACCTCGACGAGCTCCTCGTCGCTGACGCCGCTGACGAACCGCACCCGGTCGGCGATGCCGAGCTGGTCGATCAGCTGCTCGGTGCGCCCGCCCGGCTCGGGCCGGGTCACCAGCACCAGGGAGATCTCCCGCTCGACGGCCAGCTTGGCGAACGCCTCGAGCAGGGTCGCGATGCCCTTCATCGGGGCGTCGGCGCTCGCCATCGCCAGGATCCGGCCCGGCACGCGCGGCGCGGTCGGCGGCGCGAAGACCTCGTCGACTCCGAGCAGGATCGTCTCGATCCGGGCCGGGTCGACGCCGAAGTCGCGCGCGACGTCGCGGGCGCTGCTCTCCGACGGCACCAGCACCGCGCGCAGCTGCTTGGCCACCCTGCCCTGCATCCGCAGGAAGCCGTACCACCGGTGCAGCGTGAGCCGCTTGCGCCGGGTGGGGGCTGTCTGCAGGTCGATGCGGCGGTCCATGGTGATCGGGTGGTGGATGGTCGCGACGACGGGCAGGCCGTAGGACTCCAGCTCGATGATCCCGGGCGCGAGCACCTGGTTGTCGTGGGCGATGTCGAAGTCTCCGGCCCGCTCGCGCATCAGCCGCGCCACGCGCGAGCCGAACGTCTTCGGCTCGGGGAACCCGGCCGTGCACATCGTGAGGAACTCCTCGACGTCGATGCGGTCGCGGAACTCGCGCAGCTTCGGCACCCGGAACGGGTCGGGCTCGCGGTAGAGGTCGAGGCTGGGGACCTTGGTGAGCCGCACACCCTCGTCGAGGTCGGGGTAGGGCTGCCCGGAGAAGACCTCGACGTCGTGCCCGAGGCGGACGAGCTCCCGACTCAGGTGTCGGACGTAGACGCCCTGACCGCCGCAGTGCGGCTTGCTGCGGTAGGACAGCATGGCGATGCGCACGTGTTCTGCCTTTCGTCATGCTCCGGGTGGCACTCGTTGAGCCACCCATTATGCCTACTGACCGGTAGGACCAGCACGCCTCACCCCACGCCGGGCTCAGCCCTCACTTGAATGGCCGGGGAACACGTGGGCCGCGGGGTCCAGGGTGACGGCCGCGTTGTTGACCGCCGTGGCGGCCTCCCCGAAGCCGACCGCGATCAGCCGGACCTTGCCCGGATAGTCGGTGATGTCGCCGGCAGCGAAGACGCGCGGCAGGTTGGTGCGCATGGTGGTGTCGACGACGATGTGGCGCTTCTCGGTGACCAGGCCCCATCGCTGGATGGCACCGAGGTCGGCGATGAAGCCCAGCGCCGCCACCAGTGCCTGGGCAGGCCGGGTCGCCGGCTCCTGGCCGTCGACACTGATCTCGACCTCCTCCAGGTGCGCCTCCCCGCGCAGGGCCGTCACCTGAGCGTTGGTGATGATCTCGACACGGGAGTCCTTGACCTGCGCCACGGTGCGCTCGTGGGCGCGGAAGGCGTCGCGGCGGTGCACCAGCGTCACCGAGGCAGCAACGGGCTCCAGGTGCTGCGCCCAGTCGAAGGCACTGTCCCCGCCACCGACGATGACCACGTCCTTGCCGGCGTAGGGCGCGAAGCTCGGCACGAAGAACTCCATCCCACGTCCGACCCAGCCCTCGCCGGCCGGAAGCGGACGCGGGCTGAACTTCCCGATGCCCGAGGTGATCAGCACGGCGCCGGCCACGATGCGGGTCTCGTCGTCGAGCGTGACGACCACGTCGTCGTCGCGGTGCTCGAGCGCGGTGGCGGTGCGATCGAGCAGATAGGTCGGATCGGCCGTGGCGGCCTGCTCGACGAGGCCGGCGACGAGGTCACGCCCCTTCACGCGGGGGACGCCCGCGACGTCGAGGATCGCCTTCTCCGGATACATCGCGGTGATCTGCCCGCCGAGCTCGGGCAACGAGTCGACGACGGCGACGCTCATGCCGCGAAATCCCGCGTAGTAGGCGGAGTAGAGGCCCGTCGGGCCGGCTCCGATGATCAGCAGGTCGGTCGTCACGTCATCCACGTCGCGATCCTGACGTCCGGAGGGCGTGCTCACAAGGCATCGAGCTCACTGACCTTCCACGCGTCGCGAGCCCGCACGAGCGTGACGAGCACCCGGTCGAGGTCGAGCAGCGGCTCGTCGAGGTCGTCACCGTCGGTGCTCTGGTTGACGAACACCAGCACCCGGGCGTACGACGACGAGGCCGTCACGACCGCCGTGTCGATGACCTCGGCGGAGACGACGGTGTGCTCGCGCCCGCTGGTGGAGGCGACCCCCGCCATGGTGCGGTCGTACTGCGCGAGCATGCCGCCGGTCAGCAGCGCCCGCGCGTCGGCCTTGTCGTCGGCGAGCGTCTTCCAGGAATAGCTGTAGACCCGGGCAGCCGCCGCCGCTGCCGCGTCGCGCACCTCCGCCCGCACCTCCGCCGACACGGCGGTCGCCTCCGACGACGCGGCCGACGTGAGCGTCGAGGCCTCGCCCCCGACGTCGCGCGAGAGCCGGACCGCGGTGACGGCCGCCACCACGACCAGCAGGGCCAGCACGGCGGCGATCAGCTGCTGCTGCCTGGTCACCCGCGTCACCTCACGAACTCGAGGTCGCTGGTGAGCCAGCGGTCGCCCTCGCGCACCAGGACGAGACGGAGACGGTAGTAGCGGACCTGGCCCTGGCTGCCCGTGCTCGTGTTGGTCACGGTGCTGTTGGCCGCGACGAGCACGTCGGCCGACTCGTCGTCGACGTAGCCGACCCCGAGCGACACCACCTCGCCGGTCGAGGTGGCCTCGGTCCGGATCACCTCGCTCGTCAACATCTCGCGCTGGGACTCGTACTGCTCCGCGAAGTCGCCGGTGGCACCGGCCAGTACCGCGTCGATCAGCGGGTCCATGTCGTCGTGGTCGACGGCCAGGAAGGCCAGTGCCTCGACCCGCGCGGCCTCCGCGACCTCGTGCTGCGCTGCGGTGAGGTCGTCGTCGACCGACTCCCGCGACAACGCCAGCGCCGCGACGACGACCAGCAGGCCGACGAGGACGACCGACAACCCGCCGACCACCCACCTGCCTGCGCGCTCTCCCACGCGGCGAACCTAGCCCAGCGGAGGGCCTGCGCGCCGCTCATCCTCCCCGCCGATCGTCTCCCTAGACTGCGTGATCGTGAACCGACGTCTCGACCAGCTGGTGACACACCCGTCCGCGATGCTGCTCGCCGCGCAGCTCGCGCAGGTGCTGGCGTGGCCCTTCCTCGCGGGCTCGGTCGTCGGCAAGGCGTTCCTCGGCGTCATCGGGATGCTTGCCGTCGGCTCAGCCGTCCTCGCCGTGCGCCGGACGCCGCTGGTGAACCGGGTCGTGCTCTTCCTCGGCGCCCCGGCCATGGTGCTGACCCTGCTGGAGGCGGTCTTCCCGGACTCGGACCCGATCGTGCTGATCTCGGGTCTGCTGCACTGCCCGTTCTACTTCTACGTCTCCTACGCGATGCTGCGCTACCTCTTCCACGACGACGACGTCACCACCGATGAGTACTTCGCCACCGGTGCCGCCTTCACCGTCGTCGCCTGGGGCTTCGCCTACGCCTTCGCCGTGGTCCAGGTGGTGTGGCCGAGCTCGTTCACCAATGCGCAGGGCTTCGACCACACCTGGTTCGAGCTGCTCTACCTCTCGTTCTCGACCCTGACGAGCGTCGGCCTCTCCGACATCGTCGCCGTGGGCTCCCAGGCGCGCTCGGTCCTGATGATCGAGATGATGGTCGGTGTCTTCTACATCGCGATGGTCGTCTCGCGCATGGTCGGCCTGACCATCCTGCGACGCCGCTAGACCGCGTCCCCCGACCTCGCCAGCCGCTGGCTCAGTCCTCGTCGTCGTCCTCCTCGTCGTCGAGGAGGCCCTCCTGCTCGGCGGCCTTCACGATGCGACGGACGTTGTCGATGGCGCCGCAGTCGGCGTCGATCTGCGCGTTGCGCTCGGTCGCGAACGCCGTGCCGAGCTCGGCCCGCACCTGCTCGCCCACCTCTTCCCTCGCCGGGTTGAGGATGGTGAGCTCCTCCTCGGTCAGGTGGTGGTTGATCACCTTGGCCAGCTCCTCGACCGCGTCGTCGAAGGCCTGTGTGTCGGTGCCCTTGAGCTCCAGCACGGCGAGCATCGCCTCGTGGCCCTCGGCGTGCTCCTCCTCGCCGTGCTCGGCCTCGTGATCGGTGATCGCGTCCTTGCGGCGGAGCTTGGGATAGACGTGCCTCTCCTCGGCCTCGGCGTGCGCCACGTGCAGCGCGGCCAGGGCCCTGCGGACGGCGTCGCGGTCCGAGGTGCTGTCGCGCAGGTCGCGCAGGAGCGCCTCGAAGCGCCGGTGGTCGTCGAGGATCAGGTCGATGACGTCGCCCGAGACGGGGCGACCGAGGTCGATGGGAGTGCTCATGGCCTCGACGCTAGCGGCCTCGGCGAGTTCTCCGCACTGCTCCTCCCCTCCCCAGGGGTGGGCCCGCCTACGATGGCGTCGTGCCAGGCATCGAGGTGTGGACCCAGTTCGACCACGACCCGCGCATCCCCGCCCACGCGGCGATGCGCGCGTCCGACCTCGACCGCGCGGTCATCGAGACCGTGCTCGCCGACGCGTTCGCGGAGGGACGCATCACGCGCTCGGAGTACGACGAGCGCTCCGACGCGGCGATGGCCAGCCGCACCCTGGGTGCGCTGTTGCCGCTCGTCGCCGATCTCCCGGTCGCGAGCGCGCCGCGCTCGACCATTCCCGACGACGCGGCCCGCGCCTACGTCCAGGCCCGACGCCAGGCCGCCTGGACCTTCCTGTCGGCCTCGCTGATCTGCTGGGTCATCTGGGTCGCCACGAGCTTCGGCGGCGACGGGTTCAACGCCCAGTTCCCGTGGCCCCTCTTCGTGATGCTCGGCACCGGGCTCAACGCCGGACGGACGGTGTGGCAGAAGGAGGAGATCATCGCGTCGGAGACGCGCCGCCTGGAGAAGCGGGAGCGCACGAGAATCAAGAAGCGCGACGATCTCGGCTGACACCCGACCCGCCGTCCGGTGTGCGTGTCGGAAGCCCCGGGGGTGTTGCGACGGCTCAGCGGCCGGAGATCTCCGACGCGAAGACCCGCAGGATGTCTTCCGGGACATCGGCCCGGTGGGCCCGTCCGCCCGTGGCCTCTGCGATGCGGCGCAGGGAGCGGAGGTCGGCGTCGGCGCTGATGGCGACGCCGATGATGCGCACCGGCCGTTGCGGGTCGCGCAGCGCCCGGAGGCGACGCAGGAGGGCCGCGCCCGTGATCGAGCCCGGGTCGTCGTTGGCTCCGTCGGTGAGGAGGATGACTGAGTTGGCGTAGCGCGAGTCGTAGTCGTCGAGGGCCTGGCGGTAGGCAGCGAGTGCGGTGTCGTAGAGGCCGGTGCCTCCGGTGGTCAGCGATGCCAGCCCCGCCGAGCGGTCGGCGAGGCGCTCACGCTGGGTGGCGCCGCCGACGTCGGCGTCGAGGCGGCGAAGGGGTTCGAGGACCCGCCAGTCCTGACCGGGCCCGCCCTGATCGATCGAGAACGCCCAGAGACCCACTCGCGCGTGGCCGGGGAAGAGGTCGAGGGCCATCTCAGCGGCGCCGGTGGCCACGTCGATGCGGGTGGTCCCGTCATCGGAGGCGAAGTCCATCGACCCGGAGACGTCGAAGACCGCGAGGACGCTCGAGGGGACGCTCATGACCTGCCAGGTGAACCGGTAGTCGTCGACGTCGGCCTCCGACGGCGCCGGGAGGTAGCCGAGCCTTCCCAGCCCGGTCCCCGCCGCTATCGGGCGGCCGTCGCCGCGGCGCAGGCCGGCTCGGCGCAGGGCCGCGAGGCCGTCGTCGGAGGAGAACCAGGCCACCAGGTCGTCGGCCAGCTCGTGGGCGGCAGGGGTCGCGTCGTTGCGGACCGTGAGGGGGAACCGCATCAGGGCGGCTCCCGTCCGGGGCACCACGGCGCGCAGTGCCCGGTTGGTGGCTCCGGCTGCGAGGAAGTCCTCCTCGGTCGTCGCGACGACCGTGCTCGAGGTCGCCGTGAGGGAGTCGAGCGACGCCTCGACCTCGCGGCCATCGGCGGCCACCTCACCGTAGGCCTGCGCGGTCGGGACCAGGAAGGATCGGGCGGCCTGGACATCGCCGCCGCGGGCGACCGCCTCCTGTCGCGGCGCGAGCATCGCGATGGTGCCCACACTGTCGGTGAGCGGGTCGGGCATCGCGACGGTCCCGCTGGTGAGCGCGGCGCCCCACGTCGGAGCCGGCGTGGCATTGGGGCCGCCGACGAGGAGCACCGGGGTGCTGGCCAGCGCCGGCGAGACGACCTCCACGGGCATCTTGGCCACGCCCCAGTCGCCGTCGGGAATCCACAGATCGGGGGGATCTGCCCCGAAGAAGACCGCGTCCAGCGCCTCGCGCTCGCGGCGCTCCTCGACCTCGACGACGGGGCACCCACCACGCTGCACGCTGTCCAGGGCGGTCCGCAGGACGGACTCGATCCGCGGGGCGACGATGATACGGACGACCGCGTCGTCACACGGCGTGGTCCCGCTGGTGGACCCCGGACCGAACGGGCCCCGCGAACCGATCGACCCCCAGCCGGTGTGGTCCGCCCACACGACGACGCTCGCCAGCACGACAGCGAGGAGCGCCGCGAACACCCGTCGCGGGCCCTGGCGTCGCTGAACGTGACTCGCCACGTGCATGCCCTCTCTGACACGCCTCCCGCACCGGGAGGTGGTCCCGGGGCATTGTTGACGACGGTTCGCCCGGCGGCAACCCCCTCCTCGGATTCAGTCCTTCACCCGTCCCGGGTCACTTCGTCGCTTCCATCATCTGCCGCAGCTCCTTCTTGAGGTCACTGATCTCGTCGCGCAGACGCGCGGCCACCTCGAAGTGGAGGTCGGCTGCCGCGGTCTTCATCTGGTCGGTCAACGCCTGGATCAGCTCGGCCAGGTCGCTGCTCGGGATGCCCGCGGTGTCCGGCATGTCGGTGTGGATCCTCGAGAGGGCGGGGGTCGGGGACTTGCCCGGCTTCACGCCTCCCGCACGACCCTTCTGGCCGACATCGGCCCAGGTGCGGAGCAGCTCCTCGGTGTTCTCGTCCTCGCGCGCCAGCATCTCGGTGATGTCGGCGATCTTCTTGCGCAGCGGCTGGGGATCGAGGCCGCGCTCCTTGTTGTAGGCGACCTGGATCGCGCGTCGACGGTTGGTCTCGCCGATCGCGTTCTCCATCGACGGCGTGATCTTGTCGGCATACATGTGGACCTGGCCCGACACGTTGCGCGCCGCTCGGCCGATGGTCTGGATGAGGGACTTGTCGGAGCGCAGGAAGCCCTCCTTGTCTGCGTCGAGGATCGCCACCAGCGACACCTCGGGCAGGTCGAGGCCCTCGCGGAGCAGGTTGATGCCGACCAGCACGTCGTACTCGCCCATCCGCAGCTCGCGCAGCAGCTCGATGCGTCGCAACGTGTCGACCTCGGAGTGGAGGTAGCGGGTGCGGATGCCGGCGTCGAGGAGGTAGTCGGTGAGATCCTCGGACATCTTCTTGGTCAGCGTCGTGACCAGGACCCGCTCGTTCTTGTCGGCGCGGGTGCGGATCTCGTGGATCAGGTCGTCGATCTGGCCCTTGGTGGGCTTGACCACGACCTCGGGATCGACGAGCCCGGTCGGGCGGATGATCTGCTGGACGGTCTCGTCGACGCCGCCGACCTTGTCGAGCTCGTAGTTGCCCGGGGTGGCGGAGAGGTAGATCGTCTGGCCGATCCGGTCGAGGAACTCCTCGAACTTGAGCGGCCGGTTGTCCATCGCGCTCGGCAGCCGGAAGCCGTGGTCGACCAGGTTGCGCTTGCGCGACATGTCGCCTTCGTACATCCCGCCGATCTGCGGGACCGCGACGTGCGACTCGTCGACGACCAGGACGAAGTCCTCGGGGAAGTAGTCGAGCAGGGTGTTGGGTGCGCTGCCGCGGGTGCGGCCGTCCATGTGCATCGAGTAGTTCTCGATGCCCGAGCAGGACCCCACCTGCCGCATCATCTCGACGTCGTAGGTCGTGCGCATCCGCAGCCGCTGCGCCTCCAGGAGCTTGCCCTGCTTCTCGAAGGTGGCCAGCTGGTCGTCGAGCTCGAGCTCGATGCCCTTGATGACCCGCTCCAGCCGCTCGGGACCGGCGACGTAGTGGGTGGCCGGGAAGACGTGGAGCTCGGTGTCGTCGGAGATCACCTCGCCGCTGATCGGGTGGAGCGTCATCAGTCGTTCGATCTCGTCGCCGAAGAACTCCACCCGGACCGCGAGCTCCTCATAGACCGGGAAGATCTCGAGGGTGTCGCCGCGGACCCGGAAGGTGCCACGGGTGAACGCCATGTCGTTGCGGGTGTATTGGCTCTCCACGAGCCGGCGCAGCACCGAGTCGCGGTCGTGCTCCTCGCCGACCTTGAGACGCAGCATCCGGTCGACGTATTCCTGCGGGGTGCCGAGGCCGTAGATGCAGGACACCGTGGAGACCACGATCGTGTCGCGGCGGGTCAGCAGGCTGTTGGTGGCGCTGTGGCGCAGCCGCTCGACCTCCTCGTTGATCGAGGAGTCCTTCTCGATGTAGGTGTCGGTCTGCGGGACGTAGGCCTCGGGCTG
>JBBSOR010000082.1:0-17803 GCA_038259535.1 Propionibacteriales bacterium | reverse complement strand
GTCGGCGTTGGGGCCCGACTCCACGACGATGCCCTGCTCGAGGCCCTTGGGGGCCACGATGTAGCGCTTCTCGCCGTCCGCGTAGTGCAGCAGCGCGATGCGAGCGGTGCGGTTGGGGTCGTACTCGATGTGAGCGACCTTGGCCGGCACGCCGTCCTTGTCGTAGCGACGGAAGTCGATGATGCGGTAGGCGCGCTTGTGCCCACCACCCTTGTGCCGGGTGGTGATGCGGCCCTGGTTGTTGCGGCCGCCGTTCTTGGGCAACGGACGCGTCAACGACTTCTCGGGCGTGGTCCGGGTGATCTCGACGAAGTCGGCCACGGACGAGCCACGACGGCCCGGTGTGGTCGGCTTGTACTTGCGGATAGCCATAATCAGTTCCTAGTCAGGAGCCCGGTCAGGAGACCGGACCTCCGAAGATGTCGATGCGGTGGCCCTCGGCGAGGCTGACGATCGCGCGCTTGGTGTTGGGACGCTTGCCCATGCCGTACTTGGTGCGCCGCGTCTTGCCCTGGCGGTTGATCGTGTTGACCGAGGTGACCTTGACGTCGAAGACCTTCTCGACCGCGATCTTGATCTCGGTCTTGTTGGCGTCCGGGTGGACGATGAAGGTGTACTTGTTGGCGTCGAGCAGGCCGTAGCTCTTCTCGGACACGACCGGGGCGATCAGGACATCGCGGTGGTCCTTGTGCAGCGTGCTCACTTGTCGTCCTCCTTGGCAGCGCCACCGGCGCGCGTGAAGCCAGCGGCCTCGGCGTCGTCGGCACTCTTGAACCAGAACTCGGCCTCGGTCGCGGCGTACCACTGACCGTCGGGCTCGTGGTAGAGGCCGGAGTCGGCGTTGCCCTTGACCTCGTAGCCCTTGGGGGCGTTGCCGCTCTTCAGCGGAGCCTTGGCACCCTTCGGCAGGACCGGCGCCTCGTCGGCGGCGGACTCGTCGGTGGCGGGCACGGCGGCGAACGCCGTGACCTCGACCTGGTCGGCCGTGGCGGGGGCGGCGGAGCCACCCACGAACACGTCGTAGGCGCCCTGGGTGAACACCACGTCATCGGAGTTGAGCACGTCGTAGGTGTTGAGCTGGTCGACGGCGACGATGTGGACCTCGGGCGCATTGCGCAGCGAGAGCCAGGTGATCGCGTCGGAGCGCTCGAGCACCACGAGGTAGCCCACGCGGTCGGTCAACGACACCAGTGCGGACAGCGCGGCCTTGGTGGAGGGCTTGTCGCCCGACACCAGGGAGTCGACCACGTGGACGCGACCGTTGCGGGCCCGGTCCGAGAGGGCACCGCGCAGGGCGGCGGCCTTCATCTTCTTGGGGGTGCGCTGGTCGTAGCTGCGCGGCTGCGGGCCGTGGACGATGCCACCGCCGGCGAACTGCGGGGCGCGGGTCGAGCCCTGACGGGCGCGGCCGGTGCCCTTCTGCTTGTAGGGCTTGCGGCCACCTCCGCGCACCTCGGCGCGGGTCTTGGTGGCGTGGGTGCCCTGGCGTGCGGCGGCCTGCTGCGCGACGACGACCTGGTGGATCAACGGGATGTTGACCTCGACGTCGAAGATCTCGGCAGGCAGATCAACCTTGATGGTCTTGACAGCCATGCTCAGGCCTCCTTGCCGGAAACGGCGATGCTCTTGGCGGCCGAGCGAAGCATCACGAGACCACCGCGGGGGCCGGGAACGGCGCCCTTGATCAGGATCAGGCCCTTCTCGGCGTCGACGGCGTGCACCGTCAGGTTCTGGGTGGTCACCGTGTCGCTACCCATGCGACCAGCCATCCGCGTGCCCTTGAACACGCGACCCGGCGTGGCGCAGGCGCCGATCGAACCGGGCTTGCGGTGGTTGCGGTGGGCACCGTGCGAGGCACCGACGCCGTGGAAGCCGTGGCGCTTCATGACACCGGCGAAACCCTTGCCCTTGCTGGTGCCGGTGACGTCGATCTCCTCGCCGGCGGCGAAGGTCTCCACGCTGAGCTCCTGGCCCACGGTGTAGGTGGCCGCGTCCGCGGTGCGGATCTCGGCCACGTGACGACGGGGGGTGACCCCGGCCTTGGTGAAGTGACCGGCCTCGGGCGAGTTGACCTTGCGGGACTCGATCTCGCCGAAACCGACCTGGATGGCGTTGTAGCCGTCCACCTCGGGCTGGCGGACCTGGGTCACCACGTTGGTGCTCGCGGAGATCACGGTCACGGGGACGACCTTGTTGTTGGCGTCCCAGAACTGGGTCATGCCGAGCTTGGTGCCCAGCAGGCCCTTCACGTTGCGTTCAAAAGTGTTGGACATGGCGCGCCTCAGAGCTTGATCTCGATGTCGACACCGGCAGGCAGGTCGAGACGCATCAACGAGTCGACGGTCTTCGGCGTCGGGTCGATGATGTCGATGAGGCGCTTGTGGGTGCGCATCTCGAAGTGCTCGCGGGAATCCTTGTACTTGTGGGGCGACCGGATGACGCAGTACACGTTCTTCTCGGTCGGCAGCGGCACGGGGCCGGCGACCTTGGCACCCGTACGGGTGACCGTGTCCACGATCTTCCGCGCCGAGGTGTCGATCACCTCGTGGTCATAGGCCTTGAGCCTGATGCGGATCTTCTGTCCCGCCATAAGTCTCTCGCGTCCTCTTCGATCTCGTACGCCTGGTCTGGTTTCGGCGCTCGACCCCTGGTGGGCCAGCACCGCCTGTCTCTCCTCCACCCTCCGACCCCCGCGGTCGGGCGTGTCGCGCTGGTTACTCGCAACACTTCCCTGCTGGGAGGCGGTGTAGCTCTGGGTGGCACCCGACGGTTGTCGGATCTGGTCGGGTCTCCGATCAAGATTTTCTGATCCGGCGCGGTGCACACAGACGACTGTTTCGATCAAGGAGACGCGATTCAGAAGTCAAGGTGTGCCGCGCCCCGGCGACCCGCCGGAGCAACCGGAACATCTTGACAGACTCCGCACGCCCACGCCAAATCGCAGCGGTGGAGGGCGTCGGGGCCTGCCGCTCACGCCTGCGGAGAACACTCCGCACAGGTCAGCAGTCGACGTCCGATCCGGGTGATCGATCTCGTTCACGGGGTCGACCAGCAGGTCCCACCCGTGACCGGAACGGCCCGGCCAGAAGAGTACCCCCGACGGCCCGCACCAGCCGCTTCGGTGCGAGAGGCGCTTGTGGTGCACCGCGGGCCGACCTACCGTCAGGTCATGGTCGGGGTGATCGGGCTCGTCGTGTGCACGCTGATGCTCGGTGCTGTGCTGGGCCTGTTCCTGTGCCAGAGCGAGATCTCGCGAGCGCTCCGACGGGCCCGGGATCGGATGAGCCCTCCCCCGGCGCCTCCGGACGGGCCCGCGATCGAGGACCTGGCCCGTTCACTGCGGCGGCTGCGCGCCGAGGTGCGGACGCCCGGGTCCGGAACCGCCATGGCGCGACGGCGCGGGGCGGCGGCGGCCTACGAGGACCTCCTGGTCCAGGCCGCGCGGGCACTGGACGTGCCCGACACGTTGAGCAGCCTCCCCGAGGGCACCGACCGCGAGGCGGAGCGACTACGGCTCGAGCACGTGCTGCGCGGGGCCGGGCTGGTCGACTGAGCGCCGGTAGCGGAAGTCGGCGATGTCGCGACCGACCTCGACGCCCTTGCGCTCGAAGCGGGTCACCGGGCGCTCGGCCCAGCGTTCGACCCGCCCGCCCTCGAGGCTCGGCTCGGCGTCGAGCACCTCGCGCATCTGGTCGGCGTAGTTGGCCCAGTCCGTGGCCAGTCGCCAGGTCCCGCCCGCCACGAGTCGTGAGGACGCGAGGGCGGCGTTGGCGGGCGTGACGAGGCGGCGCTTGTGGTGCCTGGTCTTGCGCCACGGGTCGGGGAAGAAGGTCCACAGCTCGGTGAGGCTCTCGGGCGCGAGCAGGTGCTCGAGCGACCAGACCGCGTCGACCGAGCAGAAGCGGACGTTGTCGGCGCCCGCCTCGGCCACCCGCCACAGCGAGTCCGCCACCCCCGGCAGCCACACCTCCAGGGCCAGGACGTTGTGGTCGGGGCGCGCAGCCGCGAGCGTGGCCGTCGCCTCACCGATGCCCGACCCGATCTCGACGATCAGCGGGGCCTCACGCCCGAAGCGCTCGACCAGGGAGACGTCGGGGCGGTCCACCGCCTCGTCGGGGATCACCCAGTCCGCCTGGTGCGCGGCCCACGCCTCGCCCTGCCGCGGCGTGAACCTGCTGCCGCGGCGCGAGTAGGTGAGGACCTCGCTCATGCGACGCCCGTCGTCGGTCAGCTTGTGGTGCGGGCGGGCCGGGCGTTGGACGTCGTTCACCCGTGCATTGTCCCCGGCGCCCCGAGCCCACGCACATCTGCGGCGCGGCGGCTCAGAGGTGTGCCAGCGCCCCCGTCAGCACCGAGCGAAGGCGCTGCTCGATGTCGTCGAACTCGGGCTGGCCGATGATCAGCGGCGGCGCCAGCTGGATGACCGGGTCGCCGCGGTCGTCGGCGCGGCAGTAGAGGCCGGCCTCCCAGAGCGCTCCGGAGAGGTAGCCGCGCAGGAGGCGCTCGGACTCGGCATCGTTGAACGTCTCCTTGGTCTCGCGGTCCTTGACCAGCTCGATGCCGTAGAAGTAACCGTGTCCGCGGACGTCCCCCACGATCGGGATGTCGAGCAGCTTCTCGAGCGTCGAGCGGAAGGCGGGGGCGTTCTGCTGGACGTGGTCGACCAGGCCCTCGCGCTCGAAGATGTCCAGGTTGGCCAGCGCGACGGCCGACGAGACCGGGTGACCGCCGAAGGTGTAGCCGTGCATGTAGGACGCAGTGCCCGTCTTGAAGGGCTCGAACAGCCGGTCGCTGGCGATCATCGCGCCGATCGGCGAGTAGCCCGAGGTCATGCCCTTGGCGCAGGTGATGATGTCGGGCTGGTAGCCGAACTCGGTCGCCCCGAACATCTCCCCCACCCGACCGAAGGCGCAGATCACCTCGTCGGAGACCAGCAGCACGTCGTACTCGTCGCAGATCTCGCGCACGCGTTCGAAGTAGCCAGGAGGGGGCGGGAAGCACCCGCCCGCGTTCTGCACCGGCTCGAGGAACACGGCGGCGACTGTGTCGGGGCCCTCGAACTCGATCGCCTCGGCGATCCTGTCCGCGGCCCAGCGCCCGAACGCCTTCTCGTCGTCACCGAGGTAGTCGGGGCGCCGGTAGAAGTTGGTGTTGGGCACCTTGTGCGCACCGGGGACCAGAGGCTCGAACATCTCCTTCAGCGGCGGGATGCCGGTGATGGACAGCGCGCCCTGCGGGGTGCCGTGATAGGCCACCGCCCGGGAGATGACCTTGTGCTTGTTGGGCTTGCCGGTCAGCTTGAAGTACTGCTTGGCCAGCTTCCAGGCCGACTCCACGGCCTCGCCGCCACCGGTGGTGAAGAAGACGCGGTTGAGGTCGCCCGGTGCCATCGCGGCAATCCGGTCGGCGAGCTCGACGGCACGCGGGTGGGCGAACGACCAGAGCGGGAAGAAGGCCAGCTCCCGCGCCTGCTTGGCGGCCGCCTCGGCCAGCTCCTCGCGTCCGTGGCCCACCTGGACCACGAACAGGCCGGCGAGGCCGTCGATGTACTCGCGGCCGTGGCTGTCCCAGATCTTGTGTCCCTCGCCCTTGACGATGAGCGGCATCTCGCCGCCGTTCTCGTAGGTCGAGTGCCGGGTGAAGTGCAACCACAGGTGGTCGCGGCCGGCGGTCTGGTAGTCGAAGGACTCGCCCTCGAAGGACGGGATGTTCATCGTGTTCCCCAGTTGTAGTGCTGCTTGTTGAGCTTGAGGTAGACGAAGGTCTCCGAGGAGACCACTCCCTCGAGCTCGCGGACCTGACGGATGACGTCGAGCAGGTGCGGGTCGTCCTCGCACACCACCTCGACGAGGAGGTCGAAGCTCCCGGCCGTCGTGACGACGTAGTCGACCTCGGGTACCTCGGCGATCCGGTCCCCGACCTTGGTGAGGTCGCCCTCGGTGCGGATGCCGATCATCGCCTGGCGGGTGAAGCCGACCTGGGTCGGATCGGTGACGGCGACGATCTGCATGATCTCGGAGTCGAGCAGCTTCTGCACCCGCGCGCGGGCGGCCGCCTCCGAGAGACCCACCGCCTTCGCGATCGCGGCGTAGGAGATCCGGCCGTCCTCCTGGAGGAGCTCGATGATCCGCTTCGCGGTGGCATCGAGTCGCGCTGGTCCATCACTCATGGGAGACATGGTGCTGTGCCGGACGCCCGATTCGCAAGCCACGCAACGCGGAATCCGCATTTCAGTGCGGTTAATTCTGCGCTTCCCGCACTTTCTTTACCCGGGACTATGGAGATTGGTGCGTCACCGGGCCTACTCTCCCTTCACCGCACCCGACCGGGAGGACCCTCGTGAGAAGCCCACGCACGCTGCGCAACTTCATCGGCGGCGCCTTTGTCGACTCCGGTGCCGCAGCCACCAGCGAGGTCGTGAACCCGGCGACCGGGCAGGTCGTCGCGCACGCGCCCATCAGTGGAGCCGAGGAGGTCGACGCGGCCTACGCGGCCGCGGACCACGCCGTCGGCGAGTGGGGCCGCACGACGCCCAGCGAGCGCCAGCAGGCGCTGCTGAAATTCGCCGACGCCATCGAGGACCACGCCCAGGAGCTCATCAGTCTCGAGTCGGAGAACACCGGCAAGATCAAGGCGCTCACCGCGAGCGAGGAGATCCCCCCGATGGTCGACCAGCTGCGGTTCTTCGCGGGCGCGGCGCGGGTGCTCGAGGGGCGTGCCGCCGGTGAGTACATGGCCGGTCACACCTCGTGGGTGCGGCGCGAGCCGATCGGCGTCGTGGGCCAGGTGACGCCGTGGAACTATCCCTTGCTGATGGCGGTGTGGAAGATCGGACCGGCACTCGCGGCCGGCAACACCGTGGTCCTCAAGCCGAGCGACACCACCCCCGAGAGCACGCTGCGCCTGGCCGAGCTCGCCTCCGGCTTCCTGCCGGCCGGCACCCTCAACGTGATCACCGGCGACCGGGAGACCGGTCGCCTCCTCGTCGAGCACCCCACCCCCGCCATGGTCGCCATCACGGGGTCGGTCCGCGCCGGTGCGCAGGTTGCGGCGAGCGCCGCTCCCCTCGTCAAGAGGGTCCACCTCGAGCTCGGCGGCAAGGCGCCCGTCGTCGTCTTCGACGATGCGGACATCGAGGCGGCCGTCGAGGCCATCGCCATCGCCGGCTACTTCAACGCCGGCCAGGACTGCACCGCCGCCACCCGCGTCCTCGCCGCTCCCGGCATCCACGACGACTTCGTCGCGGCACTCGCCGACTATGCGAAGAGCTCCGCACCCGTCGGGCTGCCCGACGACCCGGACGCACTCTTCGGCCCGGTCAACAACCGCCGCCAGCTCGCGCACGTCAGCGGCTTCATCGAGAACCTCCCCACGCACGCGACCGTGTCGGCCGGGGGCAACCGGCGCACGGACCTCGGTGACGGCTTCTTCCTGGAGCCGACCGTGCTGTCCGGCCTCCTGCAGGACGACGACGCGATCCAGAACGAGATCTTCGGCCCCGTCATCACTGTGCAGCGCTTCACCGACGAGCAGGAGGCGATCCGCTGGGCGAACGGTGTCGACTACGGGCTCGCCTCGTCGGTGTGGACCAAGGACTTCGGGCGCGCGATGCGCATGTCGAAGGCCCTCGACTTCGGCTGCGTGTGGATCAACACCCACATCCCGCTCGTCGCCGAGATGCCACACGGTGGCTACAAGAAATCCGGATACGGCAAGGACCTGTCGATGTACGGCTTCGAGGACTACACCCGCATCAAGCACGTCATGGCCAACATCGAGAGCTGAGCACACGCGCCACGCACGACACAGGACCACTCGGGGCTAGCGGAGGACTTCACTGATGACACCCATCCCACGCCGTTCGCGGCGCCACCTGTCTCCCCCGGCCGCGGCGCTGACCGCGGCGGCATCCGGGGGGCTGAGCCGACGTGCGCTCCTGGGCACAAGCGTGGCGGCCGGCGCCGGACTCGCCCTGACGGGCTGTGCGCCGCCGGTGCCTCCCTCGGGAGGTGCGGCGAGCCTGAAGCTGCCGAAGGACGTCTCCGGCTCGGAGAAGACCCTCAAGTGGGCCAACTGGACGGCCTACATCGACATGAACGGCAAGGAAACGAGCTCGCCGAGCCTCAACGCCTTCATGAAGCAGACGGGGATCGAGGTCAGCTACAGCGAGGACGTCGACGACAACGACTCCTACTACGCCAAGGTAGGACCGCAGCTGCGCGCCGGCCAGAGCATCGACCGCGACATCTTCACCCTCACCGACTGGATGGCCGCGCGCGTGATCCGCGACCAGCTCTGCCAGCCGCTCGAGCTGATCCAGATGCCCAACGTGGTCAACAACCTCCTCCAGCCCCTCAAGGACGTCTCGTTCGACCCGGGCCGGATGAACTCGATCACGTGGCAGAGCGGCTTCGCCGGGATCGGCTACAACAAGGCCAAGATCGGGCGGGAGCTCAAGTCGCTCGACGACCTCTGGGCCGACGACCTCAAGGGCCGGGTCGTGGTGCTCTCGGAGTTCCGTGACACCGCCGGCCTGGTGATGCAGTCGCAAGGCGTCGACATCAGCAGCGGCTGGGGCAAGGCCGAGTTCGAGAGTGCTCTCGACTTCATCGAGGGCAAGATCGAGGACGGCTACATCCGGAAGGTGAAGGGCAACTCCTACCTCGAGGACCTCACCAGCGGCAACGCGGTCGCCGGCATCACGTGGAGCGGCGACATCTTCGTCCTGGCGGCCGACACCGAGGACCCCAACTGGACCTTCACCATCCCCGAGTCGGGCGGGACGCTCTGGTCGGACAACATGATGGTCCCGATCACCTCGACCCATCGCAGCAACGCCCAGACGCTGATGAACTACTACTACGACCCAGCGGTGGCCGCCGAGGTCGCGGCGTGGGTCAACTACGTCTGTCCGGTCGACGGAGCGCAGGCCGAGATGGAGAAGATCGACCCGGACCTGGCCGAGAGCCCCTTCATCTTCCCCACGGCCGACTACATCGCCAAGAACAACATCCAGTCCTTCCGGGTGCTCAACGCGGACGAGGACATCGCGTTCGCCGATCTGTGGTCCACGAAGGTGATGGGGAACTGACATGGCCGGATTCCGCGAGGCGCGAGGCGACCTCCAGCTCGAAAGCGTGACCAAGGCGTTCGGTGACTTCACCGCCGTCGACGACATCGACCTGCACGTCCCGCGGGGGTCCTTCTTCGCCCTGCTCGGCCCGTCAGGCTGTGGCAAGACGACCACGCTGCGGATGATCGCCGGACTCGAGCAGCCGACGGCCGGCCGGGTGGTGATCGGCGACACCGACCTGACGGGCTCACGCCCCTACGAGCGCCCGGTCAACACGGTCTTCCAGTCCTACGCGCTGTTCCCGCACCTGACCATCCGCGACAACGTCTCGTTCGGTCCCAAGCGTCGCAAGGAGAAGGACGCCGCACAGCTCGCGGACGACACCCTCGAGCTGGTGCAGATGACGCAGTTCGCCGGCCGCAAGCCCGCCCAGCTCTCCGGCGGGCAGCAGCAGCGCGTCGCCCTGGCGCGGGCACTGGTCAACCGCCCGGAGGTGCTGCTGCTCGACGAGCCGCTCGGCGCCCTCGACCTCAAGCTTCGCCGCGAGATGCAGGTCGAGCTCAAGCGCATCCAGACCGAGGTCGGCCTCACCTTCATCCACGTCACCCACGACCAGGAGGAGGCCATGACGATGGCCGACACGGTCGCGGTGATGAACAAGGGTCACATCGAGCAGCTCGGCGCACCGGCGGCGCTCTACGACCTTCCGCTGACGCGGTTCGTCGCCAACTTCCTCGGTCAGGCCAACACGGGCGTCGGCACCATCAGGGACTTCGACGGCGACTACCTGGTGGCCGATGTCCTCGGCACGCCGGTGAAGATCCTGAAGGCCCGCTCGCAGGTGCAGGACGGCGAGGTGCTCTTCGGCGTACGTCCGGAGAAGGTGACGGTCTCACGCAAGCAGCCCGAGGGCGCGGGCAACGACGTCAAGGGCGTCATCCGGGACGTGTCGTTCCTCGGCGTGGCCACGAGCTATCTGGTCGACATGCCCAGCGGCACCACCTGGTCCTGCTACGAGCAGAACCTTGACGTCGATCCGCTCGACCTGCGCCCCGGCGACGAGGTCTGGCTGACGTGGAACCCCAGCCACGCCTTCGGTGTGCCCGCGGACGAGACATGACAGCCGTCGCCGAGGTGCTCGAGGATCCGGGGAGCGAACCCGCCGCCCCAGCCCCGGCCCCCGACGCCGCCAGGCGGAATTGGACGGCCTATGCCCTGCTCCTCCCCGGCGCGCTCTGGCTCGGCGTCTTCTTCGTGCTGCCCCTGGTGCAGCTGGCCGCGGTCAGCCTCCAGAGCCGCTTCCCGGGATTCCCCGGCTACTACTACGCCGACCTGAACTTCTCCAACTACGTCAGTGCCCTGACCGACTACGCCCCGCACTTCGCGCGGTCGTTCCTCTATGCCGGGCTCGCGACGTTCCTGGCGTTCGTCGTGGCCTATCCCCTCGCCTACGCCATGGCGTTCAAGGCCGGCAAGTGGCGCGGCCTGATGATGATCTGTGTCATCGCGCCCTTCTTCACCTCCTTCATCCTGCGCACCTTCGCGTGGTCGCAGATCCTCGCCGACGAGGGCCCGGTGGCCAGCGTGCTGAACTTCGTGCACCTGCTGCCCGGCGGACACATCATCAACACGCCGGTCGCGGTCATCGCCGGCCTGACCTACAACTTCCTGCCCTTCATGGTGTTGCCCATCTATGCCTCACTGGAGCGGGCCGACCCGCGGGTGATCGAGGCAGGTGGCGACCTCTACGCCAACGGGTTCACGACCTTCCGCACGGTGACGCTGCCGATGTCGATGCCCGGCGTGCTGGCCGGCACGCTGTTGACCTTCATCCCAGCGGCCGGCGACTTCGTCAACATGGAGCTGCTCGGCCCCCAACGGGGCAAGATGGTCGGCAACGTCATCAACGATCAGTTCCTCGCCGTCCCGGGCGGTTATCCGGTGGCGGCCGCGCTGTCGTTCACACTGATGGCCGCCATCTTGGTCATGGTCTTCCTCTACGTCCGCCGCTTCGGCACCGAGGAGCTGGTGTGAGATGAGCGCCACGACGAACCACACGCCGTACAGGCCGTCGGCAGTCAAGCGCGCCCAGTTCTGGCTGGCGAGCCACTTCGCGATGCTGTCGGCGATCCTCGTCCTGCTCTACCTGTTCCTGCCCGTCGCCTACACCTTCGCCTTCTCCTTCAACGACCACGGCAAGACCAACATCGTGTGGCAGGGCTTCACCTGGCGGCACTGGCAGGACCCGTGTCGGGTGAGCGGCGCCTGCGAGTCACTCGTCACGTCCCTGCAGGTCGGGGCGATCTCGACCGTCGTCGCGACCGTGCTCGGCACGATGATGGCCCTGGCGATGGTGCGCTACACGTTCCGCGGCAAGGCGACGAGCAACGTGTTGATCTTCGTGCCGATGGCCACACCGGAGATCGTGATGGGAGCTGCGCTGCTGACGATCTTCGTGCAGGGCTTCTCCAAGGTCGGCCTCAGCCTCGGGTTCGGCACGATCGTCTTCGCCCACATCATGTTCTGCCTGAGCTTCGTGGTGGTGACGGTCAAGGCCCGGATCCAGTCCCTCGACCCACGGATCGAGGAGGCGGCGCAGGACCTCTACGCCAGCCCGGTGCAGACCTTCTGGAAGGTCACCTTCCCGCTGATCCTGCCCGGCGTCCTCGGCGCCGCGATGCTCGCCTTCTCGCTGTCCTTCGACGACTTCATCATCACCAACTTCGTCTCCGGCAACGAGTCCACCTTCCCCAAGTTCGTCTACGTCGCCTCGCGCCGCGGGATCCCTGCCGAGGCCAACGTGATCGGCTTCTCCATGTTCGTGCTCGCCGTCCTGCTGGTGGTCGGCGCGCAGTTCGTGAGCTCGATCCGGGCGTCCAGGACCAAGGAATGAGTTCAAAGGAGTGACATGCCCACCACACGTCCAGCGCCGATGAGGGTGCTGATGGTCGGGGCAGGAGGCGTCGGTGACGCCGCCGCCCGGATCGCTGTCGAGCGCGACTTCTTCGAGGCGTGGATCGTCGCCGACTACGACATCGCACGCGCCGAGCACACGGTGGCCGCCGCAAGCGGGCGCCGCAGTGGTGAGGAGCGCTTCAGCGCCGCACAGGTCGATGCCTCCGACGCCGATGCGGTGGCAGCACTGGCCCGCGAGGTGCGGGCCAGCCACGTCTTCAACGCCGTCGACCCACGCTTCGTGATGCCGATCTTCACCGGGGCGCTGGCGGCCGGCGCGAACTACCTCGACATGGCGATGAGCCTGTCCCGGCGCCATCCGGAGGCGCCCAACGAACAGGTGGGCGTCAAGCTCGGCGACGAGCAGTTCGCCCGCGCCGGCGAGTGGGAGGCCGCGGGACGCCTCGCCCTCCTCGGGATCGGGGTCGAGCCGGGGCTGTCCGACGTCTTCGCCCGCTACGCCGCCGACGAGCTCTTCGACCACATCGACGAGCTCGGCACTCGAGACGGCGCCAACCTGGTGATCCGCGACGACGACGGCAACGAGGTGTTCGCCCCCGGCTTCTCGATGTGGACGATCATCGAGGAGTGCCTGAACCCGCCCGTGGTGTGGGAGCGGGAGCGCGGCGGCGGTGACCTCGAGGCGGGGTTCTTCACGCTGCCTCCCTTCTCCGAGCCCGAGGTCTTCGACTTCCCCGAGGGCATCGGCCCGGTCGAGTGCGTGCACGTCGAGCACGAGGAGGTCCTCCTCATGCCACGGTGGGTCGAGGCCGACCGGGTGACCTTCAAGTACGGCCTCGGCGAGGAGATGATCGCCATCCTGAGGACGTTGCACACCCTGGGCCTGGACTCGACCGACACGGTGTCGGTCAAGGGCGTGGAGGTCTCGCCGCGCGACGTGGTCGCGGCGTGCCTGCCCGACCCCGCGACCATCGGGCCGCGGATGGAGGGCAAGACGTGCGCCGGCCTGCTCGTCACCGGCACCGGCAAGGACGGTGCGCCCCGGTCGACCTACCTCTACCACGTGGTCGACAACGCCGACTCGATGCGCGACTACGGCGCGCAGTGCGTGGTGTGGCAGACCGCGATCAACCCGGTGGTGGCCCTCGAGCTGCTCTCCGACGGCACGTGGTCCGGCTCGGGCGTGCTCGGCCCCGAGGCGTTCGCGCCCCGGCCCTTCCTCGACCTGCTGGCCGCGCCGAAGCCCGAGGGCTACGGGTCCGCGTGGAGCCTCGAGGACCGGACGGAGGGGCGGGCGTGACGCTCTCGCAGGAGAGGATCCTGGCCACTGAGATCCCCGGTCCGCGCTCGCGGGAGCTCCAGGCGCGCAAGGTCGCTGCGGTCTCGGCCGCCGTCGGCACCACGCTCCCCATCTACGTCGAGCAGGCGGGCGGCGGCATCCTCCGCGACGTCGACGGCAACCAGCTGATCGACTTCGGCTCCGGCATCGCCGTCACCACGGTCGGCAACGCCGCACCCCGCGTGGTCGAGGCGGTGCAGCGCCAGGTCGCCGACTTCACCCACACCTGCTTCATGGTCACGCCCTACGAGGAATACATCGAGGTCTGCGAGAAGCTCGCCGAGCTCACCCCCGGCAGCCACGAGAAGCGCTCGGCGCTCTTCAACTCCGGCGCCGAGGCGGTGGAGAACGCGGTCAAGGTCGCGCGCCACCACACAGGTCGCGATGCGATCGTGGTCTTCGACCACGCCTACCACGGGCGCACCAACCTCACGATGGCCCTGACCGCCAAGAACATGCCCTACAAGCAGGGCTTCGGACCGTTCGCCGGCGAGATCTACCGCGCACCGATGGCCTACCCCTACCGCTGGCCGGGCGGCGCCGAAGCCTGCGCGGACGAGGCCTTCGACGCCTTCGTCACCACCGTGCACGCACAGGTCGGTGAGGACAACTGCGCAGCCGTCCTGATCGAGCCGATCCAGGGCGAGGGTGGCTTCATCGTCCCACCGCCGGGCTGGCTGCCACAGGTCGTCGACTGGTGCCGCGAGCAGGGGATCCTCTTCATCGCCGACGAGATCCAGACCGGCTTCGCGCGCACCGGCGACTGGTTCGCCAGCGACCACGAGGGCGTCGTGCCCGACCTGCTGACGACCGCCAAGGGCATGGCCGGCGGACTCCCGCTGGCCGCGGTCACCGGCCGAGCCGAGCTGATGGACTCCGTCCACGTCGGTGGGCTCGGCGGCACCTACGGCGGCAACCCGGTGGCGTGCGCCGCCGCGCTGGCGGCCATCGGGACCATGGAGGACCTCGACCTGCCCGGGCGGGCCCGCGAGATCGAGGCGCTCTTCGTGCCGCGCCTGCAGGCCTTGGCCGACCGCCACCCCGACCGGGTCGGCGAGGTCCGGGGACGCGGGGCGATGCTGGCCGTCGAGCTGGTCAGTGACGGCCCCGGACGTACGCCGGACGCGGCACTCGCCGGGGCCGTCCACCGGGCCTGCTCGGCCCAGGGCCTGGTGACCCTGACCTGCGGCACGTTCGGCAACGTCTTCCGCTTCCTGCCCCCGCTGTCCATCGACGACCGTCTCCTGTCGGAGGGCCTCGACATCTTCGAGGCCGCCTTCGACGCGGCGGCCGCCGGGAGCCAGTGAGAGGCTGCTGACATGGCTGATGTGATCGAGACCGTGCCCCGACAGCTCCTCATCGCCGGCGAGTGGCAGGACGCCACCGGCGGCGCCACGTTCGAGGTGACCAACCCGGCGAACGACGAGGTGCTCGCCCGCATCGCGGACGGCACGCCCGCGGACGGCGAGCGTGCCCTGGCCGCGGCGGCCGGCGCGCAGAAGGAGTGGGCCGCCACCGAGCCGCGGGTCCGTGGCGAGATCCTGCGCAGCGCCTTCGAGCTGCTCACCGAGCGCGCCGACGACTTCGCCCGGCTGATGACGCTCGAGATGGGCAAGACGCTGGCCGAGGCGAAGGGCGAGGTGACCTACGGCGCCGAGTTCTTCCGCTGGTTCTCCGAGGAGGCGGTCCGCATCCACGGCCGCTACGCCACCGCGCCCTCGGGCAGCTCCCGCCTGATCACCATGAAGGCGCCCGTGGGCCCGACGCTGATGATCACACCGTGGAACTTCCCGCTCGCGATGGGCACCCGCAAGATCGGGCCCGCCATCGCGGCCGGGTGCACGATGGTGATCAAGCCCGCCCACGAGACGCCGTTGACGATGCTCGCCCTGGCCGCGCTGATGGAGGAGGTGGGGCTCCCCGCGGGCGTGCTCAACATCGTGACCACCACCGACTCCGGCGGGGTCTGCGAGCCGATCATCCGCGACCCGCGCCTGCGCAAGCTGACGTTCACCGGATCCACGGCCGTCGGCAAGGTGCTCGTCTCCCAGGCCTCCGAGCAGCTGCTGCGGGTCTCGATGGAGCTCGGCGGCAACGCTCCCTTCATCGTCTTCGGCGACGCCGACCTCGACGCCGCCGTCGACGGAGCGATGCTCGCCAAGATGCGCAACATCGGTGAGGCCTGCACCTCGGCCAACCGCTTCCTCGTCCACTCGTCCGTCGCGGAGGAGTTCGCAGGGCGACTGGCGGAGCGGATGGGCGCCCTCACGGTCGGCGACGGCACCGAGGACGGCATCGACGTCGGTCCCCTGATCACCGCGAAGGCCCGCGCGGGCGTGCACGCGCTCGTCGAGGACGCGGTCTCCGCGGGGGCGAAGGCCTTGGTGGGCGGCACGGTCCCCGATGGCCCGGGCCACTTCTACCCACCGACCGTGCTGGTCGACGTACCCCGCTCGGCGCGGGTCCTGCGCGAGGAGATCTTCGGACCCGTCGCACCGATCATGACCTTCGACAGCGAGGCCGAGGCGATCGAGCGCGCCAACGACACCGAGTACGGACTGGTCGCCTACGTCTTCTCCCGTGGCCACGCCCGCGTGCTGCGGGTGAGCGAGGCACTGGAGTTCGGCATGGTCGGGGTCAACACCGGCATCGTCTCCAACCCCGCGGCCCCCTTCGGTGGCGTCAAGCACTCCGGCTTCGGCCGCGAGGGCGGCTTCGAGGGCATCGAGGAGTACCTCGAGACCAAGTACGTCGGAAGCGCGCTGTGAGTGTGTGGTGACCCGCATCGACCGGGATCGGCTCGCGAGGCTGCACGCCGAGGAGGAGCAGCGGTTCATCGACCTGCACCCGACTTCGGCACGCCTCGCGGTCGAGGCCGGTGAGCACCTGCTGGCCGGCGTGCCGATGCCGTGGATGACCCGGTGGCCCGGGTCCTTCCCGCTCTTCGTCGAGTCCGCGGCCGGAGGTGGCTTCACCGACGTCGACGGCATCGACTACGTCGACCTCTGCCTGGGTGACACCGGTTCGATGACGGGTCACTGCCTGCCGGCGGTCGCGGACGCCGTGCGCGAACGCACCGAGCGCGGCATCACCACCATGCTCCCCTCGACCGACGCCTCCTGGGTCGCCGGCGAGCTCAGCCGTCGCTTCGGCCTGCCCCGGTGGCAGATGGCGATGACTGCGACGGACGCCAACCGCTTCGTGCTGCGCTTCGCCCGCCACCTCACCGGCCGACCGAGGATCGCGGTGATGGACTGGTGCTACCACGGCACGGTTGACGAGACCCTCGGGGTGCTGGAGCACGGCCGCGCCGGTGACCGGGTGGTCGCGCGTCCCGGTGCCCTCGGGCCGCAGGTCGACGTCGCCCTCACGACCGCTGTGGTGCCCTTCAACGACCTCGAGGCACTCGAGGCGCGGCTGGCGGAAGGTGACGTCGCGTGCCTGCTCATGGAGCCGGCGCTGACCAACATCGGCATCGTGCTCCCCGACGAGGGCTACCTGGTCGCCGTCCGTGAGATCACCCGACGCCACGGCGTGCTGCTCGTCAACGACGAGACCCACACGATCTGCGCCGGCCCCGGCGGCGCCACTGCGGCCTGGGACCTCGAGCCCGACTTCGTCGTGATCGGCAAGCCCATCGGCGGGGGCATCCCGGTGGCGGCGTACGGCATGACGGCCGAGGTCGCTGCCCGGCTGGAGGGCCCGATGCTGGGCCACGACATCGACGTCGCCGGCGTCGGCGGGACCTTGTCCGGATCCGCGCTCGCGATGGCGGCGGTCCGGGCCACCCTGTCCCACGCCCTGCGCCAGGAGGACTTCGACGTCGCCATCCCGCTCGCCGAGCTCTTCACCGACGGCATCCGCGGGGTCATCGACGACCACGACCTCCCGTGGCACGTGCAGCGGCTCGGCTGCCGCGCCGAGTACTGGTTCTGCCCGCCCCCGCGTGGCGGCGCCGAGGCGGCCGCCGCCGTCGACGAGGAGCTGGACGCCTTCTTCCACCTGTGGACGGTCAACCGCGGCGTGCTGCTGGCGCCGTTCCACAACATGTCGCTCTTCTCCCCCTTCCACACGCAAGACCACGTCGCCGCCCACACCTCGGTGTTCCGGGGCGCCGTCGAGGCGCTCCTCGGATGAGCGAGCGCAGGGTGCCCGCCGACGTGCTGGTCCACCTGCGTCGCTCGCGCGACCACCTCGACCGCCACTTCGACGAGCCGTTCGACCTCGACCACCTCGCCTCGCTGGCCAGGATGAGCCGCTTCCACTTCGTGCGCTCGTTCGCCACCACCTACCGGACCACTCCCGCGGCCTATCTCGCCGCACGCCGCATCGAGCGCGCCCAGGACCTCCTGCGAGCGGCCAACCTGACCGTCACCGAGGTCTGCCACCTCGTGGGCTACAGCAGCCTCGGGTCGTTCAGCTCGACCTTCAGCGAGATCGTGGGTGAGAGCCCGCGACAGTTCCAGAACAGGTAT
>JBBSOR010000081.1:0-17877 GCA_038259535.1 Propionibacteriales bacterium | reverse complement strand
GGCGCCCAGGTCTGGTCCTCGTCGACGCGCATGATGCCGTAGCCGAGGTCGTTGTCCTTGCCGACCACGTTGGTGTAGGTGTGGTGCACCTCGTTGTGGCTGTGCTTCCACTGCGCGGCCGGCGAGGCCATGTCCCACTCCCACGTGCTGGAGTGGATCTTGGGGTCGCGCATCCAGTCCCACTGGCCGTGGAGGATGTTGTGCCCGATCTCCATGTTGTCGAGGATCTTGGCGATGCTCAGGCCGGCGGTGCCGAGCACCCAGGCCGGCGGGAAGGCGCTGAAGAGCAGCACCGCACGCGAGCCGAGCTCGATCTTGCGCTGGCGGTCGATGACCTTGCGGATGTAGGCCGCGTCGGCGGCTCCGCGCGAGTCGAGGACGTCCTGGCGGATCGCGTCGAGCTCGACGCCGATCTGCTCGATGTCGGCCTCGGTGAGGTGCGCGATGGGGTTGGCCTGGCCGGGGAGCGCGGACTTCTTCTGGATGGTCGTCATGTCGATCTCCTGGGGTGTCGGGGGAGGTCTGGGTCAGTGGTCGAGGTGGCAGGGACCGGCGGCGGCGTTGATGCAGGTCTGCACCTTGATCGCGCCGCTCTCGCCGGGGACCGCGGTGGTGATGGCGCCGTTGCGCAGGTCACGGACGCTGCCCTCGCGCAGCGGCAGGACGCAGCCCATGCAGATACCCATCCGGCAGCCGCTCGGCATCAACATGCCGGACTCCTCGGCTGCGTCGAGGATGGACGTCGCGCCGTCGAGGTCGAGCGTGGTGCCGGAGGCGAACGAGACGGTGCCGCCGGCGCCGGGCTCGACACGGGCGGTGCGGAACTGCTCGGTGGTGAGGGTGATCCCGGCGGCCTCGTGGTGGGAGGCGAGGGCGTCGAGCAGACCGGCGGGGCCGCAGGCGAGCGTCGTGCGCTCGGCGAGGTCGGGCACCAGGTCGGCGAGGTGGTCGACGTCGAGGACGCCGTGCTCGTCGTCGTAGCGCGCGACGAGGCGGATCGCACCGGCGGCGTCGAGCGCCTCGAGGTCGCGGATGAAGATCGAGTCGGGGTGACTCGGCGCGACGTGCACCACCACGATGTCGTGGACCGCACTGCGCTCGGGACGCAACACCCCGTCATCGGTGCTCGGGAACAGGTTGCGCAGCATGCCGATGACCGGCGTGATGCCCGATCCGGCGGTCACCATGAGGAACCTGCCGCCTGCGGGCGGCAGGACGAACTCGCCGGCCGCCTGCTCGAGGTGGACGAGCGTGCCGGGCACGGCCTGGTGGACGAGGTGGTTGCTGACGAGACCGTCGGGCACGGCCTTGACCGTGATCGAGATCCGGCCGTCGCTGCGCGGACCGTGGGTCAGCGAATACGCGCGCCACTGGCGTACGCCGTCGACGTCGATGCCGATGCGGAGGTATTGCCCCGGCACGTGGCCGGCCCAGTCGGCGCCGGGGCGGATCACGATGGTGGCCGCGTCGGCGGTCTCGGGGGTCACGGACTCGATGCGACCGCGGAGGTCGGCGCCCGAGCGCAGCGGGGCGAAGAGGTCCATGAAGTCGGCCGGAAGGTAGGGCGTGGTGGCCGCCTCGGCGACCCGCACCAGGTGATCACCCAGGCGTCGGCTCCGTCGGGTGCTGCCTGCGGGCGGCTCGAGGGTCGTGGTCATAGGTATCAATATGGTCGGATCGGCACGCGATTACCTGCCTGCGGCACGTGAATCTGGGCTACGCTCTTGTTCGCTGCGAACAAAGGACACCTCAGGAGACCCCATGGCCCCCCGCCCTGTGCGCTCGGACACACAATTCGACACGATTGTGGGCCTCGACCCGCAGGTCGCGGCCGCGTTGCGGTCGCGCCTGGCCGAGGTCGCCGACAGCGCGGTGCTGCGGATCGTCGAGGAGGTGCCGAGCTATGCCGGCGCGTGGAGCGGCCGGATGGGAGAGGTCATCCGCAACGCCGTGCAGCTGGCCCTCGGCGGCTTCCTCACCCTCGCGACCCGGCAGGACGCCGACGCCTCGAAGGCACCGGCGATCGAGGGCGCCTACCAGCTCGGTCGGGGCGAGGCGCGTGCCGGACGGTCGGTCGAGGCACTGCTCTCCGCCTACCGCATCGGCGCCCGCGCCTCGTGGCGCGAGATGGCCGACGTCGCGGTCGGGGCCGGCGTCGACTCCGGCCAGCTGGCGCGCTTCGCGGAGCTGGTCTTCGCCTACATCGACGAGCTCTCCGCGGCCTCGGTCGCCGGGCACACCGATGAGCTCGAGAGCAGCGGCCGCGTCCGGCAGCGCAACCTCGAGCGCCTGGCACTGGCCCTGCTCACCGGTGCTCCGGCCGACGCGATCAACGCCGCGGCCGAGCGCGCCGACTGGCAGCCACCCGGGACCCTGGCGGCGGTCGTCCTCCCGGAGTCGCAGGTGTCCCACGCCCTCACCGCCCTGGACCAGCGCGTCCTCCAACCCACCGACGACATCCCCGGGCTCCCCGACGGGCAGGCCTGCCTGCTGGTGCCCGGCGCCGGGTCGGACACCGCTCGACGTACGGTGCTGCGCGCGCTCCGGGGCACCGAGGCTGTCGTCGGCCCGAGCACGCCGTGGCTGGAGGCGGCGGCCTCCTACCGCCGCGCGGTGCGCTGCGCGGCGCTGGGGCTCGAGGGCCTGGTGGACTCCGACGACCACCTCGCCGCGCTGGTCCTGTCCGCCGACGGCGACGCGCGCGCCGACCTGCGGGCCCGGGTGCTCGCACCCCTCGCCGACCTCAGGCCCTCGACCGCGGACAAGCTCACCGACACGCTCCGCAGCTGGCTGCTCCACCACGGCCGGCGCGACGCCGTCGCGGAGGAGCTCTTCGTCCACGCCCAGACCGTCCGCTACCGCGTCGGCCAGCTCCGCGAGGTCTACGGCGATCGGCTCGAGGACCCGGCGTTCGTGCTGGATGCGACGCTCGCGCTGGCCTGAGGTCGGGCCCGCGCCCGCTGTAACGCCGTGTTAGCGGGTGTACCCACCCTGATGCAACGGGGGGGGTAGTTGCTGTAACACGGCGTTACAGCGGGGCTCCGACGCGCACGACGGGGTCAGCCGCGCTCGTACGCCGCCTCACCGGCGACCCAGGTCGCCACGACGTGGTCGGCGAAGCCCCGCAACCGCAGGGCGTGCTCGCGGTCCGAGCCCCCCGCGAGCGGGTCGGCGTCGAGCAGGACCAGGTCGGCGGGATGGCCGACGGCCACGGTCCCCCAGCCGTCGGTCGAGGAGGCGAGGGCCTCCCGGGCGGTGATCGACTGCTCGGGGTGCCACGGCTCACGGTCGTCGCCGGAGCGGTGGACGGCGGCGGCCACCGCCAGCCACGGGTCGAGCAGCGAGACCGGGGCGTCCGAGCCGAGCGCCACGTCGACGCCTGCATCCAGCATCCAGCGCAGCGGGAAGCACCGCTCGCCGCGACCGGGCCACAATCGCTCGGTGACGTCGCGGTCGTCGAGCAGGTGCGCCGGCTGCACGCTCGCGCGGACGCCGAGGTCGGCCATGCGGCGTACGTCGTCGTGCGTGGTGAGCTGCACGTGCTCGATGCCGCCGCGGGCGCCGGTCTCCTCGAAGGCGTCGAGCGCCTCGGTGACGGCCCGGTCGCCGATGGCGTGGACCGCGACGTCGAGCCCACCGGCGGCCGCTCGCGCGAGCAGCGCACGCAGCTCGGCCGGCGTCTGGTTGGGCTGGCCCTCCTCGGCGCCGGGGACGGCCTTGTCCGCGTAGGGCTCGCAGCACCACGCGGAGCGGGTGTTGAGCGAGCCGTCGCTGATGATCTTGAGCGGCCCCATCGTCAATCGCCCTGCGTCGCGGAGCGAGCCGTCGAGCGGGTCACCCGAGCGCAGGCCACGCCCGAGCACGTCGTCGAGGCCGTCGGCATAGCAGGCGTGGCGGATCCGGAGCAGGTCCGCACCCTCGGCCCAGCGCGCCACCCAGTCGGCGACACCGCCGCTGAACTCGAGGTCGACGAGCCCCACCACGCCCTGCGCGGCCGCCGCCTCCATGGAGCGGCGGTAGGCCTCGGAGCTGGTGCCGTCGGAGCCGACGACCCCGGCGAGCCGCCCGTAGGCCAGGAACCACTCCGCCTCGCTCACCATGCTGTCGCGGGTCGGCAGCGCCAGCATGTGCAGGGCGATCGTGTTGAGCCAGCCGTGGTGGCCGTCGCCGGCGATGAGCACGATCGGCTGGTCGGTGTCGATCTCGTCGAGGTCGGAGACCGCGGGGTTGTCGGGCCAGGCCGTGGGCCGGTGGCCCCAGCCGATGACGGGGTGGTCGGGCCACTCCTCGAGCCGCTCGCGCACCAGCGCCACGGCGTCGGCGCTCGAGCGGGCGGGTCCCAGGTCGAGCCGGAGGGACGCGAGGGTCCACTGGCCGAGGTGGACGTGCTGGTCCCACAGGCCCGGCATCAGCCAGCCCCCGCGCGCGTCGTACGACCACTCACCCACCGCCTGCGCCAGCCCGCCGCCGACCTCGACGACCCGTCCGTCGTCGACACGCACGTCGACGCGCGCGGACGTCGCTTCGGTCAGGGCGACCAGGCGCACGTCACGGAGGAGCATGGGGCCACCGTAGGAGGTCGGGCTCCCCCGTCGGCCACGGGCCCCGCACACTCCGGCGGCGCGCATCGCCACCGGCTCCGGCTAGGTTGGACCCATGCAATGGCGGGGGCCTGCGGTGCTCGTCGCGCTCGTGGCGATCGGCACCGGGAGCGGCTATGCCGCATCAGGATCGACACGGGACGAGACCATCGGGGTCGGCGTCCCGGCCCCGGTGCCCGCGCAGCGCCCCGAGCTGCCCATCGAGGCACCCACGCCCTACGCCGTGGATCCCGACGACGATCCGCTCGAGCCGGGCATCGCGATGAAGTCGGCCACCCTGGGCGCCGGCAAGTTCGAGATCACCTTCCCCGCACCCGCCGGCTGGACGACCAACGCCAACGCCAGCAACGAGTGGAAGTGGAAGCGGCCGGGCACGTCCAACAACAGCTATGTGATGCGCATCGAGCAGATCGACAGCCAGGACATCACCATCGAGGATGCCATCGACATCCGGATCGAGCGGCTGCGCGACGAGCAGAGCGACGTCGTCATCGTCGACCGCGGCGGCGACTCGCTGGAGTACACCTACCGCAGCAACGAGGGAAACGCCCGGCACAGCTTCATGCGCTGGCTCGACCTCGACGCCAGCGGCCAGGCCGACGTGGAGATCGTCGTGCACGGCCGCGAGCGGGACGTCCCGGGCACCCGCGACCTGATCCGGCGCGTGGGGGACGGCATGCGCGGCGCCACGGGCGGCGTGGTGTCCTAGATTGTCCGGCGTGACATGGCGGGGGCCGGCGATGCTCGGGCTGCTGCTGGCGCTGGGCGTCGGTGGCGGGTTCGTGGTCTCCCTGGCCGTCGCCGAGAACCCGCCGGGCAGCGGCGCGCCGACCCCGGTCGCCGCGCACTCGCCCAGCCTGCCGATCGACCCGGTGCCCCAGCTCCTGCCCGACCCCGCGACCGCGGCCCTCGCCCCGGGGCTGGACCTGGTCGACCAGCAGGTCGGCACGGGTGACTTCGCGATGACCCTCCCGGTCCCGAGGGGCTGGGCCTTCTCGGTGAACTCGCTCAGCGAGTGGCAGTGGCGCCCGCCGGAGGTGCCCACCTTCGGCTACGTCCTCCGGGTGGAGCAGGTGCTGAGCAACCGGCGCTCGATCGACTGGACCCTCGACCGCCGCATCGACGAGCTGGACGAGGACGAGGACAACCTCGAGATCCTCGACCAGACCGACGACAGCCTCCACTTCAGCTATGTCACCTCCAACCACCTGCGCCACGGCTACCTCACCTGGCTCGACCTGACCGGGTCGGACAACGCCCAGGTCGAGATCGCCGTCACCGGCCGTGAGGTCGACGACGCCGGCCTGGCCGACCTGGTCACCCGCATCGCGGACGGGATCAGGCTCGGCCCCGCCTAGACGTACGCCGTCGGGACCGTGCCTCAGATGCCGTAGGTCGTCACGGACTCGAGCACCCGGTTGGCGGTGGCACGGTCGTCGCTGCGGATCTGCACCCACAGCAACTGGCTGGAGTTGACCTGCACCACCCGCTCCACGGTGACCTCCGGTCCCGGGCACCCGGTGAAGAACACCGTCATCGACTCGTCGCCGTCGCGCTGGTCGAGGATCGGCCCCACCGTGTCTCCCCCGCACTCGGCGTGCTGGGGGACCCGCGAGGGCAGCTTGTCGCCGGCGAGGATGGCGACGAAGACACCGGGGGCCGGGTCGGCCTCGGTGTTCCACCCCGCCCGCGTGCCGGACGCGAGGGCGGGCTGCGCCTGGGCGCCGTCGACGGCGATCCACTGCTCGGGGTCCACCTGGGTCGTCCACCGCTCCGGGACGGTGACCGACAGCGTCCCGGTGGCGTCGTCCAGGGTGCGCTCGGTCGTGGCGGCGCGCTCCAGGCCCCAGCCGGCCCCCGCGCCGATCGAGAGGGCCGCGACGCCGGCCACCAGCCGGGCCGCCCGCCGTCGACGGCGGGCGGCGGTCGGCAGCGGCGGGAGGTCGGCGGCCGGGTCCCTCACCTCGGGTCGGGGTGCGGCCTGGGTGAGGTCGGGGTCCGCCGGGATCCATGCCGGCGGGGCCTCGTCGACCTGCCCGCCCATGGCGTCGACGAGGGCGGCGGTGAAGGACTCGACGTCGTCGTAGCGGTCCGCGCGGTCCTTGGCGAGCGCCTTGAGCACCACCGCCTCGGCCTCGGGGTTGTCGATCTCCATCGGAGCCGGCGGCGCCGGGTCCTCGGCCGCGGCCAGGCTGGTGTGGTGGTAGGGCTGGCGGCCGGCGAGGAGGTAGTAGCTGAGTGCGGCGAGGGAGAACTGGTCGGCCCGCGGGTCCAGGCCCTCGCCCAGCGCCTGCTCGGGAGCGACGTACGTCGGGGTGCCGCCGACCATGGTGAGCCGCGACGACATGTCCATCGCCTTGCCGAGCCCGAGGTCGCCGACCATCGCCACGACCTGCGAGCCCCGGGCGCTCTCGACGGTGCGGAAGAGCACGTTGGCGGGCTTGACGTCGCGGTGGAGGACCCCGCGGTCGTGCAACGCGGTGAGTCCTTGGCCCACCTGGGTGATCACGGTCAGCGCCTGGCCCGGCTCGAGCGGGGCGAGCTGGAGGCGGTCGGCCAGCGTGCCCTGGTCGGCGTAGGCCATGACGAGGTAGGGGCGGTCGTCGGCGAGCTCGCCGGCGTCGTAGACCGTGACGACGTGGGGCGACTCGACCTTGCGCAGGAAGCGCCCCTCCTCCAGGAAGCGCTGGCGGATGTGGAGGTCGCCGGTCCAGTTGTCGGCCAGGACCTTGATCGCCACGGGCGAGTCGAGGTGCTCGTCGTAGGCGAGCCACACGGTCGCGAAGGCACCCGACCCGATGCGACGGCGCACCGGATAACGACCGAGACGAGAAGGAGCGGACACCCGGGCATTATCGTGCAGGGGTGAGCAATTCGGGGGACTACGGGGTCGCGTTGGCGCCCGACGACATCGACGCCCTCGCGCGCAGCGCGCGCGACGGTGACCGCGACGCGCTGGAGACCCTGCTCGCGGAGCTGCGTCCCCGGGTGCTCAACATCTGCCGCGGGGTGCTCCCCTACTCCGGCGACGCCGAGGACGCGTGCCAGGAGGCGATGCTCAACGTCGCGACCAAGATCGGCTCGTGGGGCGGTCGCGGCCGGTTCACCACGTGGCTGCACGTCGTGTCGGTCAACAGCGCGCGCACGACCTACCGCCGGCTGAAGAACCTGGCCACGCCGACCGACTTCGAGGACGGTGCCCACGACCGGCCCGACCCGCGCACCACCAGCGTCATCGCCGGCACCCGCCTCGACCTGCTCGAGGCGATGGACACGATCGAGCGCGACCACCCGCAGTTCGTCGAGCCGCTGCTGCTGCGCGACGTCTACGGCCTCCCCTACGACGAGATCGCCGCACTGGTCGGCGCGCCGCTCGGCACCGTGAAGGCCCAGATCCACCACGGCCGGAAGCTGGCGCGCCCCCTGCTGCGGGGTGAGCGATGACCCGTTCGCCCCGACTCCTGTCGGTGGCCGCGGTGCTCCTCCTCGCCGGCTGCTCGTACGGCGCCGAGGCACCCGACGAGCTCGCCAGCCCGACCGCCTCGACCTCGCCCGATGCCGAGCAGACCGTCGCACCCACCTCGGCCGCACCCGTCACCGACGAGGTCGAGCAGGACCTCGACCTCGCCCTCTCGACGCCCGTCGAGGACAGCGTCTACCCCGATGTCGGCGACCCGCGCGTCGACGCCCTCCTCTACGACCTCGACCTCACCTGGGACCCGCTGGGCAGGCGACTCACCGCCAGCGCGGTCGTCACCTTCCGCGCCACCCGCACGGCACCGCGCTTCCAGCTCGACCTGGCCCCGGGCCTGACCGTCGGCGACCTCCGCCTCGACGGCGAGAGCGTCGGATTCGCCCGACGCGGCACGAACCTCCTCGTCCGGGCGCCGGTCGAGGCCGACACTCGCTACGAGCTGACCCTCGACTACGCCGGCACGCCGCGGCCGGCGCCCGCGCCGACCACCCGCAACGACTTCTCCACGACCGGGTTCACCATCACCGACACCGGCGAGGTGTGGACGATGCAGGAGCCCTACGGGGCCTACACCTGGTATCCCGTCAACGACCAGCCGTCCGACAAGGCGCTCTACGACATCACCGTGCGCGCACCCGCACCCTGGACCGGGATCTCCAACGGACGGCTGACCGGGCTCGACACCCGGGACGACACCACGACCACGTCCTGGCAGCTCACCGAGCCGGCTTCGTCCTACCTCGTCACGCTCGCGATCGGCGACTACACCCACAGCAGCAACACCACCGCGGACGGCCTGCGCGTCGACTACTGGACCCCGCGCGGAATGGTCCTCGGCCTCGACCGGGTCCAGAGTGCCGCTGCGTCGATCGACTGGATCGAGAGCAAGCTCGGCCCCTACCCCTTCGACTCCCTCGGGCTCGTCGTCACCGCCTCGCAGAGCGCGATGGAGACCCAGACGATGCTGACGCTGGGCAACAACGAGTACGTCCTCTCCCCCCAGGTGATCGCCCACGAGCTGGTGCACCAGTGGTACGGCGACCAGGTGTCGCCGGCCGACTGGCGCGACGTCTGGCTCAACGAGGGCATGACGATGCTGGTGCAGTGGATCTACCAGGACGAGCACGACCTCCAGCCGCTGTCCGACAGCGTCGCCGCCGGGCGCGCCGACGACCAGGGCCTGCGTGACCAGTACGGCCCGCCCGGCGCCTACGACCCGCGGCAGTTCGGCGGGTCCAACATCTACACCAGCCCGGCGCTGATGTGGAACGAGCTGCGGGTCGCGGTCGGCGACGACGAGTTCTTCCGGATCGCCCGGTCCTGGCTGGACGCCCACGACGGCACCTCCGTGACGCGCGAGCAGATCTTCGACCACTGGGAGTCCGAGACCGGCCGCGAGCTCTCGGCCTTCTTCGACCGCTGGATCACCGGACCCACGACGCCGCGCCGCGGCATCACGAAAGGCTGAGCCATGAGCCGCCTCTCCGCCCACGACCTGATCGCCCTGGTCCTCGACGACGGGTCCTGGTCGTCGTGGGACACCGCGCCCTCACGCGACGGCGCCAGCCAGGCCTACGCCGCCGAGCTGGCCGCTGCGGCCGAGAAGTCCGGCGTCGACGAGTCGGTGCTGAGCGGTGAGGCACGGCTGCACGGGCGACGGATCGCCGTCCTGGTGGGTGAGTTCGGCTTCCTGGCCGGCTCGATCGGGCGTGCTGCGGCGGACCGGATCGTGGCGGGCATCGAGCGCGCCACCCGCGAGGGACTGCCCCTGGTCGCGGCGCCGGTCAGTGGTGGCACCCGGATGCAGGAGGGCACCCCGGCCTTCGTCCAGATGGTGCGGATCTCCGCGGCCGTCGCCGCGCACCGCACCGCCGGCCTCCCCTACCTCGTCTACCTGCGCCACCCCACGACCGGCGGCGTGATGGCGTCGTGGGGTTCGCTCGGGCACGTGACCGTCGCCGAGCCCGGCGCCCTGGTCGGCTTCCTGGGTCCCCGCGTCTACGAGGCGCTCTACGACAAGGCGTTCCCCAGCGACGTGCAGACGGCGGAGAACCTCTATGCCCACGGCATCATCGACGCGGTCCTGCCGCCCGAGGAGATCGCCGACATCCTCGACCGCGCGCTGCGGGTCCTGATGGCCGCGCGCGAGGGCGTCGCCCCGGTCGCCGACCCCGGGGAGGAGCCGGTCCCCGACGTCGACGCCTGGGACTGCGTCACCCGCTCACGGCGCCCCGACCGACCCGGCGTACGTCGGCTGCTCCGCTATGCCGCCAGCGACGTCGTTCCGCTCAACGGAACCGGGCAGGGCGAGTCGGACCCCGGCCTGCTGATCGCGCTGGCGAGGTTCGGCGAGGCGCCGTGCGTCTTCCTCGGCCAGGACCGGCGCGGCCAGACGACCGACCACCCGATGGGTCCCGAGGCGCTGCGCGAGGCCCGGCGCGGCATGCGGCTCGCCTCCGAGCTCGGACTGCCCCTCGTGACGGTCATCGACACCCAGGGTGCCGCGCTGTCGGCCGCTGCGGAGAACGGTGGTCTCGCCGGCGAGATCGCCCGCTCGCTCGCCGACCTCGTCACCCTCGACGCGCCGACCCTGTGCCTGATGCTGGGCGAGGGCAACGGCGGCGGGGCGCTGGCGCTCCTGCCGGCTGACCGCGTCGTCGCCGCCCAGCACGCGTGGCTCTCGCCGCTGCCGCCGGAGGGCGCCTCGGCGATCGTCCACCGCGACCTCGACCACGCCGCCGACATGGCCCGCTCCCAGCACGTGCGAGCGATCGACCTCTACCGCCGCGGCATCGTCGACCGGATCGTGGCGGAGAAGCCCGACGCCGCGGACGAGCCGGAGGAGTTCTGTCACCGGGTCGGGGCCGTGCTCGAGCACGAGCTCGCCGCGCTGCTCGTCGCCGGGCCGGGATCGGCGGCGAAGCGGGCGCGGCGCTACGTCTGAGGAGGCGCGGCGGCTAGGTCGACGAGACGACCTCGCTGAGCTCCTCGCGCGACCTCACGCCGAGCTTCGCGTAGACCTTGCGCAAGTGATATTCCACGGTCTTGGGACTGAGGAACAGCGCCGCAGCGGCCTCCCGCGTGGTGCGCCCGTCGGCGAGCAGCAGCGCGACCTGGAGCTCCTGGGGGGTCAGCGCGGCGATGCCGCCGATCGGGCGGTGCGGCACCCGCTCCCCTGTCAGGTGGAGCTCGGTCGCCGCCTGGTCCGCCCAGGGTTCGGCGCCCAGGTCGGAGAAGACGCCGAGGGCGTGACGCAGCTCCTCGCGCGCCTCGACCCGTCGACCGGCCCGTCGTAGCCGCTCGCCGTAGGCCAGCGCGGTCCGCGCCGCCTCGAAGAGGTCGAGGGTGTCCGCGTGGAGGGCGAGCGCCGCGCGGAACGGGCCGTCGAACTCCTCGCCCGCAACCAGTCCGAGACACCGCTGGGCACGCGCCCGCGCCCAGGGTTGCCCCTTCCCGTCGGCGACGGCGAGGAAGTCGTCGGAGATCACCACGGCCTCGTCGGTGCGACCGAGCCGGACGAGCGCGGCCACCATCTCGGGGGCCGGGGAGAGATCGGCGTCGGCGGTGCCGAGCCGCGCCAGGAGCTCCTCGAAGCGGCGCAGCAGCGTCAGTGAGGCATCGGCGTCGCCCCGGACGAGCTCGCACTCACCGAGGGCCAGCAGCGCCCACGCCTCGGCGAGGTGGATGTCGCGGCTGCGCCCCAGGACCAGTGCCTCCTCGGCGTGCGCCCGGCACTCGGCCTCCTGGCCGGTCCGGGCCTCGAGCCAGGACAGCCCGGACAGGCACATCGCCAGCTCGGTGGTCTGTCCGGTGTCGCGGGCCAGCCGGATCCCCTCGGTGTAGTCGGCCGCGGCCCGCGCCCAGGCGTCCGTGGTGGCGCCGTCGCGGGCGACCAGGAACAGCAGGCCCGGCAGGCTGCCGATGCCCGTCCGGTCCCGCGCAGCCTCCACCCGGGTGCGCAGGCCCCGCCCGGTGTCGGTGTCGCGGATGAAGAGGGGGGCGCACATCAACCAGAACAGGCCGCGCCCCACCTCGGGGCGCTCCGGATCATCGGCGAGGAGCGGCACGGACGCGCGCAGCTCCTCGACGCCGCCGCGACCGGCCAGGACCTTGGCCATCCCGGTGGCCAGCGTGCCGACGGCGCGGGCCCGGGGCGAGGTCGCCGCCGCCACGGCGTCGGCCAGCAGGTCGGCCAGGCGTACGGCGGCCCTGCCGTCGGCCAGGAAGAAGGCCGCGTCGACAGCCTCGGCGAGCAGGAGCGTGCGGAGATCGGGTGCGGCGGTGGCGACGGCCGCCTCCTCCAGCAGGGAGCAACCCTCGCGGAGCGACCCGCTGCGCACGGCGATCGAGGCACGGAGATGGCACGCCCGCGTCAGCCGGTCCGGCGTGAGCGCGAGGGGGGACAGCTCGTCGAGGAGCGCGACGGATCGCGAGCCCAGGCCGGCCTCCCAGGCCGTCTCGGCGGCCCGCAGCAGCCGGTCGCTCGCCCCGGCGTGGGCGGGCGTCAGCCGCGCGGCCCGCTCGCTGGCCGCGGACGCCACGGCGTACGCCGAGCGGCCCACGGCCCGTGCCGCCGCCGCATCCAGCAGGGCGGCCACCTCCGCATCGGGTGCCCAGAGCGCCTCGGAGAGGTGCCACGTGCGCCGGTCGACGTCGTCCTCCGGCAGGGCGTGGGCCACCGCCGCGTGGACCGTACGCCGTTCGTCCTCGGGGCTCTCGCCGTAGACCGCGGCCCGGAACAGCGGGTGCCGGAAGGCGACCTCCCCACCGCTGACGTCGGCCAGGCCCGCCGAGCGGGCTGCCGACAGCTGCGCGGGGTCGAGGCCGAGCGCGGCACAGACGACGCCGGTCAGTCGCAGGTCGCCGTTGCAGATGACCGCGACGAGCAGCACCGAGCGCGCGGGGGCGTCGAGCCGGGAGAGGCGTCGGGCGAAGGCGGCCGCCAGCGCCGACGACAGGGGCAGCGGCACGTCCGACCCGGTCGGGACCAGGGCGTCGGGGTCCTCGGCGAGCTCGGACATCGCGAGCGGGTTGCCCCCGGTCAAGGTGTGCACGCGGGAGAGCCAGTCGTCGCTCACCGGTGACCCGGCCACTTCGTCCACCAGGGTTCGCGACGCACCGAGGTCGAGCCCACTCACGACCAGGCACTCGAGGCCCTCGAGCAGGTCGTCGGCCTCACCCGCGCGGCCCGCGACGAGCATCGCGACCGGGTCGGAGCCCAGGCGCCTGGCCGCGAAGAGCAGGGCGCCCACCGATGGACGATCGATCTGGTGGACGTCGTCGAGGACGACGGCGACCGGGGCCTCGTCGGCGTAGCGGCAGAGCAGGCTGAGGGTCGCGGCTCCGATGGCGAAGCGGTCCTCCGCCTCGCCGTCGCGCAGGGCCAGTGCCGCGGCGAGCGCCCGCGCCTGCGGGGCGGCGATCGAGTCGAGCAGCCCGAGTGCCGGTCGCAGCACCGAGAGGAGCCCGGCGAACGGCACGCCCTGCTCCGGTTCGGTGCCGGTCGCACGCAGCACCCGGAACCCCCCGAGGCGGCCCTCGGCCCAGCGCAGCAGGGCAGTCTTGCCCACTCCTGCCTCGCCCGTCACCGCCAGCACGCCGCCGCCGCCGATCCGCGCCTCGGAGACGAGGCGGTCGATCGTCCGCTGCTCGTGCTCCCGTCCGATCAGCACACCACCGAGTCTAGGGCCGGGTCCGGACCAGGGGGGGCACCGGACGCGGGCAGGGGCCCGGACTTCCTAGGTTCGGTCCACGGTCACAGACAAGGAGAACACCATGACCACGACACAGGAGCCGGCCCTCCAGCAGGAGCAGGTCGACACCGACAAGCTGATGCAGTTCGTCTTCCGCGCGGTGGACGAGGTCGGGGCGACGCTCAACGCGGCCCTGGTGGTGATGGGCGACAAGCTCGGCTACTACCGCGACCTCGCCGCCCACGGGCCGAGCACCCCGAGCGCGCTCGCCGAGCGGACCGCGACGAGCGAGCCCTACGCCCGCGAGTGGCTCAACGCCCAGGCGGCCGGGGCCTACGTGACGTACGACCCGGCGACCGGCGCCTACACCCTGCCGCCCGAGCAGGCCGTCGCCCTGACCGACGAGACGAGCCCGGCGTTCCTGCCCGGCTTCTTCCAGATCGCACTCGGCACCGTGCACGACACCTCGCACATCCTGGAGGCGGCCCGCAGCGGGGCGGGCTACGGCTGGCACGAGCACGACACCGACGTGCACCTCGGCTGCGAGAGGTTCTTCCGGCCCAGCTATCACGCCCACCTCGTCGCCGAGTGGTTGCCGGCGCTCGACGGCGTGGTCGACAAGCTCCAGGAGGGCATCGGCATCGCCGACGTGGGATGCGGTCACGGCGCGTCCACGATCCTGATGGCCCAGGCCTTCCCCGCCTCGACCTTCGTGGGCTACGACTACCACCCGGAGTCGATCGACACGGCGCGCGAGCGGGCGGAGGCAGCCGGGGTCGGCGACCGCGTCCGCTTCGAGGTCGCCTCGGCCCAGAGCTTCGCCGGCACGGGTTTCGGCCTGGTGACGATGTTCGACTGCCTCCACGACATGGGCGACCCGGTGGGCGCGGCCCGGCACGTGCGGGGTGCGCTGACCGACGACGGCACCTGGATGGTCGTGGAGCCGATGGCCGGTGACCACGTCGAGGACAACCTCAACCCCGTGGGACGCGCCTACTACGGGTTCTCCACGCTGCTCTGCACGCCGTCCTCGCTCTCCCAGGACGTCGGGCTCGCGCTCGGCACCCAGGCCGGCCCGGCGCGCATCCGCGACGTCACGACCGCCGGCGGCTTCACCCGGTTCGCCCGGGTGGCCGAGACCCCGTTCAACCAGGTCTTCGACATCAGGCCCTGACACCGGCCGGTCGTCGGAGCACACTGGTGAGGAACCCGAACGGGAGGAGGCCGGGGATGGTGCCGCGTGACCCAGGGGGTGTGTCCGCACACCGTCCCCGGCTTCCGGACTCCAGCGGCACGACCGAGCGCGACGGCGTCGAGATCGCCTACGACGTGTTCGAGTCCGAGCGTCCCACGATCGTGCTGGTGCCGACGTGGTCGCTGGTGGACTCCCGCTTCTGGAAGTTCCAGCTGCCCTACCTCGCCCGGCACTTCCGGGTCGTGACCTTCGACGGTCGCGGCTCCGGGAGGTCCGGTCGGCCGGTGGGTGCGGCCGCCTACAGCGACGCCGAGTACGCCGCCGACGTGGTCGCGGTGCTCGACGCGACCGGCACCGACCGGGCCCTGCTCGTCGCCTTCTCGTGCGGCGTGGCCTGGGCGGTCCACGTCGGCGCCGGACACCCCGACCGGGTCAGCGGCATCGTCGCGATCTCACCGTCGTGCGGCCTGTCGATCGCGAGACCGCGCCGCGAGACGCACGCCTTCGACGCCCGGCTCGACACCACCCGGGGGTGGGCCAAGTACAACGAGCGCTACTGGCTGGACGGCGGGTACGACGACTTCGTCCGGTTCTTCGCCGAGCAGATGTTCCACGAGCCGCACTCCACCAAGCAGGTCGAGGACGTCGTCGGCTGGGCCGGCGACGTCTCGGCCCCGACCCTGGCCGACACCACCGCCGGGCGGCTGGGCCTGCGCGGCGCCGAGGCCACGCCGCTGGAGCCCCTGTGCGCCCGGGTGAGATGCCCCGTGCTCGTCCTGCACGGATCGGAGGACCGGGTCCGCCCGGACGCGATCGGACGCCGGCTCGCCGCACTGACCGGAGGCGAGCTCGTCCTCCTAGACGGGGTCGGCCACGGTCCGCCGGCACGCGAGCCCGTGGCCGTCAACCACCTCATCAAGAAGTTCGCCGACAGGGTGCACCCGACCCCCGCGACCCGGACCTGGGTCCGCGCCCGGAGCCGCCCCAAGCGCGTGCTCTACCTCTGCTCCCCCATCGGGCTGGGCCATGCCCGCCGCGACATCGCCATCGCGGCCGCCCTGCGGGAGCGGCACCCCGACCTCCAGGTGGACTGGCTCACCCAGGACCCGGTGACGCGCATGCTGGCTGCCGCCGGCGAGACCGTGCACCCAGCCTCGCGCTGGCTGGCCAGTGAGTCGACCCACGTCGAGGACGAGGCCGACGAGCACGACCTGCATGCCTTCCAGGCGATCCGACGGATGGACGAGATCCTGGTCAACAACTTCATGGTGTTCAACGAGGTCGTCGAGGAGACCCGCTACGACCTCGTCATCGGCGACGAGGCGTGGGACGTCGACCACTTCCTCCACGAGAACCCCGAGCTCAAGCGGTTCGCCTTCGCCTGGATGACCGACTTCGTCGGCTGGTTGCCGATGCCGTCGGGCGGCGAGCGAGAAGCGGGCCTCACTGCCGACCACAACGCCGAGATGATCGAGCAGCGCGCCCGCTACCACCGGCTGCGAGACCGGTCGATCTTCGTCGGCGACCCCGGCGACGTGGTCGATGAGTCCTTCGGACCCGGCCTGCCCGGGATCCGCGAGTGGACCGGGGCCAACTTCGACTTCTCGGGCTACGTCTCGGGTTTCACCCCGCCCGACGAGGAGGAGTCGGCCATGCTCCGCGCGTCGCTGGGCTATCGCGAGGACGACCTCGTCTGCCTGGTCACGGTCGGTGGGTCCGGGGTGGGCACCAGCCTGCTGCGCCGGGTGCTGGACGCCGTACCCCTGGCGCGTCGCCTGGTTCCCGAGCTGACGTTCCTGGTGGTGTGCGGCCCACGCATCGACCCCGCTTCCCTGCCGCGGCGCCGGGGCGTCCGGGTCCGCGGAGTCGTCCCCGACCTCCACCGGCACCTCGCCGCCTGCGACACGGCGGTGGTGCAGGGTGGGCTGACCACCTGCATGGAGCTCACCGCGACCCAGCGCCCCTTCGTCTACGTCCCGCTGCGCAACCACTTCGAGCAGAGCTTCCACGTCGCTCACCGCCTCGAGCGCTACGGCGCCGGGCGACGACTGGACTACGACGAGGCGTGCGAACCGGCGTTGCTGGCCGAGGCGATCGCCAAGACGGTCCGCGAGCAGGTGCACTACCTGCCCGTGGAGACCGACGGCGCCGAGCGCGCCGCCGACCTGCTGGCCGGGCTGGTCTGATGCGTGCGCGCACACCGACGGGCGAGACCGTCAGCCTGCCGACTCCTCAACGCTGAGCTCGGCCTGGGCGTTGGCGGAGTCGCCGGGCTCCGCCTCGACGACCGGCTCCTCGGACACCGGCGAGGGGGCCATCGCGACTCCGGGCACGCCGGTCCCCGAGAGGGTGGCGAGCATCTGCCGGACGTTGGAGAGCTGGGCGTTGATGCTGTCGCGGCGCTGGGCCGCGGCGGCGAGCTCGCGCTCGGACTCCGCCAGCACCCGGTCGGCCGTCGCGCGAGCGTCGGAGACCATCGAGGTCGAGCGCTCCTCGGCGTCGGCGAGCATCCTGGCCACGCGCGCCTCGGCCTCGTTGCGGCTGCGCTCCATCGCGGACTCGGCGTCACGGTTGCGGGCGGTCATGGCGTCGAGCTCGCGCACGTCGGCCACGATGGCGACGGCGTGGCCACCCTCGCTGGTGACGAGTTCTACCGTCTCGTCGAGATCGCCGCGCCAGACCGAGACGATCGGCCACGAGCCGACCCCGGGGGACGCCCGCAGGACATGCGACGCGAGCGCCCTTGCAGACTTGGCGCCGTCCTGCCCCTTCATCCGGCGCGTGGCATCGTCGATCGTGGACGCCTTCGCATACGGCAGACCGGCGATGACCGCGCCTCCCGCGAAGACCTCCGGGTACGTCGCCATGAGAACGGATGTCATGGCGCCACCTGCCGAGAGGCCCGTGACGAAG
>JBBSOR010000080.1:0-17937 GCA_038259535.1 Propionibacteriales bacterium | reverse complement strand
TGCCGAGGCCGTAGATGCAGGACACCGTGGAGACCACGATCGTGTCGCGGCGGGTCAGCAGGCTGTTGGTGGCGCTGTGGCGCAGCCGCTCGACCTCCTCGTTGATCGAGGAGTCCTTCTCGATGTAGGTGTCGGTCTGGGGGACGTAGGCCTCGGGCTGGTAGTAGTCGTAGTAGGAGACGAAGTATTCGACGGCGTTGTCGGGGAAGAGCTGGCGAAGCTCGTTGGCGAACTGCGCGGCGAGGGTCTTGTTGGGCTGGAGGACCAGCACGGGACGCTGCAGCTGCTCGGTCACCCAGGCGACCGTGGCGGTCTTGCCGGTGCCGGTCGCGCCGAGGAGCACGATGTCCTGCACGCCCCCGTTGACCCGCTCGACGATCTCCTCGATCGCGGCCGGCTGGTCGCCGGAGGGGTTGTAGTCGGAGACGACCTTGAAGGGCGCCACACGACGCTCGAGATCGGTGATCGGACGCATGGGTCGAGCGTACGTGGAGCCACCGACAACGGCCCTGGCATGTGCTCCGTCCGCACCACGAAGGCAGTTGACGGCTCGGGCTCGGCGACCCAGCGTCAGAAGACCCGTCGACGCCGTGAACTGCCTTCACGGTGCGCAACCCTTGCTCGGGTGTGGGCGGCGGGCGATGATGCGCCCATGGCCACCTCGGGGCGCGCAGATGCCAGCAACGGCCGGCGCACCTGGCTGATCGTCATGGCGTGTGCGTGGGCACTTCTGGGGCTGTGGAACCTCACCGACGACGCTGTGGTCCTGGGCCTCGCGATGCTGGTGCTCGCCGCGCTCTCCCTGGCAGCCGCGCTCTCCCCTCGGGTCGTCGCGCTCGTCGACGCTCCACTCACCCGCCCGCTCAGAGACGTCTTCCGCAGGAAGTGACCGCACCCCACTGGCCTGTGCTGGCTAGATTGTGCGCGTGACCACCGCCCGTGTGCTGACCTCCGCCCGCCGGGGCCTGCTCGGACTGCTCGGTCTCCAGGTCGGCTTCGCCATCGCGCTGTCACTGATCGACTCCTACCGGCGCCGCGGGAAGAAGCCCAAACCGTTCCCCGTGACCGGACCCGAGACCGTCGCGGTCGGCGGCGGCGAGATCACGACCTACACCTTCGGGCGCGACCTCTACGACGACATGCTGGCCGCGATCGACGGAGCCAAGAAGCAGATCCTCTTCGAGACCTACATCTGGAAGGGCGACGAGATCGGGTGGAAGTTCAAGGCCGCCCTGACCGCCGCCGCGGACCGGGGCGTCGACGTGCACTGCATCTACGACGGCTTCGCCAACATGGTCGTCTCCCCCGCGTTCAAGCGCTTCGCGCCCTCGTTGAAGGTGCTGCGCTACCCGGTCTGGACGGCCGGACTCCGCGTGTGGGACCTGCGCCGCTACGGCCGCGACCACCGCAAGCTGCTGGTCGTCGACGAGGAGGTCGCCTTCCTGGGCGGCTACAACATCGGCTCGGCGTACGCCACCGAGTGGCGCGACACCCACGTGCGGATCACCGGACCGGGCGTGTGGGACCTCAAGCGCGCCTTCGCCGACTTCTGGAACCTCAACCGCCGCCACCGCCTACGTCGCAGCGAGCGACCGCTTCTTCTGGAGACCGCGTCGGACTGGGACCCGCAGATCCGGATCCACCGCAACATCCCGCGGCAGTGGAACTTCCCGATCCGCAGCATGTACCTCGAGGCGATCAACCGGGCCAGCCACAACATCTGGCTGACCACCGCCTACTTCCTGCCCGACCAGGACTTCGTCGACGCGCTGATCGACGCAGCGCGCCGCGGGGTCGACGTCCGCATCCTGCTGCCGCTGAAGTCCAACCACATCGTCGCCGACTGGATCTCCCGCGGCTACTACGGCCAGCTGCTCGCCGCGGGGGTGCGGATCCTGCGCTTCAAGGACGCGATGGTGCACGCCAAGACCGCCACCATCGACGGCAGCTGGGCGACCGTCGGCACGGCCAACATCGACCGGCTCAGCCTCCAGGGCAACTACGAGATCAACCTCGAGGTGATCGACCCGGACTTCGCGGCGGTGATGGAGGAGGTCTTCCGCACCGACGAGTCCAACTGCCTCGAGCTGACCCTGGCCGAGTGGCAGGCCCGCGACCTCAACCGGAAGTTCACCGAGAGCTTCCTGGCACCGCTGCGACCGCTGCTCTGAGGCTCACCGCGTCGGCAGGTGCGTGGGGATGCTCATCCGCGGTCCCCGCCGCGGCCGCGACTGCCCGCCGGCGATCGCCATGGCTGCCGCCCGGCCACGCTGGGGACGGTAGGGCTCCAGCAGGTCGCGCATCTCGTCGTCGCTGACGTCGTGCCCGACGAGCGCCCAGCCCACCCAGTTGGCGAGGTGGTAGTCGCCGAAGCTGACCGCGTCGGCGTCGCCGAGCGCACGCTGGCGCACCTCGGCACTGGTCCACACGCCGATGCCACGCACCGACCGGAGCCGACGATCCGCCTCGTCGACGGGCACCTCCGTGATGCGCTCGAGCGACGGCGCGAGCCGGCAGGCGGTCACGACGGTCCGGGACTGCGCGGGCTGCACGCCGAGCTTGAGCCACTCCCAGGACGGGATGGCCGCGATCGTGTCCGGGGTGGGCTGGAGCATCAGCCGCAGCGCGGCCACCGGCCCGGGGGCCGGCTCGCCGTGGCGGCGCACGAGGTCGCGGAACGATCCGAACGCCTGCTTGCCGGTGACCTTCTGCTCCAGGATCGAGGGCACGAGCGACTCCATCACCAGGCCGGTGCCGCCGATGCGCCAGTGGCGGTGCCGCTTCCAGCCCTCGGCGACCTGGGGGTGGTGGTGGGTCTCGAAACCGGCGGGGTCGTCGTCGGCACCCAGGAGCGAGGGCATCCGCTCCAGCGCCCACCCGGCCCCCGGCCCCCAGGCGCGGGCGAGCACGTCGGCTGTCGACGGCCTCGCCTGCACGCACAGCGTCACCGGCCCCGTCGGCGTGCGCATGGCGCGCCAGTGGCGACCCGCATCGTCCTCCCGGTGGGTCGGGTCCCCGGCGCCCCGGCGCTGGGGCCGCAGCACCTGCGCGACCGAACAGGGCCACGCGGGCTGCCAGGTGCGGGTGAGCTCACCTGCCGTCGTCGGGGCCATGGGGCGACGGTAGACGAGGCCACCGACTAGGTTGCCGCCCATGGCTGAAACTCCGAACAAGCGCGACCTCGAGGACGGCATCCAGCAGGACTTCTCGCGGTCGATGTCCTACGGCGACTATCTCCGCCTCGACGTCCTGCTCGCCGCACAGCAGCCGCTGTCGGACCCGCCCCAGCACGACGAGCTCCTCTTCATCGTCCAGCACCAGACCAGCGAGCTCTGGCTCAAGCTGATGATCCACGAGCTCCGCTCGGCCCGCGCGCTGCTGCGTTCCGACGACCTCTCCCCCGCGCTCAAGCGGATGGCGCGGATCAAGCACATCCAGCACACCCTCACCGACCAGTGGTCGGTGCTCGCGACGCTGACGCCGAGCGAGTACGCCGAGATCCGTCCGTTCCTGGCGACCAGCTCGGGGTTCCAGTCGTCGCAGTACCGCGAGGTCGAGTTCCTGCTCGGCAACAAGAACGCCGACATGGTCGCGGTCTTCTCCCACGACGACACCGCACGTGCCGCCCTCGAGGAGCTGCTGCACGAGCCGTCGCTCTACGACGAGTTCGTCGCGCACCTCGGCCGCCAGGGGTACGCCGTCCCGGCGCGGCTGCTGGACCGCGACTGGTCGCAGCCGCACACGACCGACCCCGATCTGGTCGACGTCTTCGCGAAGGTCTACGCGGCGCCGGCCGAGCACTGGGGCGTCTACGAGACGTGCGAGGAGCTCGTCGACATCGAGGACTCCTTCCAGCAGTGGCGCTTCCGGCACCTCCAGGTCGTCCAGCGGGTCATCGGCCACAAGGTCGGCACCGGCGGGTCGTCCGGGGTCGACTTCCTGCGGCGGGCACTGAGCCTGACGTTCTTCCCGGAGCTCTACGAGGTGCGGACGCGGGTCGGCGAGTAGTTCCCTCGCTCTCGCTCCACCTCGATCTAGGCTGCACTCGTCGCTCGTCGCGAGCGTCGTCCGCAGCACCCGACCTCGAGTGAGGACCACACCCGTGCCCGTCCGCAGCCTTCGACAGGAGGAGGCCGTCGAGCGTGCGTCCCTCCTGTCGGTCACCTCCTACGACATCGCCATCGACCTCACCGACCTGGTCGACGGACCCACCTTCCGGGCCGTCAGCACGGTCCGCTTCACGGGCACCGTCGGATCGTCGACGTTCGTCGACTGCTGCGCGCAGGTGGAGTCGGCCACGCTCAACGGCGAGCCGCTACCCCCAGCGGTGGAGGGGCGGATCGCGCTGGTCGACCTCGCCGCGGAGAACGAGCTGGTGGTGGCCACTGCGCAGAGCGACACGACGCACGGACGAGGGGTCCACCGCGCCGTCGACCCCGGCGACGACAACGTCTACCTGTGGACCTCGTTCGAGCCCGACGAGGCGCGCTACGCGTGGGCCTGCTTCGACCAGCCCGACCTCAAGGCACCGCACGCCTTCACGGTCACCGCGCCGGCGGCGTGGACCGTGGTGAGCAACTCCGGCGACCCGGTGGTCGAGGACGTCGAGGGCGGGCGACGGTGGACGTTCGAGCCCACGCCGCCGCTCTCCACCTACAACCCCGTGGTGGTCGCAGGTCCCTTCGTGGAGGTGCGTCGGGAGGCCGATGGCTACGACCTCGGCCTCTACGCCCGTCAGACCCTGGCCTCTGCGCTGGAACGCGACGCCGAGCAGGTGTTCACGCTCACCGCGCAGGGCCTCGCCTTCTTCGGTGAACGCTTCGGGATGCCGTTCCCGCAACGCACCTACGACCAGGTGTTCCTGCCCGAGTTCGGCGGGGCGATGGAGAACTACGGCTGCGTCACCTGGGCCGACGACATCCTGCGCCGCCACGAGCCCACCACCGGCGAGTGGCAGGTCTTCACCAACGTGCTGCTGCACGAGATGGCGCACATGTGGTTCGGCAACATCGTCACCATGCGCTGGTGGGACGACCTCTGGCTCAACGAGGCCTTCGCCGAGTTCGCCTGCATGTGGGCGGCTGAGCGGGCCACCGCCTACGGAGACACCGCCGCCAACAACCTGGTGGGCGACAAGCTGCGGGCCTACCTCGCCGACCAGGGCCCCAGCTCGCACCCCATCCGCCAGCCCGTGCCCGCCGTGGTCGACGCCGAGTCGATCTTCGACTCCATCACCTACCCCAAGGGCGCGGCGGTGCTCAAGCAGCTCATGCACTTCGTGGGCGAGGACACCTTCTGCGTCGGCATGAGCGCCTACTTCGCCGAGCACGCGTGGGGCAACACGACCCTGGACGACCTCGTCGGCTCCCTCGAGCAGGCCAGCGGCCGCGACCTCCAGCCGTGGCGCACCGCCTGGCTGGAGACCCCCGGAGTCGACCGGCTCGGCATCGAGCACACCGACGAGGGCCTGGTGCTCACCGCTGTCGGCCCCCACGGTGCCCCGCACCCCCAGGTGGTGGGCGTGGGCGCCTACCGCCGCACCGGCGACGCGCTCGAGGAGGTCGGCTCCACCCTCGTGGAGGTGAGCGGTGAGCGCACCGCCGTCGAGGGCCTGCCGCAGGCCGACCTCTACCTGGTGAACCACGACGACACCACGTTCGCCACCACCCGACCCGACGCCGCCGGGCGCACGGTGCTGATCGGTCGACCCTCGGGCCTGCCCACGACGCTGGCCCGCGCCGTGGCGATGGCCACCGTGTGGGACATGCTCTCCACCACGGAGGCGACCGCAGCCGAGGCCGTGGGCGCATTCACCGACGTGTTGTCGGTGGAGACCGTGGAGACGGTCGCGGAGCCGTGCCTCGAGCTCGCCCTCACCGCGGCCCAGCGGTGGGCACCCGAGTCGGAGCGGGTCGGCCTCGAGGCGCAGGTGGCCGCTGCGGCGCGTCACCTGGTGGCTGCCGAGGTGTCGCGGCACTCGGCGCTGCGCACGCTGGCCCGGACGGCGGCAGACGGGGAGGACCTCGCCGCACTGCGCGGGCAGGCCGGCGACGACCTCGACCTGCAGTGGTACGTCCTTCAGCGTCGGGCCGAGCTCGGCGATGTCGACGCCGACGCCGTGCAGGCCCTGCAGGAGCGCGACCCCGATCCCGACGCCTGGATCCGCGCGCTCTGCGTCCGGGCGGGCTCACCCTCCGCCGAGGCGAAGGAGGAGGCGTGGACCGCGCTGGTGGGACGCACGGTCCCGATCCAGAGCGCCCGCATGGTGGCGGCCGCCTTCTGGCGACCCGGCCAGGACGAGGTGCTGGCCCCCTACGTCGAGCGCTACGTCGAGGCGCTGCCCACCCTGCACGATGGCGGGATGATCCCGGCGATGGCGCTCTCCTTCAGCCTCTTCCCCGTGTTCGCGATCGACGAGGCAGGGGTGGAGCACGTCCGCGAGGTGGCGGCCGCGAGCGCCGCGCCCGTGGTGATCGGCGCACTCACCGAGCGCTCCGAGGAGGTGCTGCGGATGGTGCGCACCCGTGCGCTGGGCCAGTAGGCCGTCGGGCCCGGCTCAGCCGAGCCCGACCAACCCGGCTCAGCCGAGCCCGACCAACCCGGCGGACCGCTCCCACAACCCGTCGACGACGGATCGGTCGCGGGCCTGCTTGTTCTCCCGCCCGTCCGGGGTGAAGCGGCTGAAGTAGCGACCGTTGACGTCGGGCGAGGGCCCGCGCTCGGCGAGGGCGACCAGGGGCGCTGCACCCTCGGCGACGCTGATCGTGGCGAACCTCTTGAGCGGCGTGCGGTAGAGGAGGCCGACGAGCCTCGAGTCGCGACCGAACGAGCTGCCGACGGGGCCGGGGTGGACCGCTACGGAGACGACGCCGTCATCGGACCACCGCTCGGCGATGGCGCGGGTGAAGAGGATGTTCATCAGCTTGCCGGTGCCGTAGGCCGAGAACTCGCGCGCCCTGCGGTGCTCGTAGTCGAGGTCGTCGAGCACGATCTTGCCCATCAGGTTGGCGATGCTGGAGGTGTTCACGACCAGCGACCGGCCGGCAGCCGTCAGTGCCGGGTGGAGGAGGTTGGTGAGCAGGAACGGCGCCAGGTGGTTGATCTGGAAGTTGGGTTCGTGGCCGTCGTGGGTCTTCTTCGACGGGGCGAAGGTGCCGCCCGCGTTGTTCATCAGCACGTCGAGACTCCCGACGCGCTCGGCGACCTGCTCGGCGAGGCGGCGTACGTCGTCGAGCCGGGAGAAGTCGGCGACGAGAGGCTCGGTGCCCACCACCTCGGCGACGGGCCGGAGCTTGTCCAGGGACCGTCCGGTCACGTGGACGGTCGCACCACGCCCGGCCAGCACCCTGGCGGCCTCGGCCCCGATTCCGTCGCTTGCACCGGTCACCAGGACCGTACGGCCCGCCATCGTCTGATCAGTCATGCCGCGAGCCTAGGTCGCGCGTGCTGAACCGCGGCTGCCGGACTCCCGCGCGGAGACGGAGCCGAGGGCTGGAGCGGACGCGAGGATTTGAACCTCGACCCCTTCCCTGGAAGGGAAGCGTGCTGCAACTACACCACGTCCGCATGGCCAGTCCCTGACGAGCCTGACTGGTGCCCAGTATGGGCCACTTCCAGGACCGTCTCGGCGTCGGGGTGCGGCTCCACCGAGATCGCCCGTCCGTCCGGACGGAGCCGCGGGTTACGTTGAGCCGTGTTCCACGTGATGTTCCTCGAGCCCCGGATCCCGCCCAACACCGGCAACGCGATCCGGATGGTGGCCGGGACGGGAGCCACCCTGCACCTGGTCGAACCCCTCGGCTTCGACCTCTCCGAGCCCAGGCTCAGGCGCGCCGGGCTCGACTATCACGACCTGGCATCGGTCGCGGTGCACCCGGACCTCGACGCGGCCTTGTCCAGCCCCACGCTGGCTGCCTCCAGGGTGTTCGCCTTCACCGCCCACGCGACCCGGTGGAACACCGACGTCGACTACACGCCGGGCGACGTCCTGCTGTTCGGACCGGAGCCGACCGGCCTCCCGGACGAGGCGCTGGGCCACGAGCGGGTCACCGATCGACTCCGGATCCCGATGGTGGCCGGTCGGAGGTCGCTCAACCTGTCGAACTCCGCAGCCGTCGCGACGTACGAGGCCTGGCGACAGCACGGCTTTCCGGGCGCGCAGTAGGAGCGCCAGTGGCGGCGCGTCAGTGGCGGTGCGTCAGAGCAGGCGGCCGCAGGTGGGCCACGGCGAACGCCCGCGCTGCTGGTAGAGCCGCTTGGCCCGGTAGGTCTGCTCGGCGGCCGAGGCCGACGTGGGCAGGCCGGAGCCACCCACGCTGCGCCACGTCCCGGTGTCGAACTGGTAGAGCCCGTAGTAGCCGGCCGGGTTGACCGCGCGCGGGTTGCCACCGGACTCGCAGTGGGCGAGCGCGCCCCAGTTGAGCCCGTCTGCGCCGGGGACGGAGTACGGCGCACGGCCCACGAGCACCCGCCGCGGACGGGGCTCCTTGACCAGCTTCTTCTTGATGACGCGGTACTTCACGGGCTTGCCGTTGTGGAGGGTGCGGAGCGCGACGACCTTGAGCAGACCGGGCCGCCCCTGGCGCACGACCTTGCGGCGGCCGGGCTTGAGGGTGGTCGTGGAGACCTCGACGGTGCCGCGGCGAACCCGCTTGCGCTTGGTCTTGCGCTCCTTCACGACATCGGTGAGGCGCACGACGTCACCCTGGCGAAGGCGCTTGCGCGGTCCCGAGACCTCTCGGCCGTCGCGGACGACGTCGATGAGGTCGTTGCCGTCCACGGGCACGCCGTGCGCCTCGAGCAGCTGGCCGGGCCACACCCGGGGTGCGGTCGCGACCTCCACCGTCGGCTGGTCCGCGACCTTGAGGCGTACGGCGACCGGGTCGGCGCTCGCCTGCTGAGCCGTGGCGCTGCCGGGCACGAGGGTCAGGGCAAGGGCGGCCGCAGCGATGCTGGCACCGACTCGCGGGCGGGTGAACGGGACGGGGGTGGGGGCATGCACGTGCTTCGACCTCACAGGGGGTGGGGGTGCGCCTCCGGGGCGCTCTGACGCGACGCCGTCAACCCAGGCGTCGAGGCCGCAGCATGCGTTCACCTCACGGAGAGAGGCGCCTCGATCGCGACGAGGAGCACTGCCTGCGGCTCCACCACCAGAACACGCTCGTGCAGGCATGTCGAATCCCGAGGGTGGTGGCTCATCCGGTGCCAGCGAGCAGCCGGGGTGTAGATCAGCTTCTTGTTGACGAACTCGTCGATTCCGTAGGGCCCGAGCTCGCGACCGACACCCGAGCGCTTCGTGCCGCCGAACGGGAGGTCGGCGAACGACCCCTGGGCGCTGTTGATCCAGACCATGCCGGTGTCGAGCTGGTCGGCGACCTGGTGCGCCTGCTCGGCGTCGTTGCTCCAGACCACGCCGCCCAGGCCGAAGGCCGAGTCGTTGGCGAGCACGACGGCCTCGGCTGCGTCGGCGACCCGGTAGACGACGGCCGCGGGGCCGAAGAGCTCCTCGCCGTAGGCGCGCATGTCGGGGGTGACGTCGGTCAGCACGGTGGCCTCGACGAAGGCGCCGGGCCGGTCGACGCGCTTGCCGCCGGTGCGCAGGACCGCGCCCTTGGCCACCGCGTCGTCGACCTGCTCGAGGAGGTTGCTCGCGGCCCCCTCGGAGGAGAGCGGGCCGAACCCGATGCCCGCGTCGAACGGGTCGCCCGGAGTGAGCGACGACATCGCAGCGGTGAAGTGCTCGACGAACGCGTCGTAGAGCTCATCGACGATGATCATCCGCTTGGCGCCGTTACAGGCCTGGCCCGCATTGCCCATCCGGCCGCGGACCGCGGACTTCACCGCGGCGGCGAGGTCGTCGGTGTCGAGCAGGATGAAGGGGTCGGAGCCGCCGAGCTCGAGCACGACCTTCTTGAGGTTGCGACCCGCCACCTCGGCGACGGCAGAGCCGGCCCGCTCCGAGCCGGTCACCGAGACCCCCACCACCCGGGGGTCGGCGATGATGTCGGCCGCCTGCTCGTTGGTGGCGAACAGGGTGATGTAGGCGTCGGCGGGCAGGCCGGCGTCGGCGAAGATCTGGTCGATGGCGAGAGCCGACTCGGGGCACTGCGGGGCGTGCTTGAGCAGGATCGTGTTGCCGATCATCAGGTTGGGCGCGGCGAAGCGGGCCACCTGGTAGTAGGGGAAGTTCCACGGCATGATCCCGAGGAGCGGACCGATCGGCTCCTTGCGGACCAGCGCACTGCCGCCCATCGCGGGGTCCAGCGGGGCGTCGGCGAGCAGGGCGGGGCCCTGGTCGGCGTAGTAGCGGAAGATCGAGGCGACGAGCGTGAGCTCGCCCTTGCCCTCCCGCAGGGGCTTGCCCATCTCCCGGGCGATGATCGCGGCAAGCTCGTCGGCCCGCTCGTCGTACAGGTCGGCCACGCGGTGCAGCACCTGCGAGCGCGCGTCCTTGCCGGTGGTGCGCCACTGGCCGTAGGCCGCGTGGGTGCGCGACAGCGCCTCCTGCACCTCGGCGTCGGTGGCGGTGGGGTAGTCCTTCTCGACCTTGCCGGTGGACGGGTTGACGACCTGGTAGTCGCTCATGGGGCTCCTCTCGAACGTCGGAGGGGACGGGCGTGCTCCCCATCTCCGAACGTACGCTCGGAGATCGCCCTCACAAGGGCCGGCGCACGTGAGGAGGCCCACCGCGCAGGCCCTGGCCCGAGCCATCACACCTCAGGGCAGCCGCGACGCAGGTCGCTCGATCGTTGTCACGACGCTCGTCACCGATGGCCGCCTCGGCGTGCTGGAGAAGCCGAACGTGCAGGGCGGGTCGACCGGCGCCAGCGCACCGAGGTCGATGCTGCGCCACACCCCCTCGACGGCCGTCACGGCCGTGACCGACGTCGCGCCGTACCACTCGCGCCGCGCACCACCCGCCGTGCCGCGGGTGCGGATGCCGCGCAGGACGATCCGAGCGATCGGGTCGACGACGGCGCACCAGGCAGGCGCCGTCGCCACACGTGCCGGCACGAGGCCGAGCACCGCACCCAGCGGCGTACGACCTCCCACCACCATCCGCAGGGACAGCGACGGGGTGGTGACCTGCCACCCGCCGGTGGTGTCGCACACCGACACCGGCTCGATGACGTGCTCGTCGAAGGAGTAGGTCGCGGAGACGAAGTCGCGGACCTGCTCGTCGGGGGCCAGCAGCACGCGATGCCCGGCGGCGTCCTCCACCATCACATCGGCGAACGAGCCCCACGGGCCGTCGTCCCAGCGGCCGACGACGATGCGGACGCCGCTGGTGCTGCCCACGCCGGCGATCCGGCCGGTGAAGCGCTCGCGGATGCGGCCCGGCCTCACTGCTGCACGAGCCCGGAAGGATCGACGCCGTCCGCGGCCAGGGCGACGGCGACTCCGGCCCGATCCTCCTCCGAGCGGTTCTGGCTGAGCTTGGCCTTGGCCTCGACCCGCTCGACGAGGAGCTCGACGCCGACGATGGGTCGCAGGTTCTTGGCGATGTAGTCGTCGGGTGCGTCGGTGACCGCCCACGGCTCGGCGCGCGACTGCTCGTGTCGGTCGGTGAGGCGGGTGACCAGGGCGCGCACCCAGTCGGCGTCGTCGTGGACCAGGATCGGGCCGCGCAGGTGGACCACGGAGTAGTTCCACGTCGGAACCACCCTGCCGTGCTCGGCCTTCGCGGCATACCACGACGGGCTGACGTAGTGATCCTGCCCGGTCACGATCGCCAGCGCCGGCGAGCCGTCGACGATGCGGCGCCAGTGGGAGTTCGCGCGGGCGAGGTGACCGACCAGGCGGTCGCCCTCCCAGAGCACCGGCAGGAAGGTCGCGTCGGGCGTCTGGTCGCGGCCCACGGTCACGAGCTGGGCGGTCGCGACCGCGCCGACGAAGGGGCGTACGTCGTCGGGCGCCATGACGTTGAAGCGCGGGAGGTAGAGCTGCGGATCTTCCACACGACCATCCTGCCCGTTCGGGTGAGCCGGTGTCGGTGGCGGGCGGCAGGATGGACCCATGTTGCTCGCCGACCTCGTCGCGACGTCCGCGTCCGTCGCCGCCACCCGCTCCCGCAAGACCAAGGTGGCGGCCCTCGCGGAGACGTTGGCCGACGTCGAGCCGTCCGAGCTCGAGATCGTCGTGTCCTACCTCGGAGGTGCGTTGCGCCAGCGACGCACGGGCCTGGGTTGGCGGGGCGTCAGCGACCTCCCTGTGCCGGCGTCCGCGGCGACCCTGTCGGTGCTGGAGGTGCACGAGGCGTTCGAGGCGATGTCCGCGATCGCGGGAGCCGGCTCCCAGCAGGCGCGGCGCGACGCCGTCACGGCGCTCTTCGGGCGCGCGACCGAGGCGGAGCAGGCGTGGCTGCGCGCCGTCGTCACCGGCAACCTCCGCCAGGGCGCGCTCGACGCCGTCACCCAGGCGGCGGTCGCGCAGGTCGCCGGGGTGCCGCTCGCCGCTGTCCGTCGTGCCGCGATGCTGGCCGGCAGCACGGTCGCCGCCGCCGGCGCCGCGTTCGAGGGCGAGGAGGCGCTGGCCGCCATCGGGCTCGAGGTCGGGCGGCCGATCATGCCGATGCTGGCCTCCAGCGCACCCGACGTCGCCGCAGCGATGGCCGGCCTCTCCCCCGACCGGACGACCGAGGTCGCGATCGACGCCAAGCTCGACGGCATCCGGATCCAGGTCCATCGCGACGGCGACGACGTGCTCGTGGTGACCCGCAGCCTCGACGACATCACCGCCCGGTTGCCGGAGGTCGTCGACGTCGCCCGGTCGCTCCCCGCGGACAGCTTCGTCCTCGACGGCGAGGCGCTCGCGCTCACCGAGGACGGTCGCCCGATGGCCTTCCAGGACACCGCGAGCCGGACGGCCCAGGACACAGGGGTGGCGGTCACCCCCCACTTCTTCGACCTGCTCCACGTCGACGGCCGCGACCTGCTCGACTCCCCGGGGCACGAGCGGCTCGCCGCCCTCGACGCCCTCGTGCCCGAGCGGCACCGGGTCCGGCGGCTGATCACCTCCGACGCGGCCGCCGCCGACGCCTTCGCAACGTCGACCGTGGCGTCGGGCCACGAGGGTGTCGTGCTCAAGGACCTGTCCGCCCCCTACGCCGCCGGTCGTCGGGGCTCGGCGTGGGTCAAGGTCAAGCCGGTCCACACCCTCGACCTCGTCGTGCTCGCCGTCGAGTGGGGGTCGGGGCGTCGCGAGGGCTGGCTCTCCAACATCCACCTGGGCGCCCGCGACGACTCCGCACCGACGGGTTTCGTGATGCTCGGCAAGACCTTCAAGGGCATGACCGACGAGATGCTCGTCTGGCAGACCGAGCGCTTCACCGCGCTGGCCCCCTCACCGACCGACCGCAGCCACTACGTCGTCCACGTGCGACCCGAGCAGGTCGTCGAGATCGCCTTCGACGGTCTCCAGCGCTCGACGCGCTATCCGGGCGGCGTCGCGCTGCGGTTCGCGAGGGTGCTGCGCCACCGCGACGACAAGTCGGCCGCCGAGGCGGACACGATCGCCTCGGTGCGTGCGCTGCTGTAGGTCGCACCGAGGCGGGCACGTCATGAGAATGCCACGTGCCGACCGCCGGTTCTCATGACGTACGCCGGGTGCGGCCCCGATGGCCGCACCGAACCACACGGAAGCCCCGGCGCGCGCTGCCTAGACTGACCCCATGAGCTCCGACTCCCCGACCACGTCGGTCACCGGGCGCGGCGGCACCGCCGCTGCCAGGCGGCGGGCACGCGAGGCCGAGATCATCTCCGCGACCCGGCGCCTCTTCGACGAACGCGGCGTCCGAGACGCCCAGATCGAGGACATCGCCCGGGCTGTGGGCATCAACCGCGCCATCATCTACCGCCACTTCACGGGCAAGGAGGAGCTCTTCAGCCTCACCCTCGTGCACTACCTCGACGAGCTGCGGGTGGCGCTCGAGGAGGCCGCGGACACGACGTCCGAGCCGCGCGCGCAGCTGGAGAGACTGGTCGAGGCGTTCGTCACCTACGGTCTGGCCCACCCGGCCTTCGTCGACTGCGCCCAGTCGATCATGCGGCGCCCCGGCGGCGACCTGCTCGAGGAGGTCAGCGAGAGCGCGATGTATCGCTTCGGCCAGGCGATCAGCGGCTGCCTGTCGGTGCTCACCCGCACCATCGAGGCGGGCGCGGAGAGCGGGGCGTTCCACGTGGAGGACCCCCGCCTGCTCGCCAACATGCTCTACGCGAGCGGCCTCGGCACGCTCCAGCTCGGCCGGGTGGCGATGCTCGTGTCCGAGGACACCCCGGGCGTGCCCCGGATCAGCCGCGTCACCGCCCAGCAGGTCCGCGACCACATGGTCGCGACGGCACTCGCGGTCGCGGCCGGCGCACCTCGCTGACCCCGGTTCAGCGCGAGAGGTGCCTGGCGCGCGCGAAGCAGAACAGCCCGTACGCCGCGATGCCGAGGCCGATCGCGACGAGCAGGACCGGACCGAAGGGCTGGTCCAGCACCGTCTGCAGCGCCTGGTCGAGGCCGCCGGACTTCTTCGCCTTGTGGGTGATCGCGGCGTAGGCGAAGAGGCCGCCGACGATGCCGATCGCGACGCCCTTGGCGATGTAGCCCACCTTGCCGAGCAGGACGTACGCCGATCCGTCCTGGCCCGACTGCCCCTGGACGTCGAGGTTCTCGCGGAACTCCTCGGTCCAACCGCGGACCACGAGCGAGACGCCGTAGCCGATGATCGCGAGTCCGACCGCGCCGACGATGAGCTGGCCGGCCGGGAGGTCCATCAGCTTGGCGGTGGTCGAGTCGGTGCCGCCGCTGGACCCGTCGCCCATGGCCGTCTTCACTGCGCTCCACCCCAGGGCGCCGTAGATGGCGGCCTTGCCGAGTGACGTTGCCCGCTTGCGCCAACGCTTCTTCTCGTCCGACTCGTCGGGATAGCCGAAGGCGAACTCGAGCAGGCGCCAGACGACCAGCAAGAACATGCCCACGGCGATCAGCCACACCAGGAAGCCCCCCAGGGGCTGCTCGGCGAGGTACTGGAGGGCGCCGGCGTTGGACGCCTGCTCCTCCTTGTCACCGAACGCGAGCTGGACCGCCAGCCAGGCGACCAGCAGGTGCACCACGCCGTAGGCCACGAGGCCGGCGCGGATCGCATGGTCCAACCAGCGACTGCTGTGGACGGATTCGGCGGTGTCTGCGGCGGTGTCTGCGGCGGTGTCTGCGGCGGCGTTCATGGCGCCAACCTAGACCCGCCCGTGGCCTCGCCGCGAGCACGAGTGCCCCTTGGGGTGAGGCCCTCAGACCAGGCTGGCGCGATCGCGCAGGATCGAGCCGAGAAGACCGTTGACGAAGGTCGGCGACTCGTCGGTGGAGAGGTCCTGCACGAGGTGAAGCGCCTCACTGACGGCCACCGTCTCCGGCACGTCGGCGTCACCCCAGAGCAGCTCGAAGACGCCGATGCGCAGGACGTTGCGGTCGACCGCCGGCATCCGGGTGAGCGTCCACCCCTTGCTGTAGGTCGTCAGCACCTCGTCGATGCGCGGCTGGTGCTCGACGACGCCCCGCACCAGCGTGCTGGTGTAGTCGTTGGTCGGGCCCTCACCTGCCTCGATCGCGCGGTCGAGCGCCATGACGGGGTCCTCGGAGCGGAGCTCGGAGGCGAACAGGATGTCCAGCGCGCGCTTGCGGGCCTTGGAACGGGCAGCCACGTGGAGTCGTCAGCCCTTGACGCGGCCGAGGTAGGAGGAGTCGCGTGTGTCGACCTTGACCTTCTCGCCGGTCGTGATGAAGAGCGGCACCGCGATGGTGTGGCCGGTCTCGAGCGTGGCCGGCTTGGTGCCACCGGTCGAGCGGTCGCCCTGCAGGCCCGGCTCGGTCTCGGAGATGAGCAGCTCGACCGACGCGGGGAGCTCGATGAACAGGACGCGACCGTCGTTGGTGGCGACGATGGCCTCCTGGTTCTCCAGCATGAAGTTCTTGGAGTCGCCGACGACCTCGGGACTGACCTCGAGCTGCTCGTAGGTGCTGGTGTCCATGAAGACGTAGGACGAGCCGTCGTTGTAGAGGTATTGCATGGTGCGCTTGTCGACGTTGGCCGTCTCGACCTTGGTGCCGGCGTTGAAGGTCTTGTCGACGTTCTTGCCCGACTCGACGTTGCGGAGCTTGGTGCGCACGAAGGCCGGGCCCTTGCCGGGCTTGACGTGCTGGAACTCGACGACGGCCCAGAGCTGCCCCTCGATCCTGAGGACCATGCCGTTCTTGAGGTCGTTGGTGCTTGCCATGTGCTCTCTGTCCACCTTCGTCGAGTTGTCAAGGATGAGCGGGCGCAGGCCGAGGTGGCCCGGCGCCGACGCGCCAGTCTAGTCGCGGGCCGCGAGTGCCATGAAATGCGCGGTCCCTCGCCCCTGGTGGCCCGGCCCGCCGCCGTTGCGCAGCGAGCGCGTCGGAACCACGCCCTGTGTAGCGTCGGTACCATGCGCATCACCATCTTCGGCGGACACGGCAAGATCGCCCTCCTGCTGGCCCCCCTTCTCGTCGACGCCGGCCACGAGGTCTCCTCGGTCGTCCGCAACCCCGACCACGTGCCGGACGTCGAGGCGACCGGCGCCACCGCGGTCGTGTCGTCCCTCGAGGACGCTGACACCGGCGCCCTCACCGAGCTGCTCACGGGCCAGGAAGCGGTCGTCTGGTCGGCCGGCGCCGGAGGCAGCTCCCCGGAGCGCACCGATGCCGTCGACCGCGACGCGGCGATCCGCTCGATGGACGCCGCTGCCGCGGCCGGCGTGCAGCGCTACGTGATGGTGTCCTTCTCCGGTGCGTCGGCGGAGCACCTCGTCGCCGAGGACGACCCGTTCCGCCGCTACCAGGACGCCAAGATCGCCGCCGACGAGCACCTGCGCAGCACAGAGCTCGACTGGACGGTGCTCGGGCCGGGCGCGCTCACCACCGACCCCTCCGACGGGCTCGTGAATCCCGCCGCCGGCTCGCGTGACGGCGACGAGTCCCCGCGTGAGCTGGTCGCGCGGGTCGCGGCGGCCGTGCTCGCCGACGAGCGGGCCTCTCGCAAGACCCTCGTCTTCGGCGCGGGCGACGTGGCGGTCGACGCCTGGCTCGACACGCTCTGACGCGGGAGCGTGCATCCGGCCTAGAGGTCGACCTCGCCCACGATCCGGGTGACGGCATCGCCGGACACCCACACCTGGCCCGCGTCGGCCTCGATCCGCACCCGACCCTCGCGGCCGATCACGCTGCCCTGCCGGGCGGTGTACGACGGCGGGAGGGCGCCCGTGCCGATGAGCCACTGCGCGAGGCCCGCGTTCGCCGATCCGGTGACCGGGTCCTCGCCGAAGTCGCGGCCGTCGGCGTAGAAGGCACGCACCTCGACGTCCGCACCCCGCTCCGCCGCCTCGGAGGGTGAGCAACGACCGACCACGGTCACCTTGAGGTCCGTGAAGGCAGCGATGTCCGCCACCACCTCCCGGACGGCTGCGGCCGTCCCGAGGTCGACACCCACCCAGCCCGGCCCGTTGTCGATCCAGGCCAGGTCCCGCACCGCAGCGTCGTCCACCGCGAGCCCGGCGAGCACCCGTGCTCGCAGCTCGGCACCCACGGGCCCGGACCGTCGAAGCGGCGGGGCTGCGAACCCGAGCCGGGGCGAGCGGCGTACGTCGACCAGCCCGGCACCGCACTCCTGCACCACCACGTCACCGCCGGGCACTCCCCCGGCCTCCAGCCAGGCGTGCGCACTGCCGATGGTCGGGTGGCCGGCGAACGGGAGCTCGCCCGTCGTCGTCCAGATCCGCACGCGGTAGTCGGCCCCCGGGTCGGTCGGGGTGCAGAGGAAGGTCGTCTCGGAGAGGTTGGTCCAGCGTGCGAAACGCGCCATCTGCTCCTCGCTCAGACCATCGGCGTCGTGCACGACGGCGAGCGGGTTGCCGAGCCATGGCTCGGCGCTGAACACAT
>JBBSOR010000079.1:0-17951 GCA_038259535.1 Propionibacteriales bacterium | reverse complement strand
GTGCCCTCGAGGGATTCACCCGCTCGCTCGGCAAGGAGATCGGCCGCGGCGGCGCCGTCCAGCTGGCGTACGTCGCCCCTGCCTCCGACGGTGCCCTCGGCTCGACCCTCGCGTTCTTCCTCTCCCCCAAGTCGGCCTACGTCTCCGGCCAGGTGGTGCGCCTCGGCGCCCACGGTCCGACCACGACCGACGAGGTCGCCGACTGGACTCGCCCGCTCGCGGGCAAGGTCGCGCTCGTCACCGGCGCCAGCCGCGGCATCGGCGAGGAGATTGCCCGCGTGCTGCACCGCGACGGTGCGACCGTGGTGGGCCTCGACGTGCCCCAGGCCGCCAGTGAGCTCCAGACCCTGATGGCCGAGCTCGAGGGCGACCACCTCGTGCTCGACATCACCGCCAAGGACGCACCGCAGCGGATCGCGCACCACCTGCGCGAGCACCACGGCGGCGTCGACGTCGTGGTCCACAACGCCGGCATCACCCGAGACAAGAAGCTCGCCAACATGGGCGAGGACCGCTGGAGCAGCGTCATCGCGGTCAACCTCACGGCGCCCGAGCTGATCACCCGCGAGCTGCTCGACTCCGGTGTCGTCAACACCGGCGGCCGCATCATCGGCGTCGCCTCGATCGCCGGCATCGCCGGCAACGTCGGCCAGACCAACTACGCCACCTCCAAGGCCGGCGTGATCGGCCTGGTGGAGAGCCTGCGCGACGAGCTCGACGACGGCATCACGGTCAACGCGGTGGCTCCCGGCTTCATCATCACGCAGATGACCGCGGCCGTGCCGTTCGCGACCCGCGAGGTCGGGCAGCGGCTCAACTCCCTGTCCCAGGGCGGCCTGCCCGTCGACGTCGCCGAGACCATCGCCTGGTTCGCCAGCACCGGGTCGGGCGCGGTCAACGGCAACGTGGTCCGCGTCTGCGGCCAGATGATGCTGGGCGCCTGATGGCCACCACTGCGTCGGGGACCAGGACCCTCGACAGCGAGCCCGGCGGGCTCAGCACCCTGCTGCGCGCAGCGCTGCCGGCGCTGCCGGGCGTCAACCAGCTGCCCGGCATCCGCAAGGCACCACCTGGTGACTTCACCGGGCTGGTCTACCGCCGCGAGCAGGTCGTGGCCGAGCGCGCGCGCGTCGATGCGTACGCCGCCGTCTGCGGGTTCCCGCGCAAGGACGTGGTCCCGCTGACGTTCCCCCACCTGCTGGCCTTTCCCCTGCACATGGCGATCATGGGCGACACCGCCTTCCCCTACCCGGCCATCGGCATGGTGCACGTGGAGAACGCGATCACCGCGCACCGCGCGATCGGGGTGGGCGAGGCGCTCGACGTCACGACCGAGGTCGGTTCCCCGCGACCCCACGCGCGGGGCGTGCTCCTCGACTTCGTGACCGCGGCGACGGCCGCCGGCGAAACCGTCTGGGAGTCGACCTCGACCTACCTGCGCCGCGGCCCGACGGTCGACGGTGTCCCCGGCCCGGGCCTGGGGATCACCGGTGCGCCCTCCGGCGGGGTCCGGTGGTGTCTGCCCGCCAACCTCGGCCGGACCTACGCCGCGGTGTCGGGCGACGCCAACCCGATCCACCTCTATCCGCTGACCGCCCGGGCGCTGGGCTTCCCGCGCCAGATCGCGCACGGCATGTGGACCCTGGCCCGCAGCGTCGCCGCGATCGAGAACCGGCTCCCCGGCGCCGTCACCGTCGAGGTCGCCTTCAAGAAGCCGGTCTTCCTCCCGGGCGCGGTGTCCTTCGCCGCCCGCCAGGACGACCGCGACTGGACCTTCGCCCTCACCGACGCCGCAGACGGCTCGCCCCACCTGCTGGGTCGTACGACGTCCGTCTGATCGCGACGGTCCTGCGGCTCAGCGGCGCGGACGGCCCCAGCGCACCTCACGCACGACCGCGCGCGCGGTCATCGGCGCCCGGGCGACGCCCTGGGTGAAGGTCGCTGTCGCCGGGACCCACACGGCCAGATCGGTGACTCCGTCACCGTTCCAGTCACCCGTGACCGGCAGGTCGCCAGGAGCGCCGAACTGCACGACCTCCAGGAGCGAGAGCCCAGCCGCGTTGACCGTGCGCAGCGTGAAGGTCGCGGTGGCCTGGTCGAAGACCCCGAGGTCGGTGGTGCCGTTGCCGTCCCAGTCGCCGGTCACCGGCAGGTCGTCGGCGTCGCCGAGCCAGACCGGGGCGGTCGACCCGTCGGCCATCCGGGGGTAGAAGGTGCCCTCCGCGCTGCGGCGCACACCGATCTCGGTGGTGCCGTTGCCGTCCCAGTCGCCGCTGATCGGCATGTCGGAGGGCACTCCCCAGCGCACCTTGACGATGCCGGTGGGGGTCTTGAGCTTGAACTTGCTCTTCTTCGGGGTGCGGACCCCGACGTCGAGCTGGCCGTCGCCGTTCCAGTCTCCGAGCAGCGGCTCGTCGAACGCCTTGCCGAAGCGCACGGTCAGCGGGGCCGACGTGCCGAGGTTGACGACGAAGGAGGACTTCTTGGCGCGGCGGAACACCGCGACCTCGGAGACCCGGTCGCCGGCGAAGTTGCCGGCCAGGGGGACGTCGACGCAGTTCTTGGAGGTGAGCGCCCCGTTGCGGAACCGGACGCCCGCGAAGGATGCCTGCACCACGCTGTGGCCGCTCTTCTCCTCGAAGTGCAGGTGCGCACCCGAGGCGTTCCCGCTGTCGCCGAGCGTGCCGATCATGGCGCCCTGGTCGACGCGCTGGCCGACGGCCACCACCACGCTCGCGAGGTGGGCGTAGAGCGAGGACTCGCCGTTGCCGTGGTCGATGACCACCCAGCGTCCGTAGCCGCCCTTGGGGGTCGCGTAGGCCGTCGACACGATGCCGGACGCGGCCGCCACGACGGGGGCACCGAGGTCTGGATTGCGGTTCCAGTCGATGGCGTTGATGCTCGGGCTGTGCCCGGGCCGGGAAGCGCCGGCCCAGGTCTCCCCGCACGGGAACGGCATCTGGAAGGGCGTCACCGGTGCCGCAGCGCCGGCGGGCGCCGACGAGGTGACCAGCGCGAGGGCAGCAGCTGCGGCCGCCAGCGTCGTCGTACGCGGGGTGGGACCCATGGGTGAGCGTCCTCGTCACGGGGTGGGATGGGGTGGAGGACGCCCGTCGACCCGCCGCAGGAGAAGTCACGACAGTCACAGGCGCCACACGAGCGCTCACAGATTACGAGAGCGCGACACGCCGTGTCAGGAAATACGGTGAACTACAACGGTGTAGTGCTAGGTGCGATCGTCGCGCAGCCGGATGAGGCCCTCCTGGGCCACCGTCGCCACCAGCTCGCCCGACTGGGTGAACACCCGGGCGAGCGCCAGCCCGCGCGCTCCACCCGCGAACGGCGAGAACTGGTCGTAGAGCCACCACTCGTCGGCGCGGAAGGGTCGGTGGAACCAGATGGTGTGGTCGAGGGAGGCCGGCTGGAGGCGCGGTGAGGCGATGTCGATGCCGTGCGGCACGAGCGCGGCGCCGAGCAGGGTGAGGTCGCTCGCATAGGTGAAGGCGGCCGTCTGGGTCCGCGCGTCCTCCGACAGCGTGCCGTCCACCTTGATCCACAGCCGGGCTCGCGCGGGGTGCTCCGGGTCGTCGGGGAGGCCGCGACCGGTGACGCCGACGTAGCGGACGTCGAGGGCGGACCACTCCCGCTCCCAGTGCTCGGCCGCCTCGGGGCTGTGCCCGCGGGCGAGCTCGAGCAGCGGCATGCCGTGCTCCGGACCGACGACCTCGGGCATCCGGTCCTGGTGCTCGAGGCCGGACTCGGGGATCTGGAAGTTGGCCGTCATGTAGTAGATCGGGCGGCCGTGCTGGCGCGCCGAGACCCGCCGGGTGGCGAACGACCGTCCGTCGCGGATGCGCTCGACGTCGTAGACGATCGGGACCGTCGTGTCGCCGGGGCGCAGGAAGTAGGAGTGCAGCGAGTGCAGGACGAACTCCCCCTCGACGCTGCGCGTCGCCGCCACCACGGCCTGCGCGGCGACCTGCCCGCCGAAGACGCGCTGGCGCTCCGTCCTGGCCTGGGCACCCCGGAAGAGGTCGACCTCGAGCTGCTCGAGCTCGAGCAGGGAGACCAGCTCCTCGGCACTGCCGGCCATCAGCGATCCTCCCAGCCGGGAGCCTCGTCGCCGTTCTCCTTCGACTGGTCCTTGGAGCGGTCGTCGAGCTCGGCGAGGAAGGCCTCGAAGTCCCGACCGATCTCCTCGCCGGTCGGCAGCGGCTCGTCGCCGGCGAGCAGCGACGTGCCCGCGGCCTCGGCCTCGCGGAAGGAGTCGTACTGCTGCTCCAGGCCGCGCACGACGTCGCCGACCTCGTCATGGGACGACAGGTAGCGGTCGACCTCGGTCTCGGTGATCTCTGCGGCCTCACGCAGGTCGGTGAGGTCGATGGTGAGCCGACCGCCGATCTCGAGGTGCTCGAGCAGCACGAGCGCCGCCTGGGGGTATTCCATCTGGGCGAGGTAGTGAGGAATGTGGGCGACGAAGCCGAGCGCATCCAGGCTCCACTCCCCCAGCCGGATCTCCAGCAGCGCCTGCGCGCTCGCCGGGACCCGCAGCTCGCTCTGCCAGGGGCTCTCCCCGGGAACGAGCTCAGGGCGGTTGGCGTGGGGCGTGATCGCGATCGGTCGAGTGTGCGGGACCGCCATCGGCACCGCGCCCATGCTGACCACCCGCGAGACGCCGAAGTGCTCGATCACCTCACGCACCGCGCGGGCGAAGGCCTCCCACCGGGTGTCGGGCTCGGGCCCGGTGAGCAGCAGGAACGGAGTGCCGCCGGTGTCGCGCAGCGCGCGCACGACCAGGCGCGGCGCCTCGTAGTCGGCGTAGTGGTCGCGGACGAAGGTCACCGGCGGTCGGCGGGCGCGGTAGTCGTGGAGCGAGTCCACGTCGAAGGTCGCCACGACCTTGCCGTCGGACAGCTCGGCGAGGTGGGCGGCCGCGAGCTCGGCCGACTTTCCCGCGTCGAGGAACCCGGTCAGGACACTGACCAACGTCAGGTCGCCGGCGTCGGCCAGGACCTCAGCGTCGTCGACGATGTGCACGAGGCGTTCGACCATGGGTGAAGCCTAGTGTTCGCACCCCAGTGACCCGACACACACCCGTGCCGCTGGGCAGACATTGTTACCCGGAGGTAACGTGACCCCGTCCTGCGTGTCCTTCCCCCCGTCTGATCCTGGGAGTAGCCAGTGCCCCGTCCACAGCGAGAGGTCGTCTTCGTCGACGGCGTGCGCACCCCCTTCGGCAAGGCCAAGGGCCAGTACGCCGAGACCCGTGCCGACGACCTCGTCATCAAGTGCATCCGCGAGCTGATGCGCCGCAACCCGTCCCTGCCGCCGGAACGGATCGACGAGGTCGCGCTCGCGGCCACGACGCAGATCGGCGACCAGGGCCTCACCCTCGGCCGCACCGCCGCCCTGCTCTCCGGGTTGCCGCAGAGCGTCCCGGGCTACTCGATCGACCGGATGTGCGCGGGCGCGATGACCGCGGTCACCAACACGGCGTCCGGCATCGCCTTCGGCGCCTACGACGTCGCCATCGCCGGCGGCGTCGAGCACATGGGCCGCCACCCCATGGGCGAGGGCGTCGACCCCAACCCGCGCATCCTGTCCGAGCGGATCGTCGACCCGGATGCGCTCGTGATGGGCAAGACCGCCGAGAACCTGCACGACCGGTTCCCCACGATCACCAAGCAGCGCGTGGATGCCTACGCCGTCCGCAGCCAGCAGAAGACCAAGGCCGCCTACGACAACGGCTTGATCCAGCCCGACCTGGTGCCCGTCGCGACCCGTTCCGCCGACGCCGGCTGGGGCCTGGCCACGATGGACGAGCCGATGCGCCCCGAGACGACCCTCGAGTCGCTCGCGAGCCTGAAGACCCCGTTCCGTCCGCACGGCAACGTCACCGCGGGCAACGCTGCCGGCATCAACGACGGCGCCACGGCCGCGCTGCTCGCCGACGAGGAGACCGCCCGCGAGCTCGGCCTGCCGATCAAGATGCGCCTGGTCACCTACGCCTTCGTCGGCGTCGAGCCCGAGGTCATGGGCGCCGGCCCGATCCCCGCGACCGAGAAGGCACTGCGCCTGGCCGGTCTCACCATCGACGACATCGGTGCCTTCGAGGTCAACGAGGCCTTCGCCGTGCAGGTGCTGGCCTTCCTCGAGCACTACGGCATCGCCGACGACGACGTCCGGGTGAACCCCTATGGCGGCGCGATCGCGATGGGCCACCCCCTGGCCTCGTCGGGCGTACGCCTGATGAACCAGCTCGCTCGCACGTTCGAGGAGCGTCCGGAGGTCCGCTACGGCCTCACCACCATGTGCATCGGCATCGGGATGGGCGGCACCGTGATCTGGGAGAACCCCCACTACGCCGGCGACTCGAACGGAGAGACCAAGTGAGCACCAGCCCCGACTCCAGCCCCGACACCGGCATCTACGAGCGCGCGCAGGCGATCGTCTCCGACGCCGAGCGCGTCACGCAGGCCCACCTGCGCAGGGTCTCCCTGCCGGGCGCGACCCTGGGCCTGATCACCCTCGACAACGGCGAGGACCACACCAAGCCCAACACCTTCGGCCCGGGCTCGTTGCTCGCGCTCAACGCGGCCATCGACGAGGCCCTCGCCGACGACACGATCGACGCCCTCGCGGTGACCGGCAAGCCCTTCATCCTCGCGGCGGGCGCCGACCTCACGTCGATCCAGGGCGGCGGCCCCGACGCCGTACGCGTCGTCGCCGAGCTCGGCCACGCGGTCTTCCGCAAGCTGGGCGAGGGCGGCAAGCCGTCGTTCGGCCTCATCAACGGTCTGGCGCTCGGCGGCGGGCTCGAGGTGGCGCTGCACTGCACCTACCGGACGGTCATGGACTCGGCGCCCGCACTGGGCCTGCCCGAGGTCATGCTCGGGCTGGTGCCCGGCTGGGGAGGCGCCTGGCTCGTGCCCAACCTCCTCGGCGCCGACAAGGCAGTCACGCTGATCCTCGAGAACCCGCTCAACCAGGGCAAGACCCTCGGCGGACAGGCGGCCTACGACTTCGGTCTGGCCGACGCGGTGTTCAACGGCGCCGACTTCCTGGAGCAGTCGCTGCTCTGGGCGGCCGCCGTGCTGCGCGGTGAGGTCGCCGTGGAGCGGCCCGAGGTCGACCGCGGCGAGGCCTGGGACGCGGCCATCACCCGCGCACAGGGCATCGTGGCGTCGAAGACCGGTGGCGGTTCGCCCGCCGCAGCGAAGGCGGTCGAGCTCATCTCCGCGGCCCGAGACTCCGAACGCGACACCGGCTTCGCGGCCGAGGACGACGCTCTCCACGCGCTGTCGCAGACGGCCGAGCTGTTGGCCTCGCTCTACTCCTTCGACCTGGCGCAGAAGCGCGCCAAGCGTCCCGCCGGTGCACCCGACAAGTCGCTCGCGCGCCCCGTCACCAAGGTCGGCATCGTCGGGGCCGGCCTGATGGCCAGCCAGCTCGCCATGCTGTTCGTACGCCGCCTCGAGGTGCCGGTCGTGCTGACCGACCTCGACCAGGAGCGGGCCGACAAGGGCGTGGCCTACGTCCACGCCGAGATCGACAAGCTGCTGGCCAAGGGCCGGATCAACCAGGACAAGGCCAACCGCCACAAGGCGCTGGTGTCCGGCGAGACCGACAAGCAGGTCGCCTTCGGCGACGCGGACTTCGTGATCGAGGCCGTCTTCGAGGAGATGGCGATCAAGAAGACGGTCTTCGCCGACGTCGAGAAGGTCGTCACGGCCGAGTGCGTGCTGGCCACCAACACCTCCTCGCTGTCGATCACCGAGATGGCACGCGACCTGCAGCACCCCGAGCGGGTGGTGGGCTTCCACTTCTTCAACCCGGTCGCGGTGATGCCGCTCCTGGAGATCGTCAAGGGCGATGCCACCGACGACGCCACGCTGGCAACGGCCTTCGCCACCAGCCGGGCCCTGAAGAAGACGAGCATCCTGGTCAAGGACAGCCCGTCCTTCATCGTCAACCGGCTGCTGGGTCGCTTCATGAGCGAGGTCGGCCGCATCGTCGACGAGGGCACGCCGGTCGAGGTGGCCGACAACGCCTTCGCCGGCATCGCCCCGATGCCGCCGTTCGTGCTGCTGTCGCTGGTCGGTCCGGCCATCGCGCTGCACAACAACGAGACCCTGAAGGGTGCCTTCCCGGACCGCTTCTACGTCTCGCCCGCGCTCGAGCGCATCGTCGCCGCGAAGAAGGGGTCCTACTACGGCCCCGACGGTGCCCTCGACCCCGAGGTCGAGACGCTCCTGGAGAAGCCGGCCTCGCCGGTGGTCCTCAGCGCCGACGAGGTGCGCGAGAAGACGCTCGCCGGTCTCGCCGAGGAAGCACGCCTGATGCTCGACGAGGGCGTGGTCGCCGCCCCGCAGGACATCGACCTGGCCATGATCACCGGTGCCGGGTTCTCGTTCTGGAACGGCGGGCTGACCTTCATGCTGGACGTCGCCGGGATCTCGGAGAGGGCGACCGGCAAGCGGTTCCACTGAATCGCTGAACGACCGTCCCGGTTGGGCGGTGCGTGAGGCGGCTTCTGCTCCATCGGAACCCGCCTCACGCACCGCCCAGCGCCACGACCGTCACCGGTGCGTGAGGGGCCCTTCGGGGCCGCAGAATGCCGCTCACGCACCGCCCCTCGGCATGTCCGACCCGACACCCCGGCCGTCCCCGGCGGCGGACGCGCTCGGCCTCTGGCATCCTGAGGGCGCACTGTCGTCGTCACCCGGAGGCACCCATGAGCGCAGACATCGAGCACTCCGAGGAGCACCGCGGGGCCTTCAGCTCCCGCAAGGTCTTCATCCTCGCCGCGATCGGGTCCGCCGTGGGGCTCGGCAACATCTGGCGGTTCCCCTACGTCGCCTACGAGAACGGCGGCGGGGCGTTCATGATCCCCTATCTCGTCGCCCTGCTGACGGCGGGGCTGCCCTTCCTCCTCCTCGACTACGGCCTCGGGCACCGCTACCGCGGGTCCGCCCCCCTCGCCTTCCGGCGGGCCCACCGCGCGGCGGAGGGCCTGGGTTGGTGGCAGGTGGGGATCTGCTTCGTGATCGCCGTCTACTACGCCGCCGTCATCGCCTGGGCCGCGCGCTACACGATGTTCTCCTTCGACAAGGCCTGGGGCGACGACCCGGAGGGGTTCCTCTTCGGCTCCTACCTCCAGGCGGGTGACCCGGGCATCGGCCTCGACTTCGTCAGCGGCGTGACGGTGCCGCTGGTGCTCGTCTGGGTCGCCGTCCTCGCCATCATGGCGTTGGGGGTGCAGAAGGGCATCGGCGCGGCCGCGACGATCTTCATCCCGATCCTGTTCCTCGCCTTCATCGCCCTCGTCGTGGTGGCCCTGACGCTCGACGGCGCCTCCGCCGGCCTGGACGCCCTCTTCACCCCCGACTGGAGTGCGCTGGGCGAGACCAGCGTCTGGATCGCGGCCTACGGGCAGATCTTCTTCTCGTTGTCCGTCGGGTTCGGCATCATGATCACCTACGCGTCCTATGTCGGACGGCGCAGCGACATGACCGGCTCCGGGCTCGTCGTCGGCTTCGCCAACTCCGGTTTCGAGCTGCTCGCCGGCATCGGGGTCTTCGCCGCGCTGGGCTTCATGGCCACCTCCGCCGGTGTCGGCGTGGACGAGGTGGCGACCGACGGCCTCGGCCTCGCCTTCATCGCCTTCCCCGCGATCATCAACGAGGCCCCGGGGGGCGCCCTCATCGGCATCCTCTTCTTCGGCTCGCTCGTGGTGGCCGGCGTGACCTCGCTGGTGAGCGTCATCGAGGTCGTGATCTCGGCCGTGCGCGACAAGTTCGAGATGTCGCGCACCGGCGCCTCCATGGCGGTCGGGGTGCCGGCCGCCGTCATCAGCATCACCCTCCTCGGCACCACCACCGGGGTCTACGTCCTCGACATCGTCGACCACTTCATCAACCGCTTCGGCATCCTGGTCGTGGCCGTGGCCAGCATGCTGGCGCTGGCGTGGGTGTTCAAGAAGACGGGCCTCCTGCGCGAGCACCTCAACCGCGACGGTTCGGTGCAGGTGGGTCGCTGGTGGGAGTGGTTGATCGGCATCGTCGCCCCCGCGGCGCTGACGTTCATCCTCGTCAACGAGGTCATCGACAACATCCGGGAGCCCTACGAGGCCTACCCCACGTGGATGCTGCTCGTGCTCGGCTGGGGACTGGCCGTCGCCGTGCTCGTCCTCGGCTTCCTCGCGGCCCGGCTCCCGTGGCGTGACAACACCTTCCTGGGCGACCCCGAGATCCAGGCCCGGCACAACGAGAGGAGCCTGTGATGTCGACCTCCGCCATCATCATGATGCTCGTCGCCATGCTCATCCTCTGGGGAGGACTCGGCGTGGCGATCTGGAACATCAACCGCTACCGCGGCGACGAGCCCGAGATGGTCCGCCGCGACCTGTGAGCGACGCGCTCAGGCGGTGTGGTCGACCTCGACGAGCGCCAGGCCCTCGTCGAGCGCCGCGACGGCCTCGGTGACCTGGCGGGCGATCGTCTCGGCGTCGAGACCGATCCGCGCCAGGATCACGTCACGCTTGGCGTGGTCGAGGAACTCCTGCGGGACGCCGTGCAGTCGGAACGGCGTGTGGACGCCGGCGTCGTTGAGCGTCTGGAGCAGGGTCGCCCCGCACCCACCGACGCGACCGTTGTCCTCGACGCTGACCACGAGCCGGTGCGCCCGCGCGAGCTCGACGACGGCGGGGTCGACCGGCTTGACCCAGCGCGGGTCGACGACGGTCACGCCGATGCCCTGCGCGGTGAGCCGCGCGGCCACGTCGACGGCGGTCGTGCACATCGACCCGACCGCGACGACCAGCACGTCCTGATCGCCCTCGCGGACCAGGACGTCGGCACCGCCGGCACGATCGATGGCGGGCAGGTCAGCGGGGGGCGGGCCCTTCGGGAAGCGCACCACCGTGGGTGCGTCGTCGACCAGGACCGCCTCGTCGAGCAGCTCGCGGAGACGGGTGACGTCGCGTGGGGCCGCGAGCCGGAGACCGGGCACCACCTGGAGGATCGACATGTCCCACATGCCGTTGTGGCTGGCGCCGTCGTCGCCGGTGACGCCGGACCGGTCGAGGACGAAGGTCACCCCGCACCGGTGCAGCGCGACATCCATCAGCACCTGGTCGAAGGCGCGGTTGAGGAAGGTGGCGTAGACCGCGAAGACCGGGTGCAGGCCACCCATCGCGAGGCCGGCGGCCGAGGTGACGGCGTGCTGCTCGGCGATGCCGACGTCGAACGTGCGCTCGGGGAACTTCAGGGCGAAGACGTCGAGACCGACGGGGTGCATCATCGCCGCGGTGATCGCCACGATGTCGTCGCGACGCTCCCCGAGGTCGACGATCGCCTCGGAGAAGTGGTCGGTCCAGATCTTGCCCTTGGGCTTCTCCGCACCGGTCTGCACGTCGAAGGGGCCGGGCGCGTGGAACTGGTCGGCCTCGTGGCGCATCGCCGGGTCGTAGCCCTGTCCCTTGCGGGTGATCGCGTGGACGATGACCGGACCGCCGAAGCGCTTGGCGTGGGTGAGCGCCTGCTCCATGGCCACGCGGTCGTGGCCGTCGACGGGCCCGACGTACTTCAGGCCGAGGTCCTCGAACAGGCCCTGGGGGGCCAGGGCGTCCTTCATCCCCTTCTTGACCGCGTGCAGCGCGTCGTAGGCCGCGTGGCCGACGCCGGGCACCTGGTTGAGGCGCTTCTTGACCAGGTCGAGCACCTGCTCGTAGCGCGGGTTGGTGCGCAGCGAGGTGAGCGCGGTGGCCAGGCCGCCGATCGTCGGGGTGTAGGACCGCTCGTTGTCGTTGACCACGATCACGAGCCGGCTCGACCTCGCGATGGCGATGTTGTTGAGCGCCTCCCAGGCCATGCCTCCGGTCAGCGCGCCGTCACCGATGACGGCGACCACGTGCCGGTCGTCTCCCCGGATCGCGTAGGCCTTGGCCAGCCCGTCGGCGTAGGACAGCGAGGTGGACGCGTGCGAGTTCTCCACGATGTCGTGCTCGGACTCGGCCTGGCTGGGGTAGCCGCTGACGCCGCCCTCCTTGCGGAGGGTGCCGAAGTCGGCGTGACGACCCGTGACGAGCTTGTGGACGTAGGACTGGTGGCCGGTGTCGAAGACGACCCGGTCGTGCGGGGAGTCGAAGACGCGGTGGATGGCCAGGGTCAGCTCGACGACGCCGAGGTTGGGCCCGAGGTGCCCCGAGTTGGTCGCGACGGTGCGGATCATGACGTCGCGGATCTCGGCGGCCAGCTCGTCGAGCTGCTCCGCCGTGAGCCCACGGAGGTCGCGCGGCGACGCGATCGAGTCGAGGTGTCCCATGGCGGGGAGTCTATTTCATGTCAGGTCGTAGACGGCCACCGACGGCTCGTGGAGGCTCCCCACCCAGACCCTGCCCCCGTGCTCCCGGACCCCGGTGACCATGTGGAAACCGGGGTGGTCGATGTCGAGGTCGTGGACCAGCCGGCCGTCGCCGGCGAAGGCCTGGACGCGGATCGTGTGCTTCGGCTTGGGCTGGAGGGCTTCGGGGATCCTGGTCACCGCCTTGCGCAGCAGCATCGGCGCCGAACCGAGCCGCTCGACGAGCGGGTCGACCGGGCTGGCGACACTGACCCAGATGAGTCCGTCGCTGCCCCGGCTGATGTTGTCGGGATAGCCGGGCAGGTCCTGGGCGAGGTGATCGCGCTCCCCCGCGCGCGGGCCGGTCAGCCACAGGCGTACGACGGTGCGCGCCCGCGTCTCGGCGACGCAGACGAAGGAGTCGTCGGCCGACAGCGCGACCCCGTTGGCGAAGGCGAGGCCGTCCAGGACGACGGTGACGGTGCCGTCGATGTCGCGCCGCATCAGGCGGCCGGAGCGGGTGTGCTGGACGAAGTCGTCCTTCCACTGGTCCACGCCGAAGTGGAGGGACGAGTCGCTGAACCAGATCGTGCCGTCGGCGGCGACAGCCGCGTTGTTGCAGAACCTCATCGCCCGGCCCGCCACGCGATCGACCAGCACCTCCACCCCACCCGAGTCGGTGGAGACCCGGAGCAGGCCGCGCGCGGCGTCACACACCAGCAGGTCCCCGCCGTCGAGGAGCTCGATGCCGAGGGGCCGCCCGCCGGTGTCGGCCACGCGGCGGGTGCTGCCGCCGGCGGGGTCGAGGGCCCACAGCGCGCCGTCCTCGGTGCCGGTGTAGACGGTGCCGTCGGGTGCGACGACGACGTCCTCGGCACCCATGGCGGGGACGGGGTGCACGGTGAAGGTCATGCCTGCTCCTGAGGTGGGTGGGGTGGCTGCATCAGCCGGGTGTGGGTGGGTGAGCCGAGGAAGGCCGGCACGATGTCGGAGGCCGCTGAGGTGAGGTCCAGGCCCCGGGCGACGTCGGGCTCGACGAAGACGATCCGACGGCCTTCTCGGCAGTCGATGTCGGCGTCGGTCAGGACGGTCGCGGCCGCGAACACCTGGTTGCGGTCCCACGTGCCGTGGGCGTCGCGGTGATCGACGACGAACTCGCCGAAGAGCTCCAGCGCGCCCGGCGCGAGCAGCAGGCCGGTCTCCTCCTCGAGCTCACGGTAGGCGGCCGTCTCGAAGTCCTCACCCGGCTCCACGTGACCGCCCGAGAGTCCCCACTTCTCGGGGTCGATCGAGGGGTGCTCGTCGCGTTCCTGCAGGAGGATCCGACCCGCGGGGTCGACCAGGACGACGTTGGCGAAGGTGCGGCTGCCCGGCGCGGGGACGAAGGGGTGGGTGTCGATCCATCCGACCAGCACCGGTGCGACGATCGCCGTGGACCTCACGAGGTCGACATCGGGAAGCACATCGGGGTCGACGAAGACCATCTGCCGCCCCTCGTGGCACTCCACGTCGCGGTCACTGAGCGTCGTCCGGGCGACGAAGGCGTGGAAGTGGAAGGTGCCGTGGTCGGGAGTGACGAGCTCGAAGCGTCCGAGGTCGGTCAGGCGCTCGGGCGCGACGACGACGCCGGTCTCCTCGGCCAGCTCGCGCGCAGCGCCCTCGACCGGACGCTCGTCGGCCTCGAGGCCGCCACCCGGCAAGCACCACATCTCCGGCCAGACCGGGGCGTGCTCGTCGCGCTCCTGCATCAGCACGCGGCCGCGCGGGTCGACGAGAGTCACCTGCACGAAGTCCGTGCGGACGGCCTCGGGCGGGTGCATCCCGCGACCTTAGCCACTCGTGTGGGGCGAGCCCTCACATCCGCACGCGGTAGCGACGGCCCCGCAGCGCGTCCTCGACCAGCCCGACCTCGCGGCGTACGCCGAGGAGCCGCGCGTCCTCGAGCTGGAACGTCTGCACGGCTGCCTCGACCACGGCCTCGTCGGCGACGTCCCTCAGGTCACCTCGGATCTCGCTCAGGCCCCGTCGGGTGGCCAGCTGCTGGGCCTCGACGTGGAGCACCGCGAATCGCGCGAGGACCACGACGTGGCGCCGCAGACCGGCAAAACGACGGTAGTCGGCCGGACACAGGTCGAGCAGCCAGCTGGCCGCGGTCACCTCCCAGTCCGGGGCGTCCGGCGGTCGCACCTGGCGTGGCCATCCCGGCGGCGCGACCCCGCGGTGCCCAGGGGGCGGCACGGGGCGCCGCGCGGGCTGCGGGACCGGGAACATCCGGTCAGCCTATCGAACACCTGTTCGACCTGGTGGCCGGTCAGGAGATCCCACGGGCCGTCCGCGCTCGACCCTCAGCCCGCCAGGAACGACCAGCGCACCTCGCGCCGGTCGTTGTCGACGTTGAGGTCCACCAGACAGATGCTCTGCCAGGTGCCGAGCGCGAGTCGCCCGGCGATCACCGGCACGGTGCAGTGCGGCGGCACGATCGCCGGCATCACGTGTGAGCGGCCGTGGCCGGGCGACCCGTGCCGGTGCCGCCAGCGGTCGTCGGCCGGGAGCAGGTCGCCGAGGGCGGTCAGCAGGTCCTCGTCGGAGCCCGCACCGGTCTCGATGATCGCCAGCCCCGCCGTGGCATGCGGGACGAAGACGTGGAGCAGGCCGTCGCCCCGGTCCGCGACGAACTCTGCCGCGTCGCTCGTCAGGTCGCGCACGACCTCGTCTCCACCCGTGCGGTAGGTCCGGGTCTCGCTGTGCACCTCGTCGGTCCCTTCGATCGGCTCGCCGCAACGTTAGCGCTCGACGCGCTCGCGCAGTCCCTCCGCGAGGTGTGGAGCAGCAGCCGGTGTCGAGGAAGCGGGGCTCGAGGTGGCGCAGCGCGCGGCGCGACGCCGGCACCGGGCGCTCGGCGAGCGCCATGCCCCGTGTCTACAGCCACGCCCCTCGCCGGAGGAATAGCCTCCCGCCATGACGCGACTCCCCCGCATCGGCGCTGCAGTGCTGGCTGCGGCGATGCTGACGGCGTGCGGCGGCACCGACAGGCCCGACCCGGCGGAGCCTTCCTCGGCACGCGCCACGGCGGAGTCCGCCGAGCCCGATCCCGACATCGCCGCCTTCGTCGAGGTGGGCGCGGGCCCGGTCGGCATCGCCGCCGGGGGCGAGGTGGTGTGGGTGGTCCTGAGCGGAGCGGACCGGCTGGCCCGGATCCCGGTCGGGGCACGGGAGCCCGACCTGAGTGTCGACGTGCCCGGCACGCCGCTGCGCGCCGTGCTCGCCGACGGCGCGGTCTGGGTGACGGCCTTCCGGGGCGAGGAGCTCCTCCGCATCGACGCTGCGACGGGCGAGGTCACCGACCGCATCGCGACGGGCGCGGGCCCCGAGGGCCTGACCTCCGGCTTCGGGTCGATCTGGTTCGTGGAGCAGGACGCCGGCCGCCTCGTGCGGGTCGACCCGGCTCGCAGGAAGGTGGTCTCCCGCACCACCATCGGGGCGGGGGCGCGCCTGCCGCACGCCGGTGCCGACGCCGTCCACGTCGCCGCCTTCGCCGACGACCGGGTGCTGCGCGTGGACCCCGACACCCTCGACGTACGCCGCTCGGGCAAGGTCTGCAGCGGCCCGCAGGGCATGGCGGAGGCCGGCGGGACGCTGTGGGTGGCCTGCACCTTCTCCGACGAGGTGGTCGCGCTCGACCCGCTGAGCCTCGAGGTCCTCACCCGGGTCCCGGTGGCGGGCCTACCCGACTCCGTCGCGGTCGCGGGCGGGCTCGTGCTGGTCGCCGCCGAGGAGGGTCCCCGCCTCGTGTCGATCGACCCCGCGACGGGCGAGGTCGTCGACGACGTGACGCTCGGAGTGGAGACAGCGCTCTACGACAGCGCCAACCTGGACCTCGCGGTCGCGGGCGGTGAGGCCTGGGTGACCTCCTTCAAGGCCGACCGGGTCTATCACCTGCCGCTGCCCTGACGCGCAGCGCGGTCAAGCGGGTCAGGTGCCACCCAGCGCCTGCTCGATGCGCTCCACCTTGGCCGTGAGCTGGCCGTCGTAGCCGGGCCGGATGTCGGCCTTGAGGACCAGCCCCACACGGGGAGAGACCTCGGCGACGACGTCGACCGCCTTCTTCACCACAGCCATCACCTCGTCCCACTCCCCCTCGATGTTGGTGAACATCGCATTGGTCTCGTGGGGCAGCCCGGACTCGCGCACCACGCGCACGGCGGCGGCCACAGCCTCGGTGACCGACCCGGTCGGGTCGTGGGACATCGGTGAGAGCGAGAAGGCGACGATCATGGGGCCACGCTAGCGAGTGGCCGGAGTCAGGCGTTGGCGCCCTCCTCGGGCATCCCGCCCTGCGGGTCGGACGTGCCGCCACGACAGCTCGCCCCGAACTCGGGTGCCGTGTGCCCGTCGCCGTACTCCTCCAGGAACAGGGCCAGTCGCCCGTCGTCCGCCCCGTCGAGCTGGAGCTGCACGCCCCAGACCGTGACCACGACGGGGGACGGGAGACCGCCACGCGGGGAGATGATCCCGTTGTCCGGCAGCTGGGCGGCCAGTGCCGCCACGTCGTCGTCCGACAGGGACGGGGCGTGGGTGATCCAGACCGTGCCGTGCTCGAGGTCGTGGACCGCGTTCTCGTCGCGGACGGGCTCGTCGTAGACACCGCAGTCCAGCCAGATCGGTGCGTGCCTGCCACCCGCGGGCGGGTTCTGGGGGTAGTCGACGTCGTTCATGGTGTGGGACCGGCTGGGGACCTCCCACGTCTCGACCAGGGCCAGGTCCAGGGCGCGCTGGGCCGCCTCCTCCGCCCGCAACGCCCGGTCGACGAGGGGAGCCACGAGCGCGGCCCCGAGCACGAGCACGGCGCTGACCGTGGCGAGCACCAGCGGGAGTCGGCTGGCGCGCGAGGCCGCCACCGTCCCAGCGATCTCAGCCGTCCCATCCGTGTCCGGGGAGGTCCCGTCGTGGCGCTCGCCGTCGCCGTCGTCGCGCGCCGGTGCGTCGGGGCGCGGCTCGTCCGGGCTCTTGTGGTCACTCACGGCGTCAGGCTACCGAGGGCACGTCAAGGACGTGTGGCGATGCGGCCGTCAGCAGCCGCCTCGCCACACGTCGTGTAACCGACCGGGCCGGTCAGGCCTTGAGCAGGTTGCGCAGGACGTATTGCATGATCCCGCCGTTGCGGTAGTAGTTGGCCTCACCAGGGGTGTCGATGCGGACGACCGCGTCGAACTCCACGTCTCCGGCGCTCACCTTCACCGTCTTGGGCGTCGTGCCGTCGTTGAGTGCGGTGATCCCGGAGATGGAGAACGCCTCCTCGCCGGTCAGGCCGAGCGACTCGGCCGTCTGGCCCTCGGGGAACTGCAGCGGGATGACTCCCATGCCGATCAGGTTGGAGCGGTGGATGCGCTCGTAGGACTCGGCGATGACGGCCTTGACGCCCAGCAGGGCGGTGCCCTTGGCGGCCCAGTCACGCGAGGAGCCGGAGCCGTACTCCTTGCCGGCCAGCACGACCAGCGGCGTGCCTGCTGCGAGGTAGTGCTCGCTCGCCTCGAAGACGCTGGTGACCTCGCCGTCGGCGGTGAAGTCGCGGGTGACCCCGCCCTCGGTGCCGGCGGCCAGCTGGTTGC
>JBBSOR010000078.1:0-18966 GCA_038259535.1 Propionibacteriales bacterium | reverse complement strand
TGATGGGGTCCGGAGCCGGATCCGACCCGTGGACCTTCCTGCTGACCACTCCGGTCGGCTGGATCTGCCTGACGGTCGGTCTCGGTCTCGACGGGCTGGGCCTGTGGTGGATCGAACGCCTCGCCGACCGGGCGGCCGCGCCGTGACGTGGCTCAGCGCGCTGTGCGCGGCGGCGGCCGTCCTGTGCTGGCTGCCGCCCGGGCCCCACGTCGGTCGCCCCAGCGCGCCCTCCGTCCTCTCCCTCCGCCCCGTGGCCGTCGTGGGCGCCGGTCTGGGCGCGTGGTTGTTCGTGGGCGGGCCGCTCGGACCGGTGGCAGGGGTGGCGGCGGCCCTCCTGGCCCGGCGCACCCTGGGGCGCGTCGAGTCCATCGCGTCGCGCCACGAGCGGGACGAGGTCGAGCGCACGCTGCCCCACCTCGTCGACCTCTTCGCCTCCACCCTGCGTGCCGGAGCGGAGCCCGTGGCCGGGCTGGCGCAGGTGTGCGCCGCACTGCCCGGACCCGCCGCCGACCGGCTCGCGCCCGTGGTCGACCGGGCCCGCTGGGGCGCGTCGGGGACCGAGTCGTGGGCGACGGTGGCCAACGACGAGGCGCTGGCTCCGCTGGCCCGGGCCATGGTGCGCTCCCAGACCTCCGGGTCGTCCGTCGTCGGCGCCGTCGAGCGCCTCGCCGACGAGCTCGAGCGCGAGTCGATGGCGCGGGCCGAGGATGCCGCCCGGCGGGTCGGGGTCTCGGCCGCCGTACCTCTCGGCGTCTGCCTTCTGCCGGCCTTCCTCCTGCTCGGGGTCGTGCCGACCGTGGCCTCGCTCTTCGGTGCGGTGGCGCCGTGACGGCCCAGCTGGCGTCCACAGGGACGGGGCGTCGGGCGTCGTCCACAGCTCCGGACGGGGACGGGTGCGGCGGCCGGCGCACCCGCCGAGGGTGGTCGCAGGACGGGGCTCGTCGGGAGCCCCGCAGCGACAGGGGGACCGATGAGGACCACGACGCAGAGCCCGGCCCACGACGACTCGGGCATCACCACCGCGGAATACGCCGTGGGCACCGCAGCGGGGGCCGGCTTCGCCGCCCTCCTCTACAAGATGCTCACCGGCAGCTTCGGCGACCAGCTGCTGGGCCGGCTGTTCGACCACGTCATGGGGCTGCTCGGGATCGGCTGATGGCAGCGCGACGGCGGGGTCAAGGAGGTGCGGCGACCGCGGAGCTCGCGCTGGGCATCCCGCTGCTGGTGGCGCTCACCGCCGGTCTGGTCTGGATGCTGGCGGTGGGCGCGGCCCAGGTGCGGGTCATCGACGCCTCGCGGGAGGCGGCGCGCGCCGTCGCGCGGGGTGACGACAGCACGGCCGCCCGGGCCGTGGCCCTGCGGATCGCGCCGGAGGGGGCGTCGGTCCGCGTCTCGTTGGAAGCCGGGCAGGTGGTGGTGACCACCAGCGCGCGCATCTCCGGTCCGGGTGGCCTGCTGGCCTCCCTCCCGGGTGTCACGGTGACCGCCGAGGCCGTCGCACTGGACGAGGACCGGGCGCCATGACCCGGTGGTGCCACGCGATCGTGCCCGGCCGCCGTCGTGCCGACGGTGCGGCGACGGTGCTGGTGGTGGCGATGGCCGCGCTGCTGATGTTCGTGATGGCCGCGCTGGCGGCGGCTGGCGGTCTCGTGACCGCCCAGCGCCGCGCCCAGTCCGCCGCCGACCTCACCGCCCTCGCCGGCGCGGCGGCGTTCGAGGCCGACGCGTGCGCCGAGGCGCTGCGGGTCGCGACCGCCAACGGTGCCGGGCTCGACAGCTGTGCGGTCGAGGGGTCCGAGGTGCGCGTGGTGGTGTCCGTCGCGGGCCCGGCCGTGCCGGGCCGCCGGCTGCGCGTCACCGCCGAGGCGCGCGCAGGCCCGGGCTGACCGGGCGGGGCGGGGCGGGGCGCCAGGGTCAGGTGGTGGTGTCCGGGTTGTCGTCGCGGCGCTCGGCCTCGACGCGCTCGAGCTTGGCGTTGAGCTTGGTGATCTCCTTGCGCTCCTTGCGGTGCGCCAGGCCCCGGCGCGTGCCCCACTTGAGGATCGTGAAGCCCCACAGGATCGCGGCGCCGGCCGCGACGCCGACGAGGAAGGACTCGAGGGTGGTGACGTCGAAGCCGAGCAGCTCGCCTCCCGTGCCCGGCTGGCTGACGAAGACAGCCGAGAGGACGGCGATGCCGCCGAGGATGATGAGTGCCAGACCGAGGAAGACCATGGTGCGAATCTAGCGCCCGTCGCCCGGGCTCGGCGCACCCGTGAGGAGGGCATCGAGCAGGACGATCGCGCCGACCTTGTCGAGGGGGTTGTTCTGGTTGCCGCACTTGGGGGACTGGATGCACGACGGGCAGCCGCTGGCGCACTCGCAGCTCGCGATCGCCTCCCGGGTCGCGCTCAGCCAGGTGGCCGCGGTGCGGAAGCCGCGCTCGGAGAAGCCCGCCCCCCCGGGATGGCCGTCGTAGACGAAGACGGTGAGCAGCCCGGTGTCGGCGTGACGGGCGGTCGAGACGCCGCCGATGTCCCACCGGTCGCAGGTCGCGAAGAGGGGAAGGAGGCCGATCGAGCAGTGCTCGGCGGCGTGGGCGGCGCCCGGCACGTCGAGCGCGGCCAGTCCGGCCTCGGCGACCACGTCGTCGGGGACGGTCCACCACACCGCCGTCGTACGCAGCGTCCGCTCGGGCAGGTCGAGCGGCTCCTCCGCCAGCACCTCACCGCCGGGCTGGCGTCGCTTGAGGAAGGAGACCACCTGGTGGGAGACGTCGACCTCACCGAGCGAGAGCTCGCAGCCACCCCACGACTGCCGCTCACGGGTGGCGACGATGCCGATGTCGGTCGCCTCGCGGGCCGTGGTGCTGTAGGCCGGCTCGTCGCGGCGCATGGTCGCCACGTGGTGCTCGAGGTCGAGGTCCTCGACCAGCCAGGTCTCGCCCTGGTGGACGTAGACCGCACCGGGGTGCGTCTGGTTGTGCGCACCGCTCGCGTCGACGGTGCCCACGACCCGGCCGGTGTCGGTCTCGATGAGCTGCACCGGCGAGCCCCCGGCCGAGCGGATGTCGGCGAGGTCGGCGGCCCGGCCGCTGTCGGTCCAGAACCAGCCGCGCGGACGCCGTCGCAGCAGCCCGAGCCGCGTCACCTCGTCGAGCACCTCCCGCGCCGTGGGGCCGAAGAGCGGCAGGTCGGCCTCGGTCAGCGGCGACTCCTGGGCGGCCGCGCACAGGTGCGGCCCCATCACGTGCGGGTTGGACGGGTCGAAGACCGACGCCTCGACGGGCGCTCCGATCAGCATCTCGGGGTGCGTGACGAGGTAGGTGTCGAGCGGGTCGTCCTTGGCGACGAGCACGCCCAGTGCGTCCTGCGCCCCACGCCCTGCGCGACCCACCTGCTGCCAGAAGGCCGCGCGGGTGCCGGGGAAGCCGGCGATCAGGACGGCGTCGAGGCCGCTGATGTCGATGCCGAGCTCGAGGGCGTTGGTGGCGGCCAGACCCATCAGGTCTCCGCGGCGAAGCGCGGCCTCCAGAGCGCGGCGCTCCTCGGGGAGGTAGCCGCCGCGGTAGGCGGCGACCTTGCCGTGCAGCGACGGGTCCACCTCGGCCAGCAGCTCCGCAGCCTTCAGCGCCACCTGCTCTGCGCCGCGACGCGATCGGATGAAGGCGAGCGTGCGGACGTCCTCGGCCACCAGGTCGGCCAGCAGGTCGGCGACCTCGGAGGAGGCGGCACGGCGCACGGGTGCGCCGTGCTCTCCGGCGTGGGAGGTGAGGGGCGGCTCCCACAGCAGCAGCGACACCTCGCCCCGCGGCGAGTCGTCGCGGGTCAGCGCGATCACGTCGAGACCCGTCAGCCGCGAGGCCGTCACCTCGGGCTGGGCGACCGTCGCGGAGGCGAGCACGAACGTCGGGTGGGCGCCATACATCGCGCACACCCGCCGCAGGCGGCGCAACACATGGGAGACGTGCGCCCCGAAGACCCCGCGGTAGTGGTGGCACTCGTCGACCACGACGTACTGCAGGGAGCCGAGGAAGCGCGACCAGCGGTGGTGGGAGGGCAGGAGCGAGCGGTGGAGCATGTCGGGGTTGGTCAGGACGTATTCACCGAAGTCGCGGGTCCAGTCGCGCTCCTCCCGGGAGGAGTCACCGTCGTGGGTCGCGAGGCGCACGTCGAGGTGCAGCGACGCGAGGCCGGCCAGCTGGTCGTGGGCGAGCGCCTTGGTGGGGGCGAGGTAGAGCACCGACGCCCCTCGCTGCCCCAGCGCGCCGCGGGCCTCGCGGATCGCCGAGAGCGCGGGCAGCTGGTAGGCGAGCGACTTGCCCGATGCGGTGCCGGTCGCCACGATCACGTGGTCGCCGGCATGCGCGGCGTCGGCCGCGACCACCTGGTGGCGCCACGGTCGGGTCACGCCCTGCGCGACGTGGGCGGCCCGGACGTCGTGCGGCACCCAGGTCGGCCAGTCCTGGTGCACCGCCTCGCGAGCGGGCAGCACCTCGAGGTGCTGCAGCCGGTCCTCGCGACCGGGGACGCCCGTGAGTCGACGGATCAACCCCGTGACCGGGGGAGGCGCGTCGGCACCGGAGGGACTCACCCGCGAAGTCTGGCAAACGCCAGCGACACCACCTCTGGTCACGCTCCTGCTGCTCGTGCCGTTCGGGCTCGGGGCCCGGACCCGGCGCCTCTGGACCTGCCGGCGCGCGCCGCGGACCGCGGCCCGCGACCGCTGACGCGTTCGGCACGTGCGCCCGAAATACCCACCGCCCTGTTGGGGACTCCTGCGCAACGGGTGGGACTCGTGGTTTGATACCTCCCGGAACGAAGAGTGGGGCACGCTGTGTGTCCTGCAGGCGCACTGTCCGAACTGATTTCGGGAACCGGGGAGCAGTCGTGGATCTCACCCTTGCCACACGCGAGGTGGATGGGCGCGCCGTCGTGTCCGTCGGCGGAGAGATCGACGTCTACACCGCGCCCAAGCTCCGTGACTGCATCACCGAGCTCGTCGGCGCCGGCACCTACGACATCGTCATCGACCTCGAGGCCGTCGAGTTCCTCGACTCCACCGGCCTCGGCGTCCTCGTGGGCGGCCTCAAGAAGGTCCGTGCCCACGACGGGTCGCTCGACCTGGTCTGCACCCAGGAGCGGCTGCTCAAGATCTTCCGGATCACCGGCCTGGCCAAGGTGTTCGTCATCCACGACTCCGTCGGGCTCGCTCCCGGCGCCTGAGCGGCCCTTTCCAGCCCTGTCGGACGTGCGCGACGGGGCTGCGGTGCGCCTGCATCCGCCGCGGCGGTGTGGCGTAGGTCACCCTGACCCGTGATCCGGATCACCCCTGCGTAGACTCCGGCGCGTTCATGGATCTTTTCCAGTCCTAGGAGGACACGCATGACGGGGATCTTGCCCGCGGTCGTGAAGCCGGAGCTCGCAGGTGGGAACCTGGTCCTGGTCGTCGTCGTTGCCCTGATCGCACTTGGTGCGCTCGGGATGGCCGCGATGTTCAGGTCCCAGGTGATGGCCGCGGGCGAAGGCACCGACAACATGAAGACCATCGCCCAGGCCGTGCAGGAAGGTGCCAACGCCTACCTGACCCGGCAGTTCCGGACCCTGGCCATCTTCGCGGCAATCGCGTTCTTCGCGCTGCTCGTGCTGCCGGCCGACGACACCACCGTGCGGATCTTCCGCTCGGTGTTCTTCCTCGTCGGCGCAGGCTTCTCGGCTGCCGTGGGATATCTCGGGATGAACCTCGCGGTGCGCGCCAACCTGCGCGTCGCCGCCGCCGCCGAGACCACCGGTCGTGAGCCTGCCATGACGATCGGTCTGCGGACCGGCGCCATGGTGGGCATGCTGACCGTGGGCCTCGGCCTGCTCGGCGCCAGCCTCGTCGTCCTGTTCTTCCAGGACGCGGCACCCAAGGTGCTCGAGGGCTTCGGCTTCGGTGCGGCTCTGCTCGCGATGTTCATGCGAGTCGGTGGCGGCATCTTCACCAAGGCCGCCGACGTCGGCGCCGACCTGGTCGGCAAGGTCGAGCAGGGCATCCCCGAGGACGACCCGCGCAACGCCGCGACGATCGCCGACAACGTCGGTGACAACGTCGGTGACTGCGCCGGCATGGCCGCCGACCTCTTCGAGTCCTACGCCGTCACGCTGGTCGCCGCGCTGATCCTGGGCTCGCAGGCCTTCGGTGACAAGGGCCTGGTGTTCCCGCTGCTCATCCCGGCCATCGGTGCGCTCACCGCGGTCGCGGGTGTCTACCTGACCAAGCCCAAGGTGGGGGAGAACGGCCTCACGACCATCAACCGGTCGTTCTACATCTCCTCGGGCATCGCCGCCGTGGCGAGCGTCGTGCTGTCCTACGTCTACCTCCCGGGCAGCTTCGCCGAGTTCGCCAACATCGGCGAGGGCCTGGCCGGTGCCGAGGGCGACCCGCGCTTCATCGCGGCCTCCGCCGTCGTGATCGGCATCGTGATGTCCGCGGGCATCCTGGCCCTCACCGGCTACTACACCGGCACCGAATACCGTCCGGTCAAGGACGTCGGCAAGACGTCCCTCACCGGTGCCGCGACCGTCATCCTGGCGGGCCTGTCCGTCGGTTTCGAGTCGGCCGTCTACACCACGCTGGTCATCGGAGCCGCCGTCTTCGGTGCCTACCTCCTCGGCGGCGCGGCACTCACGGTGTCGCTGTTCGCGGTGGCCCTGGCCGGCTGCGGCCTGCTGACCACCGTCGGCGTCATCGTCGCGATGGACACCTTCGGCCCGGTCTCCGACAACGCGCAGGGCATCGCGGAGATGTCGGGCGACGTCAGCCCCGAGGGCGCCCAGATCCTCACCGAGCTCGACGCCGTCGGCAACACCACCAAGGCGATCACCAAGGGCATCGCGATCGCGACCGCCGTGCTCGCCGCGACGGCGCTGTTCGGGTCGTACGCCACCTCGGTGTTCGAGTCGCTCGCCAAGGCCAACGTCGCTCCCGACGAGGCCTACCTGCTGGACTTCAGCGTCTTCAACCCGGCGGTCATCGTCGGTGTGCTGCTCGGTGCAGCCGTGGTGTTCCTCTTCTCCGGTCTGGCGATCAACGCCGTGGCCCGCGCCGCCGGCGCGGTCGTCATGGAGGTCCGCCGCCAGTTCCGCGAGATCCCCGGCATCATGGAGGGCACCGGTCGCCCGGAGTACGGCAAGGTCGTCGACATCGTCACCAAGGACTCGCTGCGCGAGCTCGTGACGCCCGGCATCCTGGCCGTGATGGCGCCGATCGCGGTGGGCTTCGGCCTCGGTGCGACCGCGCTCGCCGGCTTCCTCGCCGGAGCCATCGGCAGCGGCACGCTCATGGCGGTCTTCCTGGCCAATGCCGGCGGCGCGTGGGACAACGCCAAGAAGCTCGTCGAGGACGGCCACCACGGCGGCAAGGGCTCGAGCGCCCACGAGGCCACCATCATCGGTGACACCGTCGGCGACCCGTTCAAGGACACCGCCGGCCCGGCGATCAACCCGCTCATCAAGGTGATGAACCTCGTCTCGCTGCTCATCGCGAGCGCGGTCGTCTCCCTGAGCGTCGGGCAGGACCAGAACGACGCGCTGCGCATCGTGATCGCGCTCGTCGCGGTCGCGATCATCGCCACCGCGGTGGTCATCTCCAAGCGGCGCGGAGTCACGATCTCCGACGACGGCGACAACACCGGTTCGTCGTCGTTCACCCCGCACCACACGCCCGACCCGCACAACGCCTGACGCACGACCTCGGCGGCCCGTCACTCCCGTCGCGGAGTGGCGGGCCGCTGCCGTTGGTGGGGGACGTCATGGAGATCGTGCGGTGCGCACGCCGGAGTCCCATGACGTCCCGCCCGGGAGCGTCCGGGCCGTCTGGAAGGCTGGGGACATGGACTTCACCGCGCCGCTCCGCGACGCCCTGCTCGCCGCCGACTTCACCTACGACCGGGTGGCCGAGGCGATCGGGGAGGACGCGCACCGCGCGCTGGGACGCAACGAGACCCTCCCCGCTCTGCGGCGTACGACGTCGGGCGGGCCGCTCGAGACCCTGGTCCGGCTCTTCCTGCTGCAGACTCCGGTGAGTCGGGGTGCGGCGGACGCAGCGCTGCCGGGACTGGTCGACCAGCTCTGCAACGCCGGGCTGCTGGAGCAGAGCGTCAGCGAGGTCGCGGCGCGGATGGACTGCCGGCCCTATGCCACCTCCGAGGCGGGCCGGGACCGCGACCTGTGGGTCGTCTCCGACCTGACGCCGGGGCTCGACGGGGCGCCGGTCGCGGTCGGGGCCGACCACGTGCTCGGCATCTCCAGCGCATCGACCAGCCTGGCCCAGCTCACGATCCGCGAGCCGGTGGGGCGCGCGCTCGACCTCGGCACCGGTTGCGGGGTGCAGGCGCTCCACCTCGCGGGCCACGCCGACCACGTCGTCGCCACCGACGTGAACTCCCGCGCACTCTGGATGACCCGGCTCAACGCCGAGCTCAACGGAGCGGAGGTCGACGTGCGCGACGGCTCCTTCTTCGAGCCGGTCGCGGGGGAGCGCTTCGACCTCATCGCCACCAACCCGCCCTTCGTCATCTCACCGGCCACCGGCGAGCGGCTCGTCTACCGCGACTCCGGCCTGCCCGGTGACCGGGTCGTCGAGCACATCGTGAAGACCGGGCCCGACCACCTGACGGACGGCGGCTGGCTGCAGGTGCTCGCCAACTGGTCCATCGTCGATGGCCGGTCGTGGGACGAGCGGCTCGGCTCGTGGCTGCGTGCGGACTGCGACGCGCTCGTCGTGCAGCGCGAGACCCTCGACCCGGCGGCGTACGTCGAGCTGTGGCTCAAGGACAGCGGCCACCACGGTGGTCCGGACTACGCACAGCGCTACGACACGTGGCTCTCGTGGCTGGAGGAGACCGGCGTCGAGGGGATCGGGTTCGGCTGGATCAACGTCCGCCTCGGCGGCGGGGGGCGGCACGAGCTCATCGAGTGGCCCTACGACGTCGAGCAGCCCATCGGCCCCGCGATCCACGACTGGGGCGCTTCGGTCGCCGATCTGCGCGGGCTGAGCGACGACGCCCTGGTGGCCAGCACCCTGCGGGCCCGGGAGGACGTGCAGCAGGAGACCGTGGGCCGGCCCGGGGCCGAGGACCCGGGGGCGATCGTGCTGCGCCAGCAGCGCGGCTTCCGCCGGGCCCGCACCGCCGACACCGTCGAGGCCGCCTTCCTCGGTGCGTGCGACGGCGACCTGAGCGTCGGACAGCTCCTCGGCGCTCTGGGCCAGCTCACCGAGACCGACGCCGAGCAGCTCCGGGCGACCTACCTCCCGGTGGTGCGCGAGCTCGTCGGCGAGGGCTTCCTCGAGGTCGGCAGCGTGTCATAGGGCCGGCGTGATGTCGGTGTAGGTGCCAGCATCCGCGAGCGAGCGATCCCGCAGCTCGACCAGGTCGCGCCGCGCCGTCGCGGACAGCAGCTCGACCCGTCCCACGGCGAGGAGCGCTGGCGCGTGGGAGTCCCAGGGTCGCAGGGCGTTCCAGCCGATGCGGCGCACGTGTCCGAGCACCTGGGTGCCACAGGCGTTGAGCGAGGTCGTGCCGAGGTGGTCGGCGATCCTGGTCTGGGTCACCGGGCCCTCCGGGCCGATGGCCGCGTTGGCCTTGCCGACCACCCACGCGATCCCGGCGGCGAGTCGCGTCGGCGTCATCCGCCCCGCCAGCTCGGGCAACCGGTCGCGCGCCAGCAGCAGGCACGCGCGCAGCGGCGCAGCGAGGTCGGCGGGCAGCAGCGACTCGCGCAGGTCGCAGAGCAGCTCGTCGACCACCAGCCAGGCCTCGTCGACCACGGGGTCGAGGGTGTCGCGCAGGCGGGGCAGCGCCACGGGGGAGGCGGTCATGGCCAGCAGCTCCTCGCGGCTCCCGGCGACGGCGTCGAGCCAGTGCAGGGCCTGCACGTGGCGGGGGAGCGGTGGGGGGCTCTGCACCGCCGGGGGGTGGCGGTCCTCGTCGTGGCGGCAGGCGACGTCGGCGTAGGCGCTGTCCTCCACCCGTTCGCTCCACGCATCGACGAGGCGCCCGTCGACGAAGACGAGGTGGCTCAGACGTCCGGCGTCGGTGAGCCGGTCGCGGCGGTCGTGCCAGAGCAGGTCGTCGGCACGGTGGTGGTCGAACATCGGTCCTCCTGGTGGTGGGGTCGTGGGCGTGACCACCACGGTCCGGACGACCCCCGACAGCGGGACGCGGTTGTCCACAGACCCCGGGCTGGGGGGCGTGATCCACAGGAGAGAGGTGCGAAAGTGGCTCGTGTTGCAGCCCGACACACCCGGTCCAGACCGGATCCCCGAGGCGAGGTGGACGTAGTCCACGGCGGGGCGCCGAACGTCGCCCGGGGTGGCGAAGTGCGGATGTGGCGCTACGGTTGCGGCGCTGGAGCAACAGAGGGAGCAATCTGAAGTGGCAAAGCTCGTCATCGTCGAGTCACCGGCCAAGGCCCGCACCATCGGCGGCTACCTGGGCAAGGACTACGTCGTGGAGTCCTCGATCGGTCACATCCGCGACCTGCCCAACAATGCCGCGGACACGCCGGCCAAGATCAAGGACAAGCCCTGGGGCCGGCTCGCGGTCGACGTCGACAACGGGTTCGAGCCCTACTACGTCGTGCCGCGCGACAAGAAGAGCCACATCGCCAAGCTGAAGAAGCTGGTGAAGGACGCCGACGCCCTCTACCTCGCCACCGACGAGGACCGCGAGGGCGAGGCCATCGCGTGGCACCTCCTCGACGAGCTCAAGCCGCCGAAGGGCCTGCCGGTCCACCGGATGGTCTTCCACGAGATCACCAAGGCCGCGATCCTCGCCGCCGTCGAGAACCCCCGCGAGATCAACGACGACCTCGTCGAGGCCCAGGAGGCGCGCCGCATCCTCGACCGCCTCTACGGCTACGAGGTCTCCCCGGTGCTGTGGAAGAAGGTCATGTCCGGCCTCTCCGCCGGCCGCGTCCAGTCCGTCGCCACCCGCCTGGTGGTCGACAAGGAGCGCGAGCGGATGAAGTTCCGCGTCGCCTCCTACTGGGACCTCGACGCCACTTTCGACGCCGGCACCGGCCACGACCCGCGGATGTTCCCCGCCAAGCTCTACAGCGTCGACGCGGTGCGCGTGGCCCGGGGCTCCGACTTCGACAACACCGGTGTCCCCAAGGGCAAGGGGGAGCGCGTCCACCTCTCCCGCGCCGACGCCGAGACGCTGGCCGCCGGCCTCAGCGACACGTCGTACGACGTCCGCTCGGTCGAGTCCAAGCCCTACCGCCGCTCGCCGTACGCCCCCTTCCGCACCACGACGCTGCAGCAGGAGGCCAGCCGCAAGCTCGGCATGAGCGCGAGCGTGACGATGTCGGTCGCGCAGCGGCTCTACGAGAACGGCTTCATCACCTACATGCGCACCGACTCCACGACGCTCTCGGGCGGCGCGGTCGGTGCGGCACGGGACCAGGTGCGTGAGCTCTACGGCGCCGAGTACCTCCCCGACGCACCGCGGACCTACGCCTCGAAGGTCAAGAACGCCCAGGAGGCGCACGAGGCGATCCGCCCCGCCGGCGAGTCGTTCCGCACCCCCGCCCAGACCGGCCTGTCGGGTGAGCAGTTCCGCCTCTACGAGCTGATCTGGATGCGCACCGTCGCCTCGCAGATGAAGGACGCGGTCGGCAACTCGGTGACGATCCGCATCGGTGGCGCGGCCGCCGACGGCCGAGACGTGGTGTTCAGCTCGAGCGGTCGCACGATCACCTTCCACGGCTTCCTCAAGGCCTACGTCGAGGACATCGACGACGCGTCCAAGCGTCGCGACGACGCCGAGACCCGCCTGCCCGACCTCACCCAGGGGGCCGCGGTCTCCGCGGCGACGCTGACCCCCGAGGGCCACGAGACCAAGCCGCCGTCGCGCTACACCGAGGCGACGCTGATCAAGGAGCTCGAGGACCGCGAGATCGGTCGCCCGTCGACCTACGCCTCGATCATCGGCACCATCCTCAACCGCGGCTACGTCTACAAGAAGGGCACCGCGCTGGTGCCGGCGTGGCTGGCCTTCTCGGTCGTCCGGCTGCTGGAGGAGCACTTCCCGCGTCACGTCTCCTACGAGTTCACCGCCTCGATGGAGGACGTGCTCGACGAGATCGCCAAGGGCCAGCGCGACCGTGCCACCGAGCTCGGCGAGTTCTACTACGGCGGCGGTGACGTCGTCGGCCTCAAGACGCTGGTCACCGACCTGGGCGACATCGACGCCAAGGAGATGGCGACCTTCCCGATCGGCACGCCGGAGGACCAGATCAACCTCCGCGTCGGCCGCTACGGCCCCTACGTCGAGGGCCCGCCGCCCGAGGAGGGCGATGGCGCCCCGGTCCGGGCCAACGTCCCCGACGACCTCCCGCCCGACGAGCTGACCGTCGCCATGGCCCGGGAGCTGCTGGCCAACCCGGCCGGCGAGGAGCAGGTCGTGGGCAACCACCCCGACACCGGCCTCCAGGTGGTCGCCAAGAACGGCCGCTTCGGGCCCTACGTCACCGAGCTGCTGCCCGAGGACGCACCCAAGAGCGCCAAGCCGCGCACCGGCTCCCTCTTCAAGTCGATGACCCTCGACACCGTCTCGCTCGAGGACGCCGTCAAGCTGCTGGACCTCCCGCGGGTGGTCGGCACCGACGCGGACGGCACCGAGATCACGGCGCAGAACGGTCGCTACGGGCCCTACCTCAAGAAGGGCACCGACTCGCGCTCGCTGACCAGCGAGGACCAGATCTTCGACATCACCCTCGACCAGGCCCAGGCGATCTACGCCCAGCCGAAGGCCCGCGGTCGCGGAGCGGCGACGCCGCCGCTCAAGGAGCTCGGCAACGACCCCGTCTCCGGTCAGCCGGTCGTGGTGAAGGCGGGCCGCTTCGGCGAGTACGTCACCGACGGCGAGTACAACGCGACCCTCCGCAAGGACGACTCGGTCGAGGCGATCACCCTCGAGCGCGCCGCCGAGCTGCTCGAGGAGCGGCGCCAGAGGGGTCCGGCCAAGAAGGCGGTCAAGAAGGGCGCGAAGGCTCCCGCGAAGAAGACGGCGGCCAAGAAGACCGCTGCCAAGAAGACCACGGCGAAGAAGGCGACCGCGAAGAAGACGACCGCCAAGAAGGCCGCCAAGAAGTCCTGAGGGGTCGCACCTGGTCGCAGGCGCGCGGACCTTGGTCCACGGGTTCGACCTGTCCAGGCGGGACGGCCGGGGCGTGGGGCCAGCGATGCCCGCGCGTCTCCGTTGGTCGACGAAGACGCACCGGTGGGACCCCGGCGGCCGTCAGGACTCCGACGGGGTGGTGGTCTCCTGCTTGGCGCCCGAGAGTTCGAGGGCAGCGCCCACGACCCACGCGATGCCGCCGAACAGGGTCAGGTAGAGGCCGATCGCGGCGGCGCCGTTCATGTCGAGCAGGCCGATCAGGGCCACCAGCACGGCGAAGACGAGGGAGGCGATGAGGCCAGCCTTCTGCGGGATCTTGACCTGGTCGAGCAGGCCGGTGCGGGTGGCGAGGGAAGCAGCCCCGAGCAGCGCCAGGATCAGGGTGACCACGCCGTCGCCGCTGATGCCCGACACGCTGAACCCCAGGACGGACACCCAGGGCAGGAAGGCGGCCAGCGCCACCACGAGGATGGCGATGCCGGAGACGCGCTGCGGGGTGGAGAAGCGGGAGAGATCCATGTCCCGAACGCTAGACGGGAAGAGCGCGCGGTGCTGGTGTTCTCGACAACCCGGGCCGCACGCGCGGATGCCCCCGCCGGCGGATGACGGGGCTGGTCCTCGCCCTCCTGTGGCTGGCGACCGCGGGCGCCATCGGTCTGGCGGGGCCGGGCGATGGTCAGGCTGAGGTGGCAGGGACCTCTGTTCGCGCGCTTTGCCGAGGTCACCGTGGACACCGCCGCGCCGGAACCCAGTCCAGGGTGGGCGACCGCATCGGCGCCGACCCGGCGGCCTACCTGAGCTCTTTCGCCGCCGACCTGGACGTGACCTACTCCGAGCGCCGGGCGGTGCGTTCGTGGAGTGGCGGGACTGGTGGGGTCCGGGGTGGACCGCCGTCGCGGCCCTCGTGGCGGTGGTGGGCACCGTGTTCCTCGCGGGGGGCGGGCCGCTCGGTCGTTGGCGGCCGCGGAACCTCGACCGTCGCCTCACCGGCGGCCGGGCCTTCCTGCTCGCGGCCGTGCTGTCCGGCGGTGCCAACGCCGCCTGGGTCGGCGCCGAGTGTGGGCGCCCGCCCGTAGGGTGTGCCCGTGAACGCCGGAGTCTTCTCAGAGCACGGCCTCTTCGTCTGCTTCGAGGGTGGCGAGGGGGCGGGCAAGTCGACGCAGTCGACCCTCCTGCGTGACTGGCTGGTCGAGCGGGGCCACACCGTGCTGCTCACCTTCGAGCCCGGGGACACCGGCGTCGGCAAGGAGCTGCGGCGCATCGTGCTCGATCCGGCGACCGGTGAGCTCTCCGACCGCACCGAGGCACTGCTCTACGCCGCCGACAAGGCCGAGCACGTGGACCACGTCGTGCTGCCCGCGCTGGAGCGGGGAGAGGTCGTGATCACCGACCGCTACGTCGACTCGACCCTGGCCTACCAGGGCGCTGGCCGCACGCTCGACGTCGCCGAGGTGGAGTCCGTGGCACGGTGGGCCACCCACGACCTGCGTCCGCACCTCACCGTCGTGCTCGACCTGTCACCCGAGGCCGGCCTCGGGCGCTTCGACGAGCGCGACCGGATCGAGGGGCAGTCGCTGGAGTTCCACCAGCGGGTGCGTCAGGGATTCCTCGACCTCGCGGCCGCCGACCCCGACCACTACGTCGTCCTGGATGCCCGGGCCGCGATCGACGAGATCGCCGCCGCGATCCGGGAGCGGATCGCGCCGCTGGTGGAGCAGCGATGAGCGTCTGGGACGACCTGGTCGGCCAGCAGGCCGTCCTCGACACGCTTCGCCGCGCCGCCGCGGGTGAGGGCATGACCCACGCCTGGCTGTTCACCGGCCCACCTGGGTCGGGGCGGTCCAACGTGGCGCGGGCCTTCGCCGCGGCCCTCCAGTGCGAGAGCCGCACCGGGTGCGGTCAGTGCGAGGCGTGCCGCCTCGGGATCAGCGGCTCCCACCCCGACATCAAGTGGGTCAGGTCCGAGACGTCGGTCCTCTATGTCGACGACATGCGCGACCTGGTGATGGCGGCCGCGAAGTTCCCGTCCGTGGGCAGGTGGCAGATCGTGGTCATCGAGGATGCCGATCGGCTGGGCACGCCCGAGAACCCCCGCACCGGCAACGCCCTGCTCAAGGCGATCGAAGAACCCACGCCACGCACGGTCTGGCTGCTGTGCGCACCGACCCGTGCCGACGTGCTGCCGACGATCTCCTCGCGCTCGCGCCACGTCACGCTGGCCACTCCCACCGGCGAGCAGATCACCGACTTCCTGGTCAGGTCCGGGATCGACCGCACGGTGGCGTCGTTCGCCGCCCGCGCCAGCCAGGGTCACATCGGCCGGGCCCGCGCCCTCTGCGTGGACGAGGGCACCCGGCACCGGCGCCGGGAGATCGTGTCGCTGCCGGCGAGGTTGACGAGCATCGGGAGCTGCATGACGGCAGCCACCAACCTCAACGAGCTGGCCAAGGAGGAGACCGAGGCGATCACCGCCCAGACCGAGGAGCGTGAGCTCAAGGAGCTGCAGGCGATCTTCGGCAGCGAGCGCAAGGATCTCGCCAGTCGCTCCTACCGCGCGGCTCTGGCCTCGCTCGAGAAGCTCCAGAAGCAGAAGGCCAAGCGCCGGGTTCTCGACGTGATCGACCGCGCGCTGATGGACCGGGTCTCGGTCTACCGCGACGCCCTTGCCCTCGACGTCGGTGCCCCGGGCCTGCTGGTCAACGAGGAGCTGCGCGGCGACGTCGCGGTGCTCACCCGCGCCGCGTCGCCCGAGCAGCTGCTGCGGATGATCGACGCGATCTTCACCGCCCGTGAGCAGATGCTGGAGTTCAACGTGCCGCCGCAGCTGGCACTCGAGTCGATGGCGGTCGCCCTGCGGTTGCCCGGAGGTCGTCAGTGAAGAAGGTCCTTGCCCTGATCGCGGTCTTCGCCCTGGCGTTGGGTGCCTTCGTCTCGGTCGGCCTCGCCCTGCAGGGCGGCGAGTCCGCCACCCCCAGCGTGCGCCCCACGCCGTCGCCGACGACCCCGCCGCCGGCCACCGTGACGCAGCCGCCCGCGCCCGCACTCGCCGACTTCTACTCCCAGCGCATCGACTGGTCGCCGTGCGAGACCGACGCGGACCAGGACTGCGGCACCCTCACCGTGCCGATCGACTACGCCGAGCCGCAGGGCGAGACCCTCGAGCTGGCGCTGCTGCGGGTGCCGGCGAGCGGCGCACGCGTCGGGTCGATGGTGGTCAACCCCGGCGGCCCCGGCGCCCGCGGGACGTCGTACGCCGCCGCCGCGGGGCGGGTCTTCCGTGAGCCGCTCCTGCAAGCCTTCGACATCGTCGGCTTCGATCCGCGCGGCACCGGTGCCTCCGCCCCGGTCGACTGCCTCAGCGACCGCGAGCTGGACGCCTACCTCGCCGGCGACCCGACCCCGGACAATCGCGCCGAGATCAGGAGCTACCAGGACTCTGTCCGGGACTACGGTGCCGCCTGCAAGGCCAACTCGGGCCCGATCCTGGGCCATGTCACCACGATCGAGGCGGCGCGCGACATGGACGTGCTGCGCTCCGCGCTCGGCGAGGAGACGCTGACCTATCTGGGGGCGTCCTACGGCACCAAGCTGGGAGCGACCTACGCCGAGCTCTTCCCCGAGCAGGTCGGCCGTTTCGTCCTCGACGGCGCCGTCGACGTGGCCCTGGACCCGACGACGATGGCGATCGACCAGGCTGCCGGCTTCGAGACCGCCCTGCGCGCCTACGTGCAGAACTGTCTCGACTCCACCGACAACTGCTTCCTCGGCGACACCGTCGACGAGGGGCTGGCGAAGATCACCGACCTGCTGGCCTCGATCGAGGAGCAGCCGCTGCCCGCCGGCGACCGCGAGCTCGAGGTCGGCAACGCGTTCTACGGCATCGTCACGCCGCTCTACAACCGTGACTACTGGTTCCTGCTGAGCACCGCGCTGGCATCGGCGTTGGAGGGCAAGGGGTCGGCGCTGATGCAGCTCTCGGACGCCTACGCCTCGCGCAACCCCGACGGATCGTTCGCCGACAACTCGATGGAGGCCAACTACGCGATCAACTGCCTCGACGACCCGACTGCGGTCAGGGCCAAGGACGTGCCGTCGCTCTACCCGGCCTTCGAGGAGGCGTCGCCGACCTTCGGGCGCATCTTCGCCTGGGCGATGACCGGCTGCGCCGGCATCGCGGTGACGTCCAGCGAGAAGCCGCTCGAGATCCGCGGCGAGGGCGCGGCGCCGATCCTCGTCCTCGGCACGACCCGCGACCCGGCCACGCCGCTGAAGTGGGCGGTGGCCCTGTCGGCGCAGCTCGAGTCGGGGGTGCTCGTCGAGCGCGACGGAGACGGTCACACGGCCTACAACTCCGACAACCCGTGCATCGACTCGATCGTCGAGGACTACCTCATCGACGGCGACGTCCCCGCCGACCCGACCCGCTGCTGAGGCTCAGCTCTCGAGCTCGGCGTCGAGCGTGATGTCGACCCCCGTGAGCGCCTTGCTGATCGGGCAGCTGGCCTTGGCCTTCTCGGCCGCGTCCTTGAAGCCCGCCTCGTCGAGTCCCTCGACCTCACCACGGACGGTGAGCGTGATGCCCGTGAGCTTGAATCCGCCGGCCTCCGTGTCCTCACCCAGGGCCACCTCGGCCGTGATCTCGAGCGACTGCGGGGTGCCGCCGGCCTCGGCGATGAGCGCCGAGAGCTGCATGGCATAGCAGGAGGAGTGGGCGGCCGCGACGAGCTCTTCGGGGCTGGTCGTCCCGCCGGCGTCCTCTGCGGCGCGCTGGGGGAACGACACGTCGAAGGTGCCGGCGCCGGAGCTCGAGAGCTCGACCTGGCCCGAGCCGTCCTGGAGTCCGCCGTTCCAGGCAGTGCGTGCGGAGCGAGTGGGCATCATGTCTCCTGTGTTGTGGTGGGTGCTTTCGGTTCCGAAACTATCCGGAGCCACACGGGCCCCCGGATTTCGGTCCGGGCCGACGCGCTCCGTATAGTTGCCCGCGGTCCGACGCTCACGTTCGGCGGGCCACGCCGCCTTAGCTCAGTCGGTAGAGCGAGTCACTCGTAATGACTAGGTCGTCAGTTCGATTCTGACAGGCGGCTCTGACTCCCCCGTGGACCCGAGACCACGGGGGAGTCTTCTGCTTCCAAATGAGGCCCAGCTCAACAGAAATTCAACAGATATTCCCCGGCTCGACCGGCGAGGGACTAGGTCGTTGGACGGGGCCCCGTTCGTGCGAAGGCCGCGGCAGCCGACGGAGCCGGGCCGGCTGCAGCAACTCGAGCCACCCGCGGCCGAGAGCAACGCCTGGCGCCTCTCAGGGGCTGTCCCGACGCCTATGTGGGTGAGGCACGCTGGACCACCTTGCTTCTACTGACGCTCTGCCGGATCGTGCTGTTCGGCCATAGCGTCACACCGGCCCAGAATGACGTGGTCAGCGTGTCGAGCCACTCACACCGTTACCGGACAGTCCCCATCCATGGCGGGTGTAAGAAGGCGGCATACTTCGATCCATGACCACTGAATCCGTAGGACTCAAGCGTGGAGCTCGGCGCAGGTCGCAGGACCCGCGAAGTGTTCCGTGGGCGGTAGCTGGCGAGTTGGACGTTGTCGCCGTCGATACGACCTGGGGTGAGCTTCAGCCTCTGAAATGTGCACCCGATGTGCCGACGGTAGGCGAGCTTGAAGTCCTTGAACTACTTCAACAAGGAGCCGTGCTATTTGATACTCGTGTTCCAGGCTCCAACAATGGCGTGACCCTCCCGGGCGCGAGGAGCCTTCCCCACGACCAGGCCGTCCAGCGTCGCGGCGAACTGGACGCTTCGAGGGTGTCGATACTT
>JBBSOR010000077.1:0-19472 GCA_038259535.1 Propionibacteriales bacterium | reverse complement strand
TCGTCGGGATCGTCGTCGTGCATGGCGATCTCGTCGAGGATCACCTCGCGCTCGGCCTCCACGTCCTCGGAGGTGAGCAGCGAGGCGGTGAGCATGTCGCCGAGCACGTCGACCGCCATCGGCAGGTCCTCGTCGAGCACGCGTGCGTGGTAGCAGGTGTACTCGCGAGCCGTGTAGGCGTTGAACTCCCCGCCCACCTCGTCGAAGGCGGCCGAGATGTCCATGGCCGAGCGGGTCGGGGTCCCCTTGAACAGGAGGTGCTCCAGGAAGTGGGACGCGCCGTTGAGCTGCGCCGCCTCATCCCTGGACCCCACCTGTACGAACACCCCGACCGCAGCCGAGCGAACGCCCGGCATGTGCTCGGTGACGACGCGCAGACCACCCTTGAGGACGGTCCGGCGTACGCCGTCAGGAAGACCCTTCAAGACCAACCGGTCACTCGGAGTCGTCGTCGTCCGACGACGGCACCGTCTCGGCGTTCTGGTCCACGACCGGGATCAGCGACAGCTTGCCGCGGTCGTCGATCTCGCCGATCTCGACCTGGAGCTTCTGGCCGACCGAGACGATGTCCTCGACGTTGTCCACGCGCTTGCCACCGGCGAGCGCACGCAGCTTGCTGATGTGCAGCAGACCGTCCTTGCCGGGCAGCAGTGAGACGAAGGCACCGAAGTTCGTCGTCTTGACGACGGTGCCGAGGTAGCGCTCGCCGACCTCGGGCATCGTCGGGTTCGCGATCGCGTTGACCGCCGCCCGTGCGGCCTCAGCGGCCTCACCGTTCGTGGCGCCGATGTAGACCGTGCCGTCGTCCTCGATGGACAAGGTGGCACCCGTGTCGTCCTGGATCTGGTTGATGACCTTGCCCTTGGGCCCGATCACCTCGCCGATCTTGTCGACGGGCACGCGGACCGAGATGATGCGCGGCGCGTGCACCGACATCTCCTCGGGCTCGATGATGGCCTCGGCCATCACGTCGAGGATCGCCAGACGCGCGTCGCGGGCCTGGGTGAGCGCCGCTGCCAGCACCTCGGCGGGGATCCCGTCGAGCTTGGTGTCGAGCTGGAGCGCGGTGACGAACTCACGGGTGCCGGCGACCTTGAAGTCCATGTCGCCGAACGCGTCCTCGGCGCCGAGGATGTCGGTCAGCGCGACGTACTGCGTCTCACCGTCGACCTCGTCGGAGATGAGGCCCATCGCGATGCCGGCGACGGAGGCCTTGAGCGGCACACCGGCCTGCAGGAGCGACAGGGTCGAGGCGCAGACCGAGCCCATCGAGGTGGAGCCGTTGGAGCCCATGGCCTCGGAGAGCTGGCGGATCGCGTAGGGGAACTCCTCACGCGAGGGGAGCACGGGCAGGATGGCGCGACGCGCCAGGGCGCCGTGACCGACCTCGCGGCGCTTGGGCGAGCCCACGCGGCCGGTCTCGCCGGTGGAGAACGGCGGGAAGACGTACTTGTGCATGTAGCGGCGGTGCTTCTCCGGCGACAGCGTGTCGAGCTGCTGCTCCAGCTTGAGCATGTTGAGAGTGGTGACGCCCAGGATCTGGGTCTCGCCACGCTCGAACAGCGCCGAGCCGTGGACGCGCGGGATCACGTTGACCTCGGCGTGCAGCGGGCGGATGTCGGCCAGGCCGCGACCGTCCATGCGGATCTTGTCGCGCAGCACGCGCTGGCGCATCACGGACTTGTTCAGCGAGCGGAACGCCGCGCCGATCTCCTTCTCGCGACCCTCGAACTCACCCGAGAGCTTCTCGAGCAGCGCGGCCTTGATCTCGTCGACCTTGGTCTCGCGCTCCTGCTTGTCGGCGATCCTCAGCGCGGCGGCGGTGTCGTCCTTGGCCGCCGACTCGACGGCGGCGTAGACGTCGTCCTCGTAGTCGAGGAAGACCGGGAAGTCCTGGACCGGCTTGGCGGACTCGGCAGCGAGCTGGGCCTGCGCCTCGACGAGCTGCTTGATGAAGGGCTTCGCGGCGTCGAGGCCACTGGCCACGACCTCCTCGGTGGGCGCCTGGGCGCCACCCTGCACGAGCGCGATGGTGTCCTCGGGGGCCTCGGCCTCGACCATCATGATGGCGACGTCACCGGTCTCGGTGACCCGACCGGCGACGACCATGTCGAAGACGGCCGACTCGAGCTGCGAGTGGCTCGGGAACGCGACCCACTGGCCCTCGATGAGGGCGACGCGGACGCCACCGACGGGGCCGGAGAAGGGCAGGCCGGAGAGCTGGGTCGACAGCGACGCGGCATTGATCGCGAGCACGTCGTAGGGCTGGTCGGGGTCGAGCGCCATGACGGTGATGACGACCTGGACCTCGTTGCGCAGGCCCTTCTTGAAGGTCGGGCGCAGCGGGCGGTCGATGAGGCGGCAGGTGAGGATGGCGTCCTCGCCGGGGCGACCCTCGGACCGGAAGAACGAGCCGGGGATCTGACCCACGGCGTACATCCGCTCCTCGACGTCGATCGTCAGGGGGAAGAAGTCGAAGTGGTCCTTGGGCGTCTTGCCCGCGGTCGTCGCCGACAGCAGCATGGTCTCGTCGTCGAGGTAGGCCGTGACGGAGCCGGCGGCCTGACGGGCCAGCAGGCCGGTCTCGAACTTGATCGTGCGCTTGCCGAACTTGCCGTTGTCGAGAACGGTCTCGACGGCGGAGATGATGGGTTCACTCATGGAAGCAGGATCCTGCTTTCTCTTCGCGGAGCGATCCGCGGCGTCCACTCTGAGGTGGGGCGTCGAAGCCCCGCGGGGCCGGCCTTCGATCGAGGCCCGCAGCTCCCGCACGAGCGGGAAGGTCTGAAGGCCACTACCGAGGACCGAGCCAGACGTGCGGGTCGCTCCTGTGGTTTGGTTTTCAGTTGTGCAGTGCTCCGGCTCAGACACTAGCGCGATCAGCACGTGGTCACGCGAGCCGGAAACCGAGCGGAGCGGCCCCCCGTGGCGGGAGGCCGCTCCGGAGATCAGCGGCGGAGGCCGAGGCGCTCGATGATCGAGCGGTAGCGCTCGATCTCGGTCTTCTGCAGGTAGTTGAGAAGGCGGCGGCGCTGGCCGACCAGCAGCAGCAGACCACGACGGCTGTGGTGGTCGTGCTTGTGCGTCTTGAGGTGCTCGGTGAGGTGGGAGATGCGGTGGCTGAGCAGCGCGATCTGCACCTCGGGGGAACCGGTGTCACCCTCGGTCTGGGCATACTCGGCGATGATGTTCTTCTTGGTCTCCGCGTCGGTACCAATCGACATGGGGGCTCCTTCGGTCTCTCGTTGCGCGGCGCGCCCGGGCCTGTTCACCGGGGCACTCTGGATCCGCGGCCGTTGACACGGCATGTCGCCCACGTGGGCAACCGCAGAAGCATATCGAGGCGTCGGACAGTGAGCCCAATCCGCGCCGCGCGTCGAGGAGCCGTTGCGGCTCAGACAGCCGGCGGGGCCGGCGGGTCAGCCTCGGTCGTGCGCTGCGTGGTCGCCTGACGACCCTGGTCGTCGGTCGTGGTGGCGGTGGTGGTGTGGCGGCGGGTGGTGTTCTGCTGCACCATCGTGAGCACCAGCCAGAGTGCGCCGGCGAGCACGAGGATCCAGCCGAGCATGTTGACCTGGAGTGGACCGACCTGCTGCTCGTTGAAGGCGAGCGACAGGACAAGTCCGATGACGATGAGGCCGATCGGCCCTCCGAAACCCATGACGAGCTCCATTCTGTTGGGAAGACCCGGTGGTGACCGGGCCGCGCAGAGCATGCCCTACCGCGCGCCCGGACGAAACCCCTCGGGGGGTGACGCGCCGATGCCGGTCGGGCGCCGCTCCGCGGCGTGGTTGGATCGACGGATGTCCACCGAGACCTCCCCGCAGCCATCCACGCAGCGCGAGAAGAGGATCGGCGTCTGCAACCTCTGCGAGGCCATCTGCGGCCTCGAGCTCACGATCGAGGGTCGTGAGGTCGTCGGCGTGCGCGGCCACGACGCCGACCCCCTCTCGCGCGGGCACATCTGTCCCAAGGGCGTCGCCATCGCGGACGTCTACGCCGACCCCGACCGGCTGCGTCGGCCCGTACGACGGGTCGGCGAGGGCTCCGGCGCGTCGTGGCAGGAGATCGGCTGGGACGAGGCGTTCGACCTGGTGGCCGACAACCTGGCCCGCGTCATCGAGGAGCACGGCGACGACGCCCTCGGTGTCTACCTCGGCAACCCCAACGCGCACAGCCTCGGCTCGATGACCCACGGCACGGCGATGTTCAAGTCGTTCCGGACGAAGAACCGCTACTCCGCCACCTCGGTCGACCAGCTGCCCCACCAGCTCGTCGCACACCTCATGTTCGGTCACCAGCTCTTCCTGCCGGTCCCCGACATCGACCGCACCACGTGGTTCCTGGTCATCGGCGCCAACCCGATGGCGTCCAACGGCTCCCTGATGACCGTGCCCGACTTCCCCCAGCGGGCTCGTGACCTGCGCGCGCGCGGCGGCCGCATGGTCGTGCTGGACCCGCGCCGCACCGAGACCGCCAGGATCGCCGACGAGCACCACTTCGTGCGCCCGGGCACCGACGCGTGGGTGCTGCTCGCGATGCTGCACGTCCTGACGACCGACCGGACCCCCGGGGTGGCGTCGTACGTCGACGGGCTGGAGGCGGTCGTGGAGCTCGTCGCCGACTTCACCCCGGAGCGCGCCGAGGGGGTCAGCGGTGTGGCGGCCGTGGAGATCCGTCGGCTGGCCCACGACCTGATGGCCGCCGACGCCGGTGTGGTCTACAGCCGGATCGGCGTCTCCGCCGGCCCGTGGGGCTCGGTGTGCCAGTGGGCGGTCAACTGCCTCAACATCCTCAGCGGGAACCTCGACCGCGTGGGCGGCGCGATGTTCACCAGTCCGGCGATCGATGCGGTCGGCACCGGGCTGATCGGCCGGGGGCACCACGACGCCTGGCGTTCGCGGGTGCGCGGGCTGCCGGAGACCGCCGGCGAGCTGCCGGTCTCTGCGCTGCGCGAGGAGATCGAGACGCCGGGCGAGGGTCAGGTGCGCGCGATGCTGACCGTGGCCGGCAACCCGGTCCTGTCGACGCCCGACGGGTCACGCCTCGACGGCGCGCTCCGAGACCTGGACTTCATGGCTGCCGTGGACATCTACGTCAACGAGACCACCCGCCACGCCGACGTGATCCTGCCACCGACCACGGCCCTGGAGCGCGACCACTACGACCTGGTCTTCCACCTGCTGGCGGTCAGGAACACGGCCCGCTTCACCCCGGCGGTCTTCGACAAGGACCCCGACCAGCGCCACGACTGGCAGATCTTCCGCGAGATCACCCTGCGCACGACCGCCCGCCTCAGCCGCACCGCACCCCTGAAGAAGCGGCTCGTCCAGCGGGCGCGGCTCACCGCCAGCCCCACCTTCCTGATCGGTCAGCTGTTGCGGCGCGGCTCGAGCGGGGTGACCCTGAAGAAGCTGCGCGCCCGGCCTGCCGGCATCGACCTCGGCCCGCTCCGCGGAGGCCAGCTGCCCGAGCGGCTGCCGTCGAAGGACAAGCGCATCGATCTCGCGCCGGCCCTCGTGGTGCAGGACGTCGGGCGTCTCGCGGAGACCGCCGTCCCGGCCGGCGACGAGCTGCTGCTGATCGGTCGACGCCACCAGCAGGACTGCAACTCGTGGATGCACAACTCCGAGCGGCTGACCAAGGGCCGCCCCCGCCACCAGCTGCTGATGAACCCGGCCGACCTGGCCGAGCGTGACATCGTCGACGGGACCCGGGTGCGGGTGACCTCGCGCGTCGGCGAGGTCGAGGTCGAGGTCGCGGCGACCGACGACCTGATGCCGGGAGTGGTGTCGCTCCCCCACGGCTACGGCCACGCGCGCGACGGCGTCCTGATGCGCCGCAGCCGGGAGGTGCCGGGCGTCTCGATCAACGACCTCACCGATCCCGAGCTGCTCGACGTCTCCGGCAACGCCGCACTCAACGGCGTACCCGTCGCGGTCACGACCGCCGGACGCCCCGGACGCCCCGGACGCCACGGAGCCCCCGCCGTGTCCGGCGAGGGCTCCGTGGAGTGACGCGATGAGGAACGGGGTCCCCACCCCGTCGGGCTCAGACCTTCTCGGCCAGGACCGCCAGGACGTCCTCGGGGGTCTGGGCGGCCTTGAGCGCCGCCAGGCTGGCGTCGTCGGTGAAGGCACCGGCCAGGGCCTGGAGCACTGTGAGGTGGTCGTCGCCCGCGCCGGCGATGCCCACGACGTAGGTCGTGGGGCTGCCCTTCCAGTCGATCGGCTCGTCGTAGCGGACGAACGAGATCGCCGTGTGGCGGATCAGCGCCTTGGCCTCGTTGGTGCCGTGCGGGATGGCGAGGCCGTTGCCCATGAACGTGGAGACCGAGGTCTCGCGCTCGTGCATGGCGGTGACGTAGGCCGCGTCGACGGCGCCCGCAGCGACCAGCAGCTGGCCGGCCTCGTCGATCGCGGCCTCCCGGTCCCGCGCCTGGCCACCGAGCACGATGGCCTCCTTGCTCAGTACGTCGCTCATGTGCGCCTCAATCCTCACTCGCTGATGTGGTGCGGCCCACGCCGTGTCGGCGCGAGTCGGTGTGGTGCTCGCCGGACCGGGATCAGGCGGTGTTGCCCTCCTCGACCATGGTGACGATCTCGTCGTACCTCGGGCTCGCCATGAAGTTGTCGACCGAGACGTGCACGGCCGACGGGGTCTTCTCGCGAGCCCGATCGGTGAGGTCCTGGTGGGTGACCACGAGGTCGTAGCTGTCATCCAGGCTGGCGATGGCCTTGTTCACGACCGTCACCTCCCCGTGCCCGGCATCGTGGATCTTCTTCCGGAGCACCGAGGCGCCCATGGCCGAGGAACCCATGCCCGCGTCGCACGCGAACACGATGCTCTGGATCTGGCGCGTGTCCGTGGCGGTGCCACCGAGGGCCGACGAGGCGATCGACTTCTTGCCCTTCATCGACTCCATCGATGCGGTGGCGGAGGTCAGGTCTCCGTCGTCCTCAGCCTTGTCGAGCTTGAGCAGCAGCGAGGCGACCGCGAAGCTCACGGCTGCGGCCCCGAACACCGCCAAGGTGACACCCAGGTAGCTGCCGCGAGCGGTCTGGGCGTACACCGCGAAGATCGAGCCCGGCGCGGCGGGGGCGCGCAGGCCCACGTCGAAGGCCACGTTGATCGCGACGCCCGTCATGCCACCGGCGATCATCGCCAGGATCAGCTTCGGCTTCATCAGCACGTAGGGGAAGTAGATCTCGTGGATGCCACCGAGGAAGTGGATGATCGCCGCACCGGGTGCCGTCGCCTTCGCGATTCCCTTGCCGAACATCGAGTAGGCGAGGAGCAGACCCAGGCCGGGGCCGGGGTTGGCCTCGAGCAGGAAGAGCACCGACTTGCCGTTCTCAGCCGCCTCCGTCAGCCCCAGGGGCGTCAGCACACCGTGGTTGATGGCGTTGTTGAGGAAGAACACCTTGGCGGGCTCGATGAGCAGCGAGGTGAGCGGCAGGAGGTTGTTGTCGACGAGCGTCTCCACGCCGCTGCCCAGGATGTCCATGACCTGGTTGACCACCGGGGCGACGACCCAGAAGCCGACGATGGCCATGACGAAGGCCACGATGCCGGCCGAGAACATGTTGACGAGCATCTCGAAGCCCGGCTTGACCTTGCCGTCCCACAAGGCGTCCGCACGCTTCATGGCGTATGCGGCCAGGGGGCCGAGGATCATCGCTCCGATGAACATGTGGACCTGGCCGAGGGAGCGGAAGTCCACGGCGTCGTTGCCAGCGGCCAGGAAGGTCGCCAGCGCGTCCGCGTTGAAGTTGGCCACGATCAGGTCGGAGCCCGCGATGGCTCCCATGACCGCGAAGGCGCCGACGACCGCGCCGCGATCGCCGTAGATCATCCGACCGCCGGTGGCAGCGATGATGATCGGCAGCAGGTAGTGGATGGTCGGGCCGACCATCGTGGCGAGGTCGGCGTTGGGCAGCCAGCCGACGTCGATGAAGAGAGCCGTGAGAAGGCCCCACGCGATCAGTGCCGGGATGTTCGGCATGATCATGTTGGAGAGGAACGTGCCAAACCTCTGCACGCGTACCCGCGCCGACGTTCCGGCCGCAGGTGTTGAAGTGGTGGTCGCCATGCTGGTGTCCTCCTGTTGGGCGCGGGGTGATCCCCATCACAAGATGTGAGAACTAAACCGCACAAACGGGCATGTTGCCAAGTGTTCGGGCAGGATTTGCTGCCCGAACATGTGGTTTACCCGCCAATCAGGTGGCCAACAGCGACTGGCGGGGTCGCCACTAACCGCCCAGCTGACTGTCGAAGAGCGCCTTCTCCGCCTCGTCGTTCCAGGTGTCGCCAGGAGCCAGCTTGTCGGCGACGCCCGGCAGCTTCTCCTTCAGCTCATCGAGCCCCATCAGCGGGAGGTCGTGGAGCTGGGGGAAGATCAGGACCTTCCCGGAGTAGCTGCCGTCGACCAGGGCCTGGAGGCCGTCCTTGGCCGCCCGCATGCCGCCCACGGCACCTACGATGGATCCCGGAGAGAGATCACCCCGGTTGGCCAGGTCCACCACCTGCTGCTGATCGTGGATGGTCAGTCCGGAGGTCCCTGTGTATTGCGCATTGTTGAGGTAGACCGCGCTCAGGTTCAACGGCGCCAGGGTGCCGTTGGGAACACCGGCGAAGAAGACCAGCATGCCTTCGGGACTCATCAGTGTGTCGGCCTCGGCCATCACCGCGGAGATGGGGACGCTCACCACCACATCGTCGGCCCCCTGGTTGTCGGTGATCCCCATGACGAAGTCGTGGAGGGACTCCTCCGCGGTCTGGGAGTTGAAGGTGATCAGCTCGCAGTCGTTGCTCTCCGCCAGGTGGGCCAGACGATCCTCGAGGCTCTTCAGTCGTTCGTCGCTCACCTCCGTGGCGACGATCTTGCTGGGGCCGTCGGGCTGTTGGATGGCCCGCTGGAGATGCATCAACCCCATCGGGCCGCCGGCGCCCACGAAGACGGTCGTGCCCTTCGGACGCAGATCACAGCGGTTGCGCGCCTCCCCGTAGGACGCGGCGATATCCGGTCCCCGGCCGCCGAGATAGGCGGTGTAGTCGTAGTGCAGGCGGCCCACGTCGGTGTCCACCAAGCCGTCCAGGGCGGTCTCGCCCACCAGGTTGAGGGTGCCCCGCCGGGCAATGTGCTTGGCCACGGCACCAGCCGTCGCCGCGGAGCGGGGATCGAGCATGACGATGTCGTCGAAGCCGGCACCCTCGGTCAGCTCGTCCACCAGAGCCTGGAAGTCGTCGATGCCGACGCCGTTGCGCACGATCTTCGTGGCCGACGTCTGGTCCACCAGCTCTTCCACCGAGGCGGGCACGTCGGTCATCACCACGGTGGCCGGGGCGTCCAGACCAGAGGAGAAGAGGTAGTCCCGCTCATCTCCGGGCCGACCGACGATCCACATGACCCCGCCGGTCTTGGGTGCCAGGCGGCGACGTTGGGTGTAGGCCGCCATGACGCACCCCCAGGGTTCCAGCGTGGAGGCCTCGGCGTAGCCCATCGTGTCAGGGACGGGCAGCAGGCAGGCACCGTCGTCCGTGTCGAGCATCTCCGAGCCCATCAGGTGGTACTGGATCAGTCCGCCGGGGATGGTGTAGCCGTAGGCCGTGCTCTTGCCATCTTGATAGATGTCAGGCTGCACGGCCAGACGCTGGCCGGCGTGATAGCGGTCCTTGAGGTTGTCTCCGACGTCGATGACCGTGAGGCTGACCTCGTGCCCCAGCCGGGTCGGCTCCTTGGACAGGTCGCGATCGTAGAGCTTCGGGTGGCTGCCGCCCGCGCGGAGGATCTTCACATCGGAGAAGCAGAGGCCCACACTGTCGATGCGGACCAGCATCTGGTCGGCATCGGGTTCGGGGATGGGCAGCAGCTCGGGTTGATCATCCTTGCCCATGTTCTCGGCGCCCGCGCCGTAGATGTTCCAGGCCCAGCTCTCTTCCGGCAGGTCGAGGTCGGCCGCGCGGTACCGGTCGTAGTGCGATGTCATCATTCCTCCGTACTCATTGGTCTTGAACCAGGACAAGGGCCGGAGCCGCCTGCAGAGAGGCCCATCAGTGGCCCAGCACCTCACGCACGGCAGCCCGGCCGGCCATCGGGTCGGCGGCGCCGAGGGCGGCCTCGGCCGCCGCCTCGCAGGTCTCGAGGGTGACCCGGGCGAGCTGGGCGCCCACGGGGCGTACGGCGCGCGCGGCCATCGACAGCGACGAGATGCCCATTCCGATGAGCGCCGTGGCGAGCAGGGGGTCGGCGGCCGCTTCACCACACACGCCGACCGGCTTGCCGGCCTCGGTGCCGGCGTGCGCGGTGATCGCGATCAACTGCAGCACGGCCGGCTGCCACGGGTCGGTGAGGTGGGCGAGGTCGGTGGCCATCCGGTCGGCGGCCATCGCGTACTGGGTGAGGTCGTTGGTGCCGATCGAGAGGAAGTCCACCACCTCGAGCATCCGGGTCGCGAGCAGCGCGGCGCTGGGGATCTCCACCATGATGCCGGGCTTGAGCCCGCGGGCGCGGACCTTGGCGGCGAAGTCGGCGGCCTCCGCGACGGTGGCCACCATCGGCGCCATCACCCAGGTCTCGGTGCCGGTGCGCTCGGCCGCCGCGGCGATGCCGTCGAGCTGGCGGTCCATCAGGCCGGGGTTGTCGAAGCTCAGGCGCAGGCCGCGCACGCCGAGCGCGGGGTTCTCCTCGCCCTCGTGGGTGGCGAAGGCGATCGGCTTGTCGGAGCCTGCGTCAAGGGTGCGTACGACGACGTAGCGGCCGTCGGCATAGGGCGAGAGCACGTCGGCGTAGATGTCGGCCTGCTCCTGCGCGCTCGGCTCGTCCTTGCGGTTGAGGAAGCACAGCTCGGTGCGGAACAGGCCCACGCCCTGCACAGGCTCGACCGACGCGGACTGCGAGGACGCCCCGTCGGCGACGTTGGCGAGCAGCTTGAGCGGCAGCCCGTCGGCGGTCGCGGCCGGACCGTTCCACGCGGCCAGCTCCTCACGGAGGCGCTTGCTCTCTGCCACGCGCGAGCGGGCCTCGTCGGGGTCGGCGCCCTGCTCGATGGTGCCGGTCTCGCCGTCGACGACGACGAACGTGCCGCTCGGCAGGTCCATGACGCCGGCGGCACCCACCACGCACGGGATCCCCAGTTGGCGCGCGATGATCGCGGTGTGGCTGGTGGCACCGCCGCGTTCGGTCACGAGGGCGGTGACGAGCTCGGGATCGAGGCCCGAGGTGTCGCTCGGTGCGAGGTCCTCGGCCACGAGGATCGACGGCTCGCCCGGGGTCGGCACGCCCGGCGGCGGCTCGCCGACGAGATGGGCGACGACCCGGCGCTCGATGTCGCGCAGGTCGGTCACCCGCTCGGCCATCAGGCCGCCCATCGTGGTGAAGATCGTGACGAACTGCTCCACGGCGCCCTCAACGGCCGCGAGGGGCCCCTGGCCGGCCTGGAGGTTCTTGTTCACCCCCGAGCGCAGGCCCTTGTCGCGTGCCAGCCCGGCACTCGCGGTGAGCACCTCCGCGGCCGCGCCCTGGGCAGCGGCCGCCTTGGCGGTGAAGGTCTCCGCAACGGCCGCGGCGGCGTCGTCGAAGGCAGCGAGGGCGGCCGTCGCGTCGACGAAGTCACCGTCGCCGTAGCGTGCGATCGCCTCGGGCGAGATCTCGCCACGGACGTGCAGGACCGGACCGGCGGCAACACCCGGAACGACCGGGGTCCCGCTCAGGGAGTTCGCGGATGTGGTCATGAACACACCGTAGATCACTCGATGGTTGACAAGCAACACATTCGGGACTAAAACAACATATACACAGATGCCGAGAAGGAGGTTCCATGTACGCCGAAGAGCGTCAGCAGGCGATGGCCCAGCTGATCAGTCGCCGCGGCCGCCTGTCGGTGGTCCAGCTCGCGGAGCAGTTCGAGGTCACCACCGAGACCGTCCGTCGCGACCTCTCGACCCTCGACCGCATGGGCCTGGTGCGTCGGGTGCACGGCGGCGCGGTGCCCGCGGGCTCGCTCAACGTCATCGAATCAGGGATCGGCGAGCGCGACCAGTCCAACACGCAGGCGAAGGAGGCGATCGCCAACGCCGCGGTCGCGCTCCTGCCCCCGCCCGACTCGGTCGTGGTCATCGACGCCGGCACCACGACCGCGCGCTTCGCCGCGGCCCTCCCCCGGGACCACCGACTCACGGTGATCACCCACGCGGTGCCGGTCGCCACTCGGTTGGCCGGCCTGCCGCAGATCGAGCTGCACCTGCTCCCGGGCAAGGTGCGCCCCGCGACGCACGCGGCGGTCGGGGCCGACACGGTCGCGGCCCTGGCCGACTTCCGCGCCGACGTGGCCTTCATCGCGACCAACGGCATCACCGTCGGTCACGGTCTGACCACGCCCGACACGGACGAGGCGGCCAGCAAGCGAGCCATGATCGCGTGTGCGCGACGCACCGTGGTCCTCGCCGACTCCAGCAAGTTCGGCGTCGAGACCGCGGTGCGATTCGCGACGCTCGACAGCCTCGACGTGCTGGTCACCGACAGCGACATCGAGCCCGGGGACCTCCGCGCGCTCCAACAAGCCGGAATCGAGGTAGTGATCGCATGATCCTGACCCTGACCCCCAACCCGAGCATCGACCGCACGGTGGCGCTCGACGGCGAGCTGACCCGCGGGCAGGTGCACCGGGTCGCCTCGGTGACCTCGCAGGCGGGAGGCAAGGGAGTCAACATCTCCCGCGCCGCCGTCAGCGCCGACATCCCGAGCATCGCCGTCGTCCCCGCCCTCAAGGACGACCCGTTCGTCCTCGAGCTGCTGGTCGCCGGAATCGACTGCCGGCCGGTACGCCCCGCCGGGGACGTACGCGTCAACCTCACGATCACCGAGCCCGACGGCACCACCACCAAGCTCAACTCCCCCGGCGCGGAGGTCCTCCCGCTGCACCTCGAGCTGATGGCGCAGGCCGTCCTGGTCCGTGCCTCTGGCGCGGACTGGACGGTGCTGGCAGGGTCACTACCTGTGGGCGCGCCCCCGGGTTTCTATGCCGACCTCGTACAACGACTGCGCGAGGCGGGTGGCCGCGTCGCGGTCGACACCAGCGAGGCACCGCTGCAGGCGCTGGTGGGTGCGCTGCCCGGCTCCGCCCCCGACCTGATGAAGCCCAACGGCGAGGAGCTGGCCTCCTTCACCGGTGGGGACCCCGACGAGCTGGAGTCCGACCCCCGGGCCACCGCCGAGGCGGCACGCCAGCTGATCGGGCGCGGCGTCGGTGCCGTGCTCGCCACCCTGGGCGGCAACGGCGCGGTCCTCGTGACGCCCGAGGGCGCGTGGCACGCCACTCCGCCCCCCACCACGGTCGTCAGCACCGTGGGTGCCGGCGACTCGAGCCTCTTCGGCTACCTGCTCGGCGACATCCGGGGCCTCCCGGCCCCCGAGCGCCTGGCGCTGGCCGTCGCCTACGGCAGCGCCGCCGCGGGCCTGCCCGGCACCACCATCCCCCTGCCCTCGCAGCTCCGCACCGAGCTCGTCGGCGTCACCAGCCTCGGAGGCACGGCATGACCGACCTGATCACGACCGACCTCGTGCGACTGAGCGCCGCCTGGGGCTCGGACAAGCACGACGTCATCCGCGCGCTCGCCGCCGTCGTCGACGACGCGGGCCGCGCGAGCGACAAGGACCGCCTCGTCGAGGACGCGTTCGCGCGCGAGTCGACGTCCTCGACCGGGCTGCCCGGCGGCATCGCGATCCCCCACTGCCGTACGACCGGCGTCGAGACCCCGACACTCGCCTTCGCCCGGCTCGAGCCGCCGATCGACTTCGGCGCCAAGGACGGGCCGGCCGACCTGGCCTTCCTCATCGCCGCGCCCGCCGGCGGGGACGCCGACCACCTCACCATCCTGACCAAGCTCGCGCGTGCGCTGGTGAAGCCGGCCTTCACGGACGCGCTCCGCTCGGCGGAGTCGGTCGAGGAGGTCGTCGACCTCATCACCCACGAGCTGGGCGCGTCCGCGCCCGCCGCGAAGGCGCCCGCCGCCGCACCTGCCGCTGCTGCCCCGGCCGCCGCTGATGCGCCCGCGGCGAGTGGCAAGCCCTCGCTCGTCGCGGTCACCGCCTGCCCCACCGGCATCGCCCACACCTACATGGCCGCGGAGGCCCTCGAGGCCGCCGCCGAGCGCGCCGGCGTCGAGCTGCACGTCGAGACCCAGGGATCGGCAGGCTCCACGCCACTCGCCCCCGCCACCATCGCTGCCGCCGGCGCCGTGATCTTCGCCGTCGACGTGGGCGTGCGCGACCGGGCCCGCTTCGGCGGCAAGCCCATGGTCAGCTCGGGCGTGAAGCGCCCCATCGACGACGCCGACGCGATGATCGCCGAGGCCCTGAAGTACGCCGCCGACCCGGGCAACGCGCCCAAGGTGGAAGGCACCGCGAGTGAGGCCGGGGCATCGTCGGGCGGCAAGCAGTCCTTCGGAGCCACCACCCGCCGCGTCCTGATGACCGGCGTCTCCTACATGATCCCGTTCGTCGCGGCCGGCGGCCTCCTGATCGCCCTCGCCTTCCTGCTCGGCGGCTACGAGATCGCCCTCAACACCGAGGACGGGGCCGGGGTGGCGGGCCAGGTCGTGTCCGACTCGACACTGTTCAGCCCGTCCGACCCTGCTTCGTACGACCTCGCTGGGAGCGCGGTCCTACCCCACGGAGCGCTGCTCACCTATCTCGGCGCGCTGCTCCTGACCCTGGGTGGGGCCGCCTTCGGGTTCTTGGTGCCGGCACTTGCCGGCTACATCGCGTATGCCATCGCCGACCGCCCCGGCATCGCCCCGGGCTTCGTGATGGGCGCCATCGCGGGCACCCTCAACTCCGGGTTCCTCGGCGGCATCGTCGGTGGTGTCCTGGCCGGTGTGATCGCCCACTGGATCACGTCGTGGAAGGTGCCCACGTGGATGCGCGGGCTGATGCCGGTGCTGGTCATCCCGCTCCTGACCACGCTCGCCGCCGGATTCGTGATGGTGGTCGTGCTGGGTCGACCGCTGGCCAGCCTGATGACCAACCTCGCGGACGGCCTCAACAGCCTGCAGGGCGGCTCGGCGATCGTCCTCGGCATCATCCTCGGCCTGATGAGGGCCTTCGACAGGGGCGGGCCGCTCAACAAGACCGCGTACGCCTTCGCCACCGCCGGTCTCGGCGCGGCCGCGACCGCGACCGACGCCCCGGAGCTGAAGGTCATGGCCGCCGTCATGCTCGCCGGCATGGTGCCCCCGCTGGCGCTGGCCCTGGCGACCGTGGTGCGTCCCGGTCTCTTCACCGTGCCCGAGCGCGAGAACGGCAAGGCTGCCTGGGCGATGGGCGCCTCCTTCATCACCGAGGGTGCCATCCCGTTCGCGGCCGCCGACCCGCTGCGGGTCATCCCCTCGATCATGGCGGGCAGCGCCGTCACCGGCGCCCTGTCGATGGGCCTCGGCGTGGGATTGCGGGCACCCCACGGTGGCATCTTCGTGCTCTTCGCCGTCGACAACATCTTCGGCTTCCTCATCGCCCTCGTGGCGGGCGTGCTCGTGGCCACCGCCTGCGTCGTCACCCTCAAGAGCTTCGGCCGCACCGATGCCGATCTCGCCACTGTCTGAGACCCAGATCCCCGTCCGACCCACCCCAAGGAGAACCATGCCCAGCAAGTCCGTCGTCGTCGGCTCCGCCGTCGGCCTCCACGCCCGTCCCGCCGCGATCATCGCCGAGAAGGCCGGTGAGCTCGGTTCCGACGTCACCATCAACGGGGTCGACGCCAGCTCCTCACTGATGATCATGACCCTCGGCGCCGGCAGCGGCGACACGGTCGAGGTGGCCGGTGACGACCAGGCCGCCGTCGACGCGATCGCTGCCCTGGTCGAGCAGGACCTCGACGCCTGAGCACCGACACCTGACACCACCGCGTGGGCGGTGCGTGAGGAGGATCCCTTCATCGGGAAATCCCCTTCACGCACCGCCCACGTCGCGTTGTGGCGACGTACGATCCTCGCGCTCGCGCATGGCGAGGTAGACCGCGCGCATCCCGACGGCCCGCTCGAGCTGGCTCTCCACGACGGAGAAGAACTGGCGGCGGTAGGTGTCGTCGGTGACCGCCGAGACGGTGAAGTAGAACCCGCTGAAGGACGCCAGGAAGAGGCTGACCTTCACCAGCGAGACCGAGACGTGGGAGAGGTACGGCGCCTGCTGCAGCTCGTCGAGCCCCGTCCAGGCCAGCTGGGTCTCGGTCTGCATCACCAGCGAGCCGAAAAGCATGAAGAACACGAACACCGTGACCGACAGCAGCACGACCTGCACCGTCTGGATGACCAGCAGCACCAGGATCAGGTTCCACCGCTCGAACCCGGACACCTGCGCGTAGTCCTGCGGGTCGATCGCCGCGTCGGCAGCAACCTCACGACTCGCCACCTCCAGCGGCGTGCCCGCGCAGGCGCGGAGGATGAAGTCGTCGTCCACGGTGTCGTCCACCCGGTCGACCTCCTCCGGCAGCCGGACCATGAGGAAGAGCACCGCCAGCCCGAGCATCAGCAGCACGGTGAACCAGAGGATTCCGAACGGCAGGTTGCTCGTCATCTGCCAGGCCTCGGCGTTGACGAAGAGGAAGGTCACGAAGACCAGCAGCAGGGGCAGCGCCCGCGACGCCATCGGCACCAGGAACCGCACGCTCCCGAGGGTGCGGGACAGCGCGAAGCCCAGGATGGGCCGCGCGCGGAGTGCCGTCGCGCCGTAGCCGATCAGGCCGAGGACCGTGATGGACAACCACAGCGCCGGGCCGGCGGAGTACTCCTCCGACACCCAGCCGAGCAGGGCTCCCGCGCCGGCCGCCACCACCAGCAGCGCCACGACCAGCGGCACGAGTCGCCGCGGCCGCAGGCCCGAGCGCGCCGCGGCTCGCTCCTCGGTGACGAAGTAGGGCAGCCCGTGCGCGAGGAACCACGCCTCGACGGGCGGGTGGTCGGCGCTCACGCCAACAGGTCCCTGGTGCGACGTACGTCGTCGTGCATGGTCTCGATCAGCGCCTCCATGCCCTCGAACTTCACCATCCCGCGGAGCCGCTCGACGAAGGCCACCTCGACCTCGACGCCGTAGAGCTCGAGGTCGTCGCGATCCAGGACGTAGGACTCCACCCGCCGGTCGCGCTCGCCGTCGAAGGTGGGGTTGGTGCCGACCGAGATCGCCGCCGGGAACCGCTCCCCCGTGTCGAGGCGGGTCAGCCAGCCGGCGTAGACGCCGTCGGCCGGTGCGGCGTCGATGGGAGGCACGGGCACGTTGGCGGTCGGGTAGCCCATCTCACGACCGCGCTTGTCACCCTCGACCACGGTCCCGCGGACGGTGAACGGCCGGCCCAGCGCCTCCGAGGCACCGGCGACGTCGCCGGTGGCCAGGCACTGCCGGACGTAGGTCGAGCTCCAGACCTGCGGGCCGCCGTCGAGGGCGACGCCGACGGTCTCGAAGTCGCGCGCGGCTCCCACGGCCACGAGCGTGGCGACCTCCCCCGCTGCCTTGGCGCCGAAGCGGAAGTTGCCGCCGACGACCACGGCACCCGCGTGGAGCGCGTCGACGATGATGCGCTCGATGAAGTCCTCAGGCGACCAGCGGGCGATCTCACGGTCGAAGCCGAGCACGAGGATCGCATCTACGCCGGCGGACTCCAGGAGCCGGGCCCGGGTGTGGATCGAGGTCAGGGTCGGCGGCGCGTGCTCGGGACGGAGCACGGCCATCGGGTGGGGATCGAAGGTCACCGCCACGACCGTGTCGATGCCGAGGCGGGCCGCGGTCGCGCGGGCCTCGCGCAGGACGTGGGCATGTCCGAGGTGGACGCCGTCGAAGTTGCCGATGCTGACCACGGTGCGGCCGAGGTCGGCCGGCACGTCGTCGACTCCACGCCAGATCTGCACGGCGGCAGCCTACTGGCGCCGCCTCCGCGATCGGGCGACCTCCCCCCGGACGGTCCTCAGACGAAGACGGCGACCGCGCGGGCCTGCTCCCCGCGCTGCTCGTAGAGGGCGAGGAACTCCCCGCCGGGCGCGAAGACCGCGTGCGCGCCCGCTCCGGGCAGGGTGAGGTCGAGGGCGCGACCGACGCGCACGTCCACCGCCTGCTCCTGCGTGAGCTCGACCGCGACGAAGCTCGCGCGCGCCGCGTCGGCGATCGGCACCGCTGCGAAGTCGTCGGCGAGCTCCTCGAGGGTGTGGGCGACCGAGAGGTCGAAGGAGCCGACGGCCGTGCGCCGCAGCGCGGACAGGTGAGCGCCCACGCCGAGCGCCGCACCGAGGTCGCGGGCGATGGCTCGGATGTAGGTGCCCGAGGAGCATCGGACCGAGATGCGCACGTCGGGCAGCGCGATCTCGTGCACCACCAGCTCGTGGATCGTCACCGGCCGTGCCTTGAGCTCGACCTGCTCGCCCGCGCGGACCCGCGCATAGGCGCGTTGGCCGTCGACCTTGATCGCGGAGACGGCCGTCGGCACCTGATCGATGTCACCGACGAACCGCGCCAGCTCGGCGCGTACGTCGTCCTCCCGCACGCCATCGACGGCGTGGGTCGAGACGACCTCGCCCTCGGCGTCGTCGGTGGTCGTCACCGCACCGAGGCGGATCGTGGCGTCGTAGGCCTTCTCGGTCAGCATCAGGTGACCGAGCAGCCGGGTGGCGCGATCGACGCCGAGCACGAGGACGCCGGTGGCCATCGGGTCGAGGGTGCCGGCGTGACCGACCTTGCGGGTGCCGGCCAAACGGCGCACCCGGGCGACCACGTCGTGCGAGGTCATGCCGGGGGCCTTGTCGACGACGACCAGACCGGGGTCGACCATCAGGCGCGTTCGTCCTCGTCGAGGTCGGTCCCGGGGGCGGACTCGAGGCCGGACCCCGCGTCCTCGTCGAGGTCATCCTCGTCGAGGATCTCGCGGGGCTTCTTGTAGGGGTCGGCCTCGCCGGCGTACGCCGCACCGCGCTGGGCGGCGACCGCGTCGTCGATCTCCTTGGCCCGGGCCAGCACCTCGTCGAGGGCGCGGGCGCTCTCGGGGAGCGCGTCGGGGATGAAGGTGAGCGACGGGACGATCCGCATGCCGAGCTGCTTGGCGACCTCGGAGCGGATGACGCCCTTGGCCGACTCGAGGGCCGCCGCCGTGCTGGCGAGCTCCTCGTCGGCACCGAGGACGGTGTAGAAGATGGACGCCTGCTGGGAGTCACCGGTCACGCGGACGTCGGTGATGGTCACGAACCCGAGCCGCGGGTCCTTGATCCGGCGCTCGAGCATCTCGGCGACGATCACCTGGATGCGGTCGGCGATCTTGCGGACGCGGGGGTTGGTCATGGAGCCGTCCTCTGTCGTGAGGGAGTCACCGGGTACCCGGTGACTGCCGAACTTATCGGCCGTTGCAACGGCCGAGAACCCGCGGAACCAACGGGTAGCCGGGGGTTGCGCGGGTCGGGTTGTTCAGGCGCGGGGGATCTCGCGCATCTCGAACGACAGC
>JBBSOR010000076.1:0-19647 GCA_038259535.1 Propionibacteriales bacterium | reverse complement strand
CAGCGCGCCCAACACGGCCTGCGCGCGGCCCCGCCGGTTCCGCGCGGCGGGCCACGCCGCCCCCGGCGGCCCCACGGCCGCCGCCCTGGAGTTCGTCGGCGCGCCCACGTGGGCCGCGCTCTCGGGCAAGCCGGTGTCCAGCGACGTCTGGACCGGCGTGCACGCCGTGCCGCACGTGCAGATCGGCCAGCACGCCGACGTCGTGGTGGTCGCGCCGGCGACCGCCGACCTGCTGGCCAGGGCCGCGCACGGCCTGGCCGACGACCTGCTCACCAACACCCTGCTCACCGCTCGGTGCCCGGTGGTGTTCGCCCCCGCGATGCACACCGAGATGTGGGAGCACCCGGCCACGCAGGCCAACGTCGCCACGCTGCGCCTGCGTGGAGCCGTCGTGATCGAGCCGGCGGAGGGGCGCCTCACCGGCGCCGACACCGGCAAGGGTCGCCTTCCCGATCCGGTCGAGATCTTCGAGCTGGTGCTCGGCGTGCTCGACCGGGGTGCGCCGCCCCAGGACCTGACCGGCCGCAAGGTCGTGGTCTCGGCCGGCGGCACCCGCGAACTCCTCGACCCGGTGCGGTTCCTCGGCAACCGGTCCTCGGGCCGCCAGGGCTACGCCCTCGCCCGGGCGGCCGCCTCTCGGGGTGCGCACGTGACGCTGGTCAGCGCCAACGTCTCGCTGCCCGACCCCGCCGGCGTGAGTGTCGTCCGTGTCGAGACGACCGAGCAGATGCGTGAGGCAGTGGTGACGGCCACCGCGACCGCCGATGCGGTTGTCATGGCGGCGGCCCCGGCCGACTTCCGGCCCACGACCGTCAGCGACGCCAAGATCAAGAAGGCCGCCGACGGCTCCGCGCCGGCGATCGAGCTGGCGCAGAACCCCGACATCCTCGCCGAGATCTCCCACGACCGTCCTCGGCCGGGGACCGTCATCGTGGGCTTCGCCGCGGAGACCGGCGACGCGACCGGCTCGGTCCTCGAGCTGGGACGCAGCAAGCTCGCGCGCAAGGGCTGCGACCTGCTCGTCGTCAACGACGTGAGTGGGGGAGCGGTCTTCGGGAGCACCGACAACGAGGCGGTAGTCCTGGGCGCTGACGGCGCGGCCGTCGACGTGCCGCGCGGCAGCAAGATCGCCCTCGCGCACGTCATCTGGGACGAGGTGTCCCGGCGATTCGCCGAGTGAGACACCGGTCCCGGATGCTGGTCAGCAGGTACGTTTCACTCAACCGTTCCACACAAGAATTGAGTACACCGTGGCTGGACGCCTCTTCACCTCCGAGTCCGTGACCGAGGGTCACCCCGACAAGATCGCCGACCGCATCAGCGACTCGGTGCTCGACCACCTCATGGCCGAGGACCCCGACCGCGCCAACCTGCGCGTTGCGGTGGAGACGCTGCTGACGACCGGGCTGGTCGTCGTCGCGGGCGAGGTCCGCACCACGGCGTACGCCCCCGTGGCCGACATCGTCCGCAAGGCGATCCTGGAGATCGGCTACGACTCCTCCGACAAGGGCTTCGACGGCACCACGTGCGGCGTCCAGGTCGCCATCGGCGCCCAGTCGACCGACATCGCCGCCGGCGTCGACGCCGGCCACGAGTCGCGCGTCGGCTCGTCCGAGGACGAGCTGGACCTGCGCGGCGCGGGCGACCAGGGCCTGATGTTCGGCTATGCCTGTGACGACACCCCCGAGCTGATGCCGCTCCCGATCACGATCGCCCAGCGGCTCGCGCAGCGTCTCACGCAGGTCCGCAAGGACGGCGTGCTCGACTACCTGCGTCCCGACGGCAAGACCCAGGTCACCATCGAGTACGACGAGGACGACCGCCCGGTCCGCATCGACACCGTCGTCCTCTCCACCCAGCACGGCCCCGACATCGAGCACGCCCAGCTCGAGGCGGACATCAAGCAGCACGTGATCGACCCGGTCCTGTCCGACTTCGACCTGCCGTCCGAGGGCTACCGGATGCTCGTGAACCCCACCGGCACCTTCGTCATCGGCGGTCCGATGGGTGACGCGGGCCTGACCGGTCGCAAGATCATCGTCGACACCTATGGCGGCATGGCCCGCCACGGCGGCGGAGCGTTCTCCGGCAAGGACCCCTCGAAGGTGGACCGCTCCGCGGCCTATGCGATGCGGTGGGTGGCCAAGAACGTCGTCGCCGCGGGTCTGGCGCGTCGCTGCGAGGCGCAGGTCGCCTACGCCATCGGCAAGGCTGCTCCCGTGGGTGTCTTCATCGAGACCTTCGGCACCGGAGTGGTCCCCGACGAGAAGATCCAGCAGGCGGTCCTCGAGGTCTTCGACCTGCGCCCCGCCGCGATCATCCGCGACCTCGACCTGCTGCGCCCGATCTACGCCCAGACCTCCGCCTACGGCCACTTCGGTCGCGAGCTCCCCGACTTCACCTGGGAGTCCACCGACCGCGCCGACAAGCTGAAGGCTGCCGCCGGGATCTGAGGGGTCGGCACACGTCTGCAGGAGTCACCGCTGAAGCGGTGACTCCTGCGCGGATGGGCCGTTGCAACGGCCCATCCGCGCAAAACTCCGCACACCTGATCGACCAGCACACCGGGCTGTCCGTCGCCGCTGACACAATCGCCGCATGAGCCACCACGAAGCCCCGGAAGCAGACATGCTCCCGGGGCTTCGTGCTGCCGTCGACGACGCCAGGGCGAGAGCCGCGGCCACCCGGCGGCGTACGGCGGCGTCCTGGGAGCCCGCTGCCACCGACCCTGTCGCCCGGGTGCTGGTCGACATCGCCCTGGCGCACCTCGACCGCCCCTTCGACTACGCCGTGCCCACCTCGATGGCCGACACCGCGGTGCCGGGGGCCCGGGTGAAGGTGCGTTTCGCCGGCCAGGACGTCGACGGCTTCGTCGTCGAGCGGGCGAGCACGACGGACCACACGGGAGCCCTCCAGCCGCTGCGGCGCGTGGTGAGCGCCGAGCCGGTGCTCGCGCCCGAGATCGTCCGGCTGAGCGAGACCCTGGCCAGGCGTTATGCCGGAGCCCGCTCCGACGTGCTGCGGCTGGCCGTCCCGCCACGCCACGCCACCACCGAGAAGCAGGCGTCCACGCCGGCACCGCCCCCCGACCCGCCGACCACCGGCGCGTGGACCGAGGTCGAGCACGGCGACGCCTTCCTGCGACGGCTCGCCACCGGCGATGCACCCCGCGCGGTCTGGGCGGCGGCCCCCGCCGACGACTGGCCCGCGATGATCGCCGAGGCCGTGGCGACCACGTACGCCGCCGGGCGGGGCGCGCTGGTGTGCGTGCCGGACCGCAGGGACCTCACCCGCGTCGACGCGGCGTTGCGCGCGGTGCTGGGGGAGGCCCACCACGTGTGCCTCACCGCCGACGGAGGGCCGGCAGCTCGCTACCGCGACTTCCTGGCCGTCGCGCGGGGCGCGCGCCGGGTCGTGGTCGGCACCCGGTCCGCAGCCTTCGCACCGGTCCACGACCTCGGGCTGGTGGTGCTCTGGGACGACGGCGACGACCTGCACGCCGAGCCGCGTGCGCCCTATCCCCACACCCGTGAGGTGCTGGTCGTCCGCGCCGAGCAGCAGGCCACGGCAGCCCTTCTGGGAGGTGTGGCGCGCACGCCCGAGGCACAGCAGCTGATCGCGTCGGGCTGGGCCCACGAGCTGGCGGTGCCTCGCGACGTGCTGCGCCGACGCGTCCGCGTCGAGGCGGTGCCGGCCGAGGACCGCCAGGTGGGCACCCGGATCCCGCGGCCGGCCTACGACGCGATCCGTCACGGTCTGGAGACCGGTCCGGTGCTCGTGCAGACACCGCGAGCCGGCTATGCGGCGTCGCTGGCCTGCGAGACCTGTCGCGCCCCCGCGCGCTGCACCGTCTGCACCGGACCGCTGGTCGTCTCCGGGCCGACCGTTCCACCCCAGTGCCGCTGGTGCGGGCACGTCGAGGCTGCCTGGGCGTGCAGCACCTGCGGCGGCCGCGGCCTCCGGGCGCCGGTCCGGGGTGAGGCTCGCACCGCAGAGGAGCTGGGCCGGATGTTCACCGGCACGACCGTGCGCAGCTCGAGCGGTGAGCGCGTGCTCGAGCAGGTCGGCGCCCACGCGGACATCGTGGTCGCCACGGTCGGTGCCGAGCCGGTCGCCGAGGAGGGCTATGCAGCCGTCGTCATCCTCGACACCTGGCTCACCCTGGCGCGCGACGACATGCGGTCGGCCGAGGAGGCACTGCGACGGTGGCTCAACGCTGCCGCGCTCGTCCGAGCGGGCGGACACGTGGTGGCTGTGGGCGACCCGGCCCACCCCGCCCTCCAGGCGCTGGTGCGCTGGGACCCGACCGGATTCGCGCGCCGCGAGGCCGACGAGCGGGCGCAGGCCCACCTGCCGCCGGCCGCCCGCCTGGCGACGGTGACCGGCGACCTCGGCGCGATCGACGACGTGCTGCACCTCCTCGACCTGCCCGACGGTGCCGAGGTCCTCGGCCCGGTGCCGGTCGACGCCGAGCACCGGGTGCTGCTGCGGGTGCCGTGGACGCACGGGGGCGCCCTGTCCGACGCCCTGGGCGATCTGCAGCGGGTCCGCTCGGCCCGCAAGCTGGACCCGGTGCGGATCCAGGTTGACCCGCTCAGCATCTAGTCGCCGACCGACGCCGATGGGTCAGGCGGGCGCGGCGTCCCTAGACTTGGTCCCTCCCGCCCAGCACCCGCCTCCAGCCCCGTCACAAGGAGTTCCGTGGCCGTCCAGCCCATCCGCCTCTTCGGTGATCCCGTGCTGCGCCAGCGCGCGATCGAGGTCGACAGCTTCGACCGGGAGCTCTCCCAGCTCGTCACCGACCTCACCGACACGATGCTGGCCGCACCGGGTGCCGGCCTGGCGGCTCCCCAGATCGGCGTGGGTCTGCGCGTCTTCACGTGGCACGTCCACGGTGAGACCGGACACCTGGTGAACCCTTCCCTCGAGCTCTCCGACGAGACGCAGGACGGCGCCGAGGGCTGCCTGTCGCTGCCCGAGCTGACCTACGACTGCCTGCGCGCGTTGTCGGTCATCGCCACCGGCTTCGACGTCCACGGCGAGCCCCAGCGCATCGAGGCCTCCGAGCTGCTCGCGCGTGCCCTCCAGCACGAGACCGACCACCTCGACGGCATCCTCTTCCTCGACAAGCTCGACACGGCGGCACGCAAGGCCGCGATGAAGGAGATCCGCGAGTCCGACTGGTTCGGGCTCGACAAGCCCACCGTGCGGGTCAGCCCGCACGCCACCCACGGGTTCGCCCGATGAGGGAGCACGCCTGATGCGCGTCGTCTTCGCCGGCACCCCCGAGGTGGCGGTGCCCGCCCTCGAGGCCGTCGCCGCCAGCCGCCACGACCTCGTCGGGGTGGTGACCCGTCCCGACGCACCGAGCGGCCGTGGGCGCAAGCTGGTCGCCAGCCCGGTCGCGCAGCGTGCGCACGAGCTCGGCGTGCCGGTGCTCAAGCCCGTTCACCCCCGCGACCCCGACTTCCAGGCGGCCCTGGCCGAGCTGCGCCCCGATGCCTGCCCGGTGGTGGCCTACGGCGCGATGCTGCCGCAGTCGGCGCTCGACCTGGTGCGGCACGGGTGGATCAACCTGCACTTCTCGGTGTTGCCGTCATGGCGTGGAGCCGCTCCGGTCCAGCACTCGCTGTGGGCGGGCGACGAGGTCACCGGCGCCACGACGTTCCGCATCGTCAAGGCGCTCGACGCGGGCCCGGTCTTCGGCATCATGACCGAGCGGATCCGCCCCGGTGACACCGCCGGCGACCTCCTCGAGCGGCTCGCCGAGGGAGGATCGGGACTGCTCGTGCAGACGCTCGACGGCATCGAGGACGGCTCGCTCGAGGCGCGTGAGCAGCCCGAGGACGGCGTGTCGTTCGCCCCCAAGATCCTGGTCGACGACGCCCGCATCGACTGGTCCCGTCCCGCGGTCGGGATCGATCGGCAGGTGCGTGCCTGCACCCCTGCCCCCGGCGCCTGGAGCACCTTCGAGGGGGAGCGGATCAAGATCGGGCCCGTGGTCCCTGACGACCGTCCGTCCCTCGGACCCGGCGTTCTCGAGGTCACCAAGAACGCCGTCTTCGTCGGCACCTCCACCGCACCGGTCCGGCTCGGTGCGGTGAAGGCCTTCGGCAAGAAGCAGATGGGGGCCGCGGACTGGGCCCGGGGCGTCCGGCTGGAGTCGGGCGTCCGGCTCGGTGACTAGGGTCGAGCAGATGAGCAGCACAGCGAACCGCCCGGCACGACCGGAGGACATCGACGAGATCTGTGGCGCGCTGCCGGAGACCGAGCTGGGCACCTCCTGGGGCGACCGGCCGACCTGGAAGGTGCCGCGCGGGCCGAAGGGCAGGGGCTTCCTGCTCTACCGGGCGCCGGGCCCCACCGCAGTCGACGCGTCGACGGGGGAGCCCTTCGACGACCTCGTGGTCATCACGACACCGACCGAGGTGGAGAAGTTCGCCCTCGTGGAGGACGAGGCGACACCGTTCTTCACCATCGACCACTTCCGCGGCTACAACGCTGTCCTGGTCCAGCAGTCCCGGATCGGTGAGCTCGGCCGCGACGACCTCGCCGAGGTGATCACCGAGGCATGGGCCGCCAAGGCCCCCGCGAAGCTGGTCCGGGAGCACTTCGGTGAGTGAGCGTCGCCGCCCCGTCGACCGGTCGCGTCGCGCGGCTCTCGACGTGCTCGTCGCCGTGCGGGTCGACGACGCCTACGCCAACCTCGTCCTGCCCCAGGTGCTCCGCAAGCATCGGCTTGAGGGCCGTGACGCCGCCCTCGCCACCGAGCTCGCGTCCGGTGCGATCCGCATGCAGGGCCTCTACGACCCGGTCATCGACGCCTGTCTCACCAAGCCCAAGCTCCAGCCGGAGGTGCGCGACGTGCTGCGCCTGGGCGTTCACCAGCTGCTGTCGATGCGCGTGCCCGACCACGCCGCCATCTCCACGAGCGTCGACCTGGTGCGCGCCAGCGTCGGCCAGGGACCCGCCGGTCTCGTCAACGCGGTCCTGCGGAAGGTGAGCCGGCGCGCCCTCGCCGAGTGGGTCGACGAGGTGGCCCCCGGCCGCGAGGCGGACCTGCACGGGCACCTCGCCGTGGCCCACTCCCACCCGCGCTGGGTGGTCGAGGCGCTGGCCGAGGCGCTGGGCGCCGACACCGAGCTCGAGGTGCTGCTGGCCGCCGACAACGCCGCCCCGCGCGTCACGCTGGCGGCTCGCCCCGGTCTGTGCGACGTCGAGGAGCTGGTGGCCGCGGGAGGCACCCGCACCAGCCTGTCGCCGTACGGCGTCGTGCTGACGGGCGGCGACCCGGCCGGGATCCCCGCCCTGGCCGAGGGCCGCGCCGGCGTGCAGGACGAGGGCTCGCAGCTCGTCGCCCTGGCCATGGCGGACGTCCCGCTCGAGGGACGCGACGAGCGCTGGCTGGACCTCTGCGCCGGACCGGGCGGCAAGGCGGCCCTGCTGGCCTCGATCGCGGCCCAGCGCGGAGCCCGGCTGTTGGCCAACGAGCGGCAGCCGCACCGCGCGATCCTCGTGGCGTCGGCGCTGCGGGCCGTGCCGCCGGGTGCCGGGCACGTCCTGGCAGGTGACGGCACGCGTCCGCCGTGGCTGCCCGGCACCTTCGACCGCGTCCTGGTCGACGCACCGTGCTCGGGCCTGGGCGCGTTGCGCCGTCGGCCGGAGTCGCGCTGGCGTCGTACGCCCGCCGACGTGGGGGTTCTGGTGGGCCTGCAGCAGGTGCTGCTCGACGTGGCCCTCGAGTCGGTGCGCCCGGGGGGCGTGGTGGTCTACGCCACCTGCTCGCCCGTCGTCGCCGAGACCGCGGACGTGGTGCGGGCGGTGCTGGGGCGACGCGACGACGCCGAGGAGGTCGACCGATTCCAGCTGTGGCCGCACCGCGAGGGCACCGACGCGATGTTCGCGGTCACCCTGAGGCGACGCGACCTCTCCTGACGCCCGCCACCACCCCGTCAGGTGAGTACCCGCTGACAATCAGATGACAGCTGCGTGTCACCTGTTCCCAAGCTTGGGGTGGCCGAGCATGATGGAACAAGCGCGGCTCGCCGGACGGGTGAGCCAAGCGTCACGGGAGCAGGCAAGAATGCGGGTGCGGTCCACTCTGGCGGTCGTCGTGACGACGGCCCTGCTCGGCGCGTGGGTCGGCCCCGCGCAGGCCGACGGAGCGCGCACGCTCACCGGCCCCAGCACGAGCGATCCCGACGTGTTCTTGACCTACGTCGGGTGCGGTGACCTGTTCGCCGCGTCGTCGGCACCCGCCTCACGCCTCAACCTCGGCCCCTACTCCGCACCGATCGGCCGCCGCTCCCTCGGGCTGATCCCGGCCGGCGCGGGCACCGCCTCGGGCCCGTTCGTCCGCTTCGGCTCGCTGGCCGGGGTCGACTCCTCGCTGTCGGTGGCCGCGACGTCCGGCAGCACGGGTGTCTCCTACGTCATGACCATCACCCCGACGAGCCCGCCCGGCACGGCCTGGCGGGGTCGCGCCGACCTCACGGCGGCGGCCGGCTCGTGGAGCCAGGTCTCCACTGCGTCGCTCACCTACGACTGGTCGCTGGTCGACCTGGCCACGCTGGCGGCGGTGGCGCCCGCCGGCGCCGCCACGCCGGCGGCGTTCAGCGCCGCGCACGGCGACGGTGCCGGCTTCGTCGTGACCGGCTTCGGGTGCGACGGCCGGCCGTTCAACCTCGATGCGGTTCACGGCTCGGGGTCGACCTTCGACTTCGAGGGCGTCTCCCTCTCGACCACCGTGTCTGCGGATCGACGCCAGGTGGAGGCGGGGCAGTCCGTCACCCTCGCCGGTCGCGTCACCGACGCGGGTGGCCGGGCGACCGGCGGCCCGCTGGTCCTGGAGTCGCGGGTGCCGGGCGGTGCTTGGGCCCCGACGGGGCCGGCCGTCCTCCCCGACCCCACGGGTCTGGCGCGTGTCGACGTGCCCGTCACCGAGACCACCGAGTTCCGATGGCACCGCCCCGAGAGCCAGTACGCCGACGAGGGCTGGTCCGACCCGCTGACCGTCACGGTCGCTGCGCCCCCGCCCCCGCCTCCCACGCGCTAGTAGCCCGCGCCGCTAGGCTCGGGAGATGGCGTCGCCGTTCATCGAGATCGAGGTCGACGACCGGGTCGTCAAGGTGACCAACCCCGACCGCATCTACTTCCCGGAGTCGGGTGCCACCAAGTTGGACCTCGTCCACTACTACCTCGCCGTGGGTGAGGGCATCGTCAACGCGCTGCTCGAGCGGCCCTGCATGCTGCACCGCTTCCCGAAGGGTCTCGCGGGCGACAAGGTGCACCAGAAGCGGCTGCCCGCCGGCGCGCCGGAGTGGGTCGAGACGGTGCAGCTGTTCTTCCCCCGCTGGAAGCGCACCGCCGACGAACTCTGCGTGACCGAGCTGGCCAGCGTCATCTGGGCCGTCCAGATGTCGACGGTCGAGTTCCACCCGTGGAACAGCCGCCGTGCCGACACCGAGCGGCCCGACGAGTGGCGTATCGACCTCGATCCCGGGCCGGACTGCGACTGGGCCACCGTGCGACGCGTCGCCCATGTCGCCCACGAGGTGCTCGACGAGCTAGGCGCCGCCGGTTTTCCCAAGACCAGTGGCGGCTCGGGGCTGCACATCTACGTGCGGATCCCGCCCGACCACGGGTTCCAGGACGTACGCCGTGGCGCGCTCGCGTTCGCGCGCGAGGTCGAGCGCCGGGCCGGGGGAGAGGTGACGACTGCCTGGTGGCGCAAGGACCGCGACCCGGCACAGCTCTTCGTCGACTACAACCAGAACGCTCGCGACCACACGATCGCGGCCGCCTACTCCGTGCGCGGCGTGCCCAACGCCCGCGTGTCCGCGCCCGTTCGCTGGGACGAGATCGATGCCTGCACGCCCGACGACTTCACGATCTTCACCATGCCCGAGCGCTTCGCCGGCATCGGCGACCTGCACGCGGACATCGACAGGCTCCCCTTCGACATCGCACCGCTGCTGGAGTGGGCCGCGCGCGACGAGGCGGCCGGCGCCGAGACCCCGGACCTCGACGAGTCCGACGGGTCGTAGGCTGCGGTTGTGGGCATCCAGATCACTCCGAGCATCCTCAACGCCGACCTGTCGCGCCTGGCAGACGAGGTCGCCCGGATCCCCAGCGCCGACTGGGTCCACGTCGACGTGATGGACAACCACTTCGTCCCCAACCTGACGCTCGGCCTGCCGGTGGTCGAGGCGCTGAGCAGGCACGCGTCCCAGCCGATCGACGTGCACCTGATGATCGAGGACCCCGACCGGTGGGCACCGGCGTACGTCGAGGCCGGGTGCGGATCGGTCACCTTCCACGTCGAGGCCGCCCAGGCGCCCGTCCGGCTCGCCCGCGAGATCCGGGCGCAGGGGGCTCGGGCCTCGATGGCTCTCAAGCCAGCCACGCCCATCGAACCCTACGAGGCGCTGCTGCCCGAGCTCGACATGGTGCTGATCATGACCGTCGAGCCGGGCTTCGGCGGCCAGAAGTTCCTGGACCTGTGCCTGCCCAAGATCCGCACTGCGCGCGAGCTGATGAGCAAGCACGGCGTCGAGACCTGGCTCCAGGTCGACGGCGGAGTGTCGCTGGAGACGATCGAGCGCTGCGTCGAGGCCGGCGCCGACGTGTTCGTCGCCGGCTCCGCGGTCTATTCCGCCGATGATCCCGATGCGATGGTGCGCGAGCTGAGGGCCACCGCCGAGGCGGTGGCGCAGCCATGACCGAGTCCGTGTGGGACTACCCCCGCCCGCCGCGCGTCGAGACCAGCACCGAGCACGTGGTGGTCACGCATGGCGGGGTGGTGGTCGCGGACACGACGGTGAGCCTGCGCGTGCTCGAGACCAGCCACCCGCCGACCTACTACCTCCCGACGGCGTGCTTCGCCGACGGAGTGCTGCGCCTCGGCGCGGGAGCGTCCTGGTGCGAGTGGAAGGGCCAGGCCGCCTACCTGGACCTGGTGGTCGGCGACGACGTGCTCGCGGCGGTGGGGTGGACCTACCCGGAGCCGTCGACCGGCTTCACGGTGCTGCACGACCACGTCGCGCTGTACCCCGGGCGCGTGGACCGGTGCACCGTGGACGACGAGGTCGTCCAGCCGCAGCCCGGCAACTTCTACGGCGGCTGGGTCACGTCCCGGGTCACGGGCCCGTTCAAGGGATCGCCCGGCACCTCCGGCTGGTGACGCCGGCGCGTCAGTGCAGGCCGCGGTCGTCGGTCTGCTGGCTCAGCAGATGGGATCCGTGGCGGTCCTGCCCGTCCCGGCGACGGCTGTCGGCGATCCAGGTCTCCCCCTGGAGCTCGGCGGCACGCGACTGGACCCGCTCGAGCCGGGCGGTCCAGGCGTCGTGCTCACGCGCGACGGCGTCCAGCCGTGTGTCGGGGACGACGATCGCGTCTCCCTCGGCGCGCAGGCCGTGCTCCATCTCCGCCAGGCCCGCGGCCTCGTAGGGCGTGAGCGGGCGGGTCAGCCGGATCCGCACGGGGTAGGTCTTCTCGTCCACGTCAGCCGGGTCCACCGCCAGCTCCACGATCGCCAACGCCGGTGTGTTCCTGAGTCGTCGCACCATGATGATGCCTCCTCGATGGGGCCGACCGGCCCCGCTCCTCGAGTCAAGCACGAGACGGCCCGGCACGACACCGCTCGCCCCAGTCGGGATCAGCCGGATCAGCCGGCGAAGAGGGTCAGTCGCTGACGGATGATCTTGCGGCGCAGCACCACGCGCCGCTTGCCGTCGTGGCCGATGCGGAGCCGGTCGAGCTCCCAGCCGCCGTGCTCGGCACGCTCGACCAGCATGCGGGTCACGACGTTGCGTGAGAACTCGCTGGGCAGGACGAGCGTGTCGAACTCCCACTCGACCCCGCGGGCGGGTGGGCGGCGCTGGATCTTGGACATGGGTTCTCCTTCCCGTCGCGGTCGGTCAGTCGGCGGACACGTCGTCGAGGGCGTCGACGATCTCGGCGGGCAGGGTCAGCTCCTCGATGCCGAGCGCGCCGTCGAGCTGGCCGGCGGTGCGCGCCCCGACCACGGGGGCCGTGACGCCCGGCCGGTCGCGGACCCACACGAGTGACACCTCCAGCGGTGACCAGCCGAGGCCGTCGGCGGCCCGGACGACGGCCTCGACGATGCCCCTGCCACGGTCGTCGAGGTAGGCCCCGACGAAGCGCGCGAAGTGCTCGGTGGCACCTCGCGAGTCGGACGGCGTGCCGGAGCGGTACTTGCCGGTCAGGACACCGCGGCCCAGGGGCGACCACGGCAGGATGCCGAGCCCGAGAGCCGCTGCCGCCGGGACGACCTCGTGCTCGACCTGGCGGTTGAGCAGGGAGTACTCCACCTGGGTGGAGGCGAGGGGGGTGCGGCCCGGGACGGCGCGCTGCCACGTGGCGGCCTGGGCGGTCTGCCACCCGGTGTAGTTGGAGATGCCGACATAGGACGCGCGGCCCGAGGTCACCGCGAGGTCGAGCGCCGACAGCGTCTCCTCGACGGGCGTGTCGTCGGTCCACACGTGCACCTGCCACAGGTCCACGTGATCGACGCCCAGCCGCTTGAGCGAGGCGTCGAGCGTGGTCAGCAGGTGGCCGCGCGAGGTGTTGGTGGTGCGCTCGCCCGATCGACGGGAGATGCCGGCCTTCGTGGCGAGCACCAGGTCGTCGCGACCGACGACGTCGCCGATCAGGGTGCCGATCAGCTCCTCGCTGGCCCCGTCTCCGTAGCCGGCGGCGGTGTCGACCAGCGTCCCGCCCGCCTCGGCGAACGCGATGAGCTGGTCACGTGCCTCGTGCTCGTCGGTGTCACGGCCCCAGGTCATGGTGCCCAGCCCCAGCCGGGAGACCTTGAGACCGGTGGCGCCGAGGGAACGCTGTTGCATGCAGGTGAGAGTAACGACGCGCCCATCAGGTTCGCTGCAGGGACGCGCCCGTAGGGTGACGCCTCGTGATCGATCTCCTCAAGGCCGTGGTCCTCGGTGTCATCCAGGGACTGACCGAGTTCCTGCCGATCTCGAGCAGCGCGCACCTGCGGATCTTCCCGGAGCTCTTCGGCTGGGGCGACCCGGGAGCGGCCTTCACCGCGGTCATCCAGATCGGCACCGAGCTCGCCGTGCTGATCTACTTCCGCAAGGACATCTGGCGCATCGGCTCCGCCTGGGTGCGGTCGCTCGTCCAGCCGGAGTACCGCGGCACGCTGGATGCTCGCATGGGCTGGTACATCATCGTCGGCTCGCTGCCGATCGTGGTGCTCGGCGTGCTCCTCAAGGACGTCATCGAGAGCGACTTCCGCAATCTCTGGATCATCGGCACGACGCTGATCGTGCTCGGCATCGTGCTCGGCATCGCCGACCGGATCGGTCGCACCGATCGTTCGATGGCCAGGCTCAGCCTCAAGGACGCCGTGCTGATGGGCCTGGCCCAGGCCCTCGCCCTCATCCCCGGCGTCTCGCGGTCCGGCGCCACGATCTCGATGGGACGGTTCCTGGGCCTCGACCGGGAGGCGGCCACCCGGTTCGCGTTCCTGCTGGCCATCCCGGCCGTGGTGGGGGCCGGGATCTTCGAGCTCAAGGACATCCCCAACGGCCACAACGACTTCGGTTGGGGACCGACCGTCACCGCGACGGTCGTGTCCTTCGTCGTCGGATACGCCGCCATCGCGTGGTTGTTGCGCTACGTCAGCACGCGGTCCTACACCCCCTTCGTGATCTACCGGATCCTGCTCGGGGTGGGCACCCTCATCCTGCTCGGCGCTGGAGTGCTGAGCGCCTGAACGTGTCGGCCAGCAGCAGCAGTGCCACGCCCTGGGTGAGCGCCACCACCGCGACGAGGGCAGGCAGCGAGCGCTCGTAGAGCCAGCCGGCGCCCACACCGCCGACGATCGCGAACAGGCCCTGGATGCCGGCGAAGACGCCGTAGGCCGTCGCCCGCCGCGGCGCCTCGACGAGGTCGGCCACGACCGCCTTGATCGTCGAGTCCTGGACGCCCTGCGCGAAGCCCCATGCCGCCACGCCCGCCAGGACGGCGACCAGGGCCGAACCCAGGGCCAGCGCGGGCACCAGCGCCACCAGCACGGGGACGACGAGCAGCACCCGCGGGCCGGCGGTGTCGAAGACCGACCCGACCAGCAGGGCGGCGACCGCCTCGACGGCCATCGCCCCGGCGTAGAGGATCGGGACCGCCGCGACGGGGAGAAGTCCCTCGACGGTGAGGTGGTAGCCGATGATGCCGAACGTCACCAGCGCGCCGGTGGTCAACGACGCGGCGACCGCATAGCGGAAGAAGTCGCCGGACAGCCCCGCCCCGACCGCCTCCGCCCACCACCCGCGTCGCTGAGACGGGCCATGCGTGGACAGGGCGGGGGGCTGGGAGTCGTACACGCCGGGGTCCGGGACCCGACGACGCAGCGTGAGGAGCAGCACCATCGCCACCGCTCCCGGCACAGCGAGCACGGCCATGCCCCACCACAGGGAGCCGACGGCGACCACGCCCGCCACCACGAGCGGCCCCGCGAAGGCGCCGACCTGGTCGAGGGCCTTGTGGACCCCGAACCCGCGGCCGCGACCGACGGCCTCGGCGACGTGCGCCAGGAGCGCCGACTTCGACGGCGAGCGCACCGCCTTGCCGAGCCGCTCGAGCAGGATCAGCGTCGCCGCGAAACCCAGGCCGGCCACGCCGAGTCGCGGGGCCAGCGCGAGCAGGGGGACGCACACGGCGTTCAGCCCGTAGCCGAGGATGGTCAGCGACCACTAGCGGCCGGTGCGGTCGGCGAGCGGGCCGAAGGCCAGCCGCAGCACCAGCGCGACCGCCTCGCCGGCGCCCGTGACGAGTCCGACGACCACCGCGGAGGCTCCGAGCGCGGCGAGCAGCGGGCCGTAGACCGAGCGGGCGCCCTCGTAGACCATGTCGGCGCTCAGGCTCACCAAGCCGAACCACCACACCACCCGCCAAGCAGAGGGCGCGCCCGGTGGTGGGGTCACAACCACCCGGACTTCTTGAACAGCGCGAACAACCCGGCCGCGACACCAGCCATCAGGACCAGGGCGAACGGATAACCGTAGGTCCAGGCGAGCTCGGGCATGTGGGTGAAGGTCATCCCGTAGACCCCGGCGATCAGGGTGGGGACGACGACCAGTGCGGCGCCGGCGGAGATCTTGCGCATGTCCTCGTTCTGCTGGACAGAGATCCGGGCCAGGTGGCCGTCGTAGGCCGTCGAGAGCAGGATGTCGAGGCTGTCGATCACCTCGGAGACGCGCTGGAGGTGGTCGGCGACGTCGCGGAAGTAGGTCGCGGTCTCGGCCGTGATGGGGATGGGGGTGCGGACCGTCGGGACCGTGTCGGAGTGCATGGCGAACTTCCGCATCGGCTCGCGCAGCGGCATCACCGCCCGGCGCACCTCCGCGATCTCCCGCTTGAGGACGTAGATGCGGGAGGAGTCGTCGGTGCGAGCGGGGGAGAACACCGACTCCTCCACCTCGTCGACGTCCTCCTCGAGCGAGGCGCCCACCTTCTCGTACTCGTCGACGACGCGGTCGCAGATGGCATACATGACGCCCATCGGCCCGTGCTCGAGCACCTGGGCCCGCTCCTCGAGGTCGCGGCGCGAGTCGGCGAGGTCGATGCCTTTGCCGTGGCGGACGGTGACGACGAAGTCCTGGCCGACGAACATGTTGATCTCGCCGGTCTCGACGGCGTCCTCCGCGTCGACGTACCAGAGCGTCTTGAGGACCAGGAAGAGCGTGTCGCCGTAGTGCTCGAGCTTGGGTCGTTGGTGGGAGTCGCCGGCGTCCTCCACCGCGAGGGGGTGCAGGTCGAACGTGTCGGCGATGAGCCGGAGCTCATCGGGGCTCGGGTCGTGGATCCCGATCCACTGGAAGTCGCCCGGTGCGCACGGCACGCGCGCGTGCCCGAGACTCTGGTCATCGCCGGTGCCCAGCGGCACCCGCTTGCCCTGGTGGTAGAGGGCGTTGTCCACGATCACCGGGTCAGGCTAGTCCTACTAGGGTCGTCAGGTGCCCACTGTGATCCTCGTCCGACACGGCCGCTCCACCGCCAACGCGACCGGTGTGCTGGCCGGGCGGCTGCCCGGCGTGCACCTCGACGACACGGGCCGCACGCAGGCTGCCGCGGTCGGCGAGCGGTTGGCCGGCGTACGCCTCGTCGCCGCGGTCACGAGCCCCCTGGAGCGGTGCCGCGAGACGTGCCGCGAGATCACCCGTCCCCAGGCGCAGGCGTTGCGCGCCACCGCGGACAAGCAGCTGTCCGAGTGCGACTACGGCGAGTGGCAGGGGCGGCCGTTGCGGGAGCTGGCCAAGGAGAAGCTCTGGAAGACCGTGCAGGCCCAACCCTCGGCGGCCACCTTCCCCGGCGGGGAGTCGATGCGGGCGATGCAGGACCGGGCTGTCGCCGCCGTCCGGCGCCACGACGCCCGCATCGCGGTCGAGCACGGCGAGGACGCCGTCTGGCTGGCGGTGAGCCACGGTGACGTCATCAAGTCGATCCTCGCCGACGCGCTCGGCACGCACCTCGACCTCTTCCAGCGCATCCACGTCGACCCTGCCTCCGTCTCGATCGTTCGCTACAGCGAGTCGCGACCCTTCGTCCTCGGCACCAACACGCACGCGGGTGACCTGGCCTGGCTGACCCCTCCGAAGAAGACGCGCCGACGTCGCGGTGGCGACGCCGACGTGGGCGGGGGAGCAGGCCCGGGCACCGTGCCCGGTTCACAGACAGCGATCTCCTAGGGTGAGTGACATGCCCGTCGTGCACCGTTTCGACCCGCCCGAGCGCTTCGTCGCCGGCACCGTTGGCGAGCCCGGCCAGCGCACCTTCTTCCTCCAGGCCCGCGAGGGCGCACGAGTGGTGAGCGTCTCCCTCGAGAAGCAGCAGGTCTCGGCCCTCGCCGAGCGCATCGACGAGCTTCTCGACGAGCTGATGGGCGCCGCCGGCGACGAGGTGCTCATCCCGGCGATCGCCCCGCGCGACCTCCGCGACAAGCAGCCGCTGGAGCAGCCGATCCAGGAGGAGTTCCGAGCCGGCACCATGACGCTGTCGTGGGACGGCGCGGGCGAGCGAGTGGTGATCGAGGTCTTCCCGTTCACCGAGGCCGCCGTGGTCTCGCCCGAGCAGCTGCAGGAAGGTCTCGATGACCTCCTCGAGCCGGAGCCGGAGGAGATCCTGCTGGTCCGGCTCACGGCCGCCGCCGCGCGTTCGTTCGTCGAGCGCTCGCGGTCCGTGATCGGCGCCGGCCGCCCGGACTGCCCCTTCTGCGGCGAGCCGGTCGACCCCGCGGGACACCTGTGCGTGCGGGCCAACGGCTTCCGTCGTCGTGAACCCTGACGCACCCCTGTCCGGCGGTCGCCCGGAAGGGTTTCCGACGGGTGAGCTCACGCTCCACGGCCGGGTGCTGCCCGCCTCCAACGCCACCTTCGTCGGGGAGCTCGACGGTGTCCGGGTCGTCTACAAGCCCGTCGCGGGGGAGCGCCCCCTGTGGGACTTCCCCGACGGCACGCTCGCCGGTCGTGAGGTGGCGGCGTACGCCGTCTCCGAGGCGCTCGGCTGGAACATCGTGCCCCCCACGGTCCTCGGCGACGGCCCCCACGGGCCGGGCATGGTCCAGCTGTGGCGCGACGAGGTCGAGGACCAGTCGCCCGTCGACATCGTCGGCGAGGGGACGCTGCCCGACGGCTTCCGCCACGTCTTCGACGGGCTCGACGCGCACGACCAGCCCGTGTCCCTGGTCCACGAGGACTCCGAGCCGCTGCGCCGGATGGCGCTGTTCGACGTCGTGGTCAACAACGCCGACCGCAAGGGCGGACACGTCCTGCCGATGCCCGACGGTCACCGCTTCGGGGTCGACCACGGGCTGACCTTCCACGTCGAGCACAAGCTGCGCACGGTCCTGTGGGGCTTCGTGGGCGAGCCGCTGACCGACGACGAGACCGCAGGGCTGCGTCGGCTCGACGCCGCCCTGGGCGGCGACCTCGGCCGGATGCTGGTCGAGCTCGTGAGCGAGGAGGAGGTGTCCACGACGCTGCGCCGGACCGCCCGACTGCTGGCTCGCGGCGCCTTCCCGGCCCCCGCGTCGTCGGCGTACCCGGTCATCCCGTGGCCGCCCTTCTGAGCAGGCCCCCGGAGGCGCCCCTCGTGGACCGGGCGTGCCCGAGCGACGGATAGGCTGCGCGCCATGCGTGCCTGGTCGTCCCCCGATGTTCCCCGACTACCCGTGACGGCCCCGCCGGTGCGGGTGCACGACACCGCGAGCGGCTCCGTGGTCGAGACCCGACCCGAGGGGCCGGCCCGGATGTACGTCTGCGGCATCACGCCCTACGACGCCACCCACATGGGGCACGCCGCCACCTACGTCGGCTTCGACCTGCTCAACCGTGCCTGGCGCAACGCCGGCCACGAGGTCACCTACGTCCAGAACGTCACCGACGTCGACGACCCGCTGCTCGAGCGGGCCGCGAAGGTCGGGGTCGACTGGGTCGAGCTGGCCGAGCGCGAGACGCAGCTGTTCCGCGACGACATGGAGGCGCTGCGGGTCCTGCCGCCCGCCCACTACATCGGCGCCGTGGAGTCGATCCCGCAGGTCGTCGAGCTGATCGAGCGCCTCGACCAGGCCGACGCCGTCTACCGCGTCGAGGACGACCTCTACTTCTCCGTCACCGCCGACGACACCTTCGGTGCCGTGTGCGGCCTCGACCGCGCAGCGATGCTCGAGGTGTTCCCCGAGCGGGGCGGCGACCCCGACCGTGCGGGCAAGCGCGACCCGCTCGACTGCCTGCTCTGGCGCGCCGAGCGACCCGGCGAACCGGCCTGGGACAGCCCCTGGGGACCGGGCCGACCCGGATGGCACATCGAGTGCTCCGCCATCGCGCTCGACCACCTCGGCACGGCTTTCGACGTGCAGGGCGGCGGCAGCGACCTGGCCTTCCCGCACCACGAGATGTCCGCCGGCGAGGCACAGGTCGCCCACCCCGGTGAGCGCTTCGCGCGCACCTACACGCACGCCGGCATGGTGGCCTACGACGGCGAGAAGATGTCGAAGTCCAAGGGCAACCTCGTCTTCGTCTCCGCGCTCCGGATGAGCGAGGTCGACCCGATGGCCATCCGGCTGGTGCTGCTGCGCCACCACTACCGCAGCGACTGGGAGTGGACCGACGACCAGCTCTGGCAGGCCGTCGACACCCTGGCCGACTGGCGCCGTGCCCTCGCCCTGGGCGCCGGCGCCGCCTCGGCCCCCGTCATCGAGCGCGTCCTGGCCGCACTCGCCGAGGACCTCGACGCCCCGACCGCGGTGCGGGCCGTTCAGGAGTGGGTCGACGCCACCCTCGGCACCACCGGCCTGGCCGACACCTCCGACCCCGAGGCCGCGGCCGCCATCCACCGGCTGCTCGACGCCGCGCTGGGCCTCTCGCTCTGACGTACGCCCCTCTGGCACCCCGCCCTCCGCCGGGCGGTGCGTGAAGGGGGTTCAGGACCCGCGCAATCCCCCTGACACACCGCTGTCGGGAGCGTCGTCCGTCGACGCGCGCGAGGGCGGTGCGTGAAGGGGGTTCAGGACCCGCGCAATCCCCCTGACACACCGCTGTCGGGAGCGTCGTCCGTCGACGCGCGCGAGGGCGGTGCGTGAAGGGGGTTCAGGACCCGCGCAATCCCCCT
>JBBSOR010000075.1:0-19677 GCA_038259535.1 Propionibacteriales bacterium | reverse complement strand
GAGGGGATGACCCACACCTTGTTGGCGCTGCCCTCGGCGATCTTGGGCATCATCTGGAGGTACTGGTAGGCGAGCAGCGACTGGTCGGGCTGGCCGTCGTGGATCGCCTGGAACACGGTCTGGATGGCCTGGCCCTCACCTTGGGCCCGCAGGATCGAGGCCTCGCGGTCCGCCTGTGCGCGCAGGATCTGCGACTCGCGGTCACCCTCGGCGTTGAGGATCTGCGACTGCTTGGAGCCCTCCGCGGTGAGGATCGCGGCCTGCCGCTGACCCTCTGCGGTGAGGATGACGGCGCGCTTCTCGCGGTCGGCACGCATCTGCTTCTCCATCGAGTCCTTGATGGACGGCGGCGGGTCGATGCCCTTGAGCTCCACGCGGTTGACGCGGATGCCCCACTTGCCCGTGGCCTCGTCGAGGACGCCGCGCAGCCCGGAGTTGATGGAGTCGCGGCTGGTCAGCGTCTCCTCGAGGTCCATGCCACCCACGATGTTGCGCAGCGTGGTCATGGTGAGCTGCTCGATCGCCTGGATGTAGTTGGCGATCTCGTAGGTCGCCGCCACCGGGTCGGTGACCTGGAAGTAGATCACCGTGTCGATCGAGACGACCAGGTTGTCCTCGGTGATCACCGGCTGCGGCGGGAAGCTCACGACCTGCTCACGCAGGTCGATGAGATAGCGCATCCTGTCGATGAACGGCACGAGGATGTTGAGGCCGGCAGGCAGGGTCGCCTTGTACTTGCCGAAGCGCTCGACGATGGCGGCGCGCGCCTGGGGCACGATCTTCACCGTCTTGGAGAGCAGGACGACGACGAACAGGACGATGAGCAGGAACAGGACCAACAAGGCTGTCGGCATTCGGTTCTCCCCCGATGTTGGGTGTGGCTGGTGGTGGCTGGTGGCTGGTGGCGGTGCTCTCTCAGGGCTCGAGCGAGCCCACGGGGTGGACGTAGGCCGTCGCACCCTTGATCTGCAGGATCTCGACGGTCTCACCGGCGGAGATCAGCAGGTTCTCGTCATAGGGAAGGGCGGTCCAGGTCTCGCCACCGGCCTTGATCCGACCCGCGGACAGGCCGGAGATGTCGTCGGTGACCAGGCAGCGGGTGCCCACGAGCTTGCCGTGGCCCAGCGAGAGCTCGGGACCGCCGTGCAGGCGCTTGATGAACGTCGGGCGCACGAGCGAGAGCGCGGCCACCGACGCGGCGAGCGCGACGAGGACCTGGACGAAGATCGGAAGGCCGATCAGGGCGGCGACCATGCCGACCACTGCGCCGGCCGCGAGCATGGCGAGGATCAGGTCGAGGCTGAACATCTCGGCAACGCCGAGCGCGATCGACAGCGCCAGCCAGGCCTCCCAGAGGTGGTCGCTGATCCAGTCCATGTCCAGAGCCTATCGAGTCACTGACTGAGGATCCGCTGAGCGGGGCGCCGGCGTGCGGCGAAGCGGTCGTCGGCGCGGCTCAGCAGCAGCGGCATCCCGAAGGCCTCGGACAGCGTCTCGGCCGTGACCACGTCCTCGACGGGTCCGGCGTCGACCACGCGGCCCTCCCGCAGCAGCAGTGCGTGGGTGAAGCCCGGGGGGATCTCCTCGACGTGGTGGGAGACCAGGACCGTCGCGGGCGAGTCAGGATCGAGGGCCAGCTCCGACAGCGTCGCGACGAGGTCCTCGCGGCCACCGAGGTCGAGGCCCGCTGCGGGCTCGTCGAGCAGCAGCAGCTCGGGGTCGGTCATCAGCGCGCGCGCGATCTGCACCCGCTTGCGCTCGCCCTCACTGAGGGTGCCGAACGTGCGATCGGCCAGGTGGTCGGCGCCCACCTCGGCCAGCAGGACCCCGGCGCGGTCGTGGTCGAGGTCGGCGTAGTGCTCCCGCCAGCGACCGACGACGCCGTAGGACGCCGAGACGACGACGTCCCTGACCAGCTCCGTCCGCGGGATGCGGTCGGCCAGGGACGCGCTCGTGAGGCCGATGCGGGGGCGGAGCTCGAAGACGTCGGTGGTGCCGAGCACCTCGTCGAGGATGCCGGCGACCCCCGAGGTGGGGTGGAGCTGGGCGGCGGCGACCTGGAGCAGCGTCGTCTTGCCGGCACCGTTGGGTCCGAGCACGACCCAGCGCTCGTCCTCCTCGACCTCCCAGCTGACGTCGTCGAGCAGGAGGGACTGGCCACGACGCACCGTGACGCCCGCGAACTCGATGACGGCGACCATGGTCCGCACCCTATCCAGCGGCAGTCCCGGGTCCGCGGCCAACACGACGGGACGCCCCGTCCGTCCGGGCAGCGAGTAGCCTCGCCGGCGATGTCGTCACCGTCCTCGGGTCCCTCGGGCCCGGCCCTCGCGCTCCCCCACTCGGCGGTCCTCGCCTGGTGGCTCACTGCGTGGCTGCGCGGCCACGAGCAGACCGACCACGTGCTGGATGCGCTGGCCGACGACACCCACCTGCTCGAGGGCGGCTCGGCGCTCGACCTGCTGGCACGGTCGCGAGCGAGTGGTGCGTCGTACGCCGGGCTGGCGCTGCCGGTGGAGGGGGACCCGCTGGGCCTCGGAGGCCCGCTCGACCTCAATTCCGCGGCGCTGGAAGCCGGACAGGCGGTCATCGCCGGGGGGCTCGGGCTGGTGCCCCTGGAGCAGGGCGAGACCGTGCAGTGGCGGGCCTTCGAGGCTCGGCCGCGGCAGCTGCCCGACGTCGGCGAGGCCGACCGTGGACTGCGCGAGTCGCTCATCGGAGCGGCCGGCGACCTGGCCGCCCTCGACGTGGCCCGGTGGCGCCCGGAAGCCGCGGACGCCCTGATGAACCTCCACCACCGTCCGGCCCTCGCGGCGCCCCTCGGCACGCCTCCGCGGTGCGTGGACCTCGCGGCCCGCGGGCTCCAGGCGTGGGCGATCGTCGACCTCGCCCTGGCCGACGACGGCGGCGCGATCTCGGCCTACGAGGTGGAGCGACGGCGTGGGCTCCTCCAGCCGCTCGGACGAGCGGCGCGGCGCGCCGTCGTGGCAGCGTGCTCACCCGAGGTGTGGCCCCACGAGCGAGGGTTCCCGAGCGGCTAGCCTTGGCCCACCATGGAAGACGACCCGAAGACACTGCTGGTCACCCTCACCGGCAAGGACAGGCCGGGCGTCACCGCGGCGATCTTCGCCGCGCTCGCCGCGGCCGGGGTCGAGGTCGTCGACATCGAGCAGATCGTGCTGCGGCGCCGCCTCGTGCTCGGCATCCTGGTCACCGCGCCGCGCGACTGGAAGAAGCTGCGCGACGTGATCGAGCGCACCGCGGGCGAGCTGGACATGAGCGTCGAGGTCGACCGGGGCGCCGGCGACAACCGGACCCGGTCCGCCGACCGGTCCCACATCACGCTCATCGGCAGTCCGCTGAAGGCCTCGGCGATGTCGGCGATCGCCGGACGGATCGCGGACTCCGGGGCCAACATCGACAAGATCGAACGGATGGCCCGCTACCCCGTGACCGCCATCGAGATGCACGTCTCCGGGGCGCCGGCGGAGACGCTGCGACCGCTGCTGGCCGCGGAGGCGGTCAGGCAGGGCATCGACCTGGCGGTGCAGCGCGACTCCCTGCACCGTCGCGGCATCCGGTTGATCGTGATGGACGTCGACTCGACCCTGATCCAGGGTGAGGTCATCGAGATGATCGCCGCCCACGCCGGCCAGGAGGCCGAGGTCGCCCGGGTGACCGCGGCGGCGATGCGCGGCGAGCTCGACTTCGAGGAGTCGCTGCGCGAACGGGTCGCGCTGCTGGAGGGTGTGCCGGTCTCGGCCCTCGACGAGGTCTACGACTCGCTCGTGCTGGCCCCCGGTGCCCGCACGATGGTCCGCACCCTGCGGCGCCTGGGCTACCGCTTCGCCATCGTGTCCGGTGGCTTCACCCAGATCACCGACCGCCTGGCCGCCGAGCTGGGCATCCACTTCGCCCGGGCCAACGAGCTCGAGATCGACGACGGCGTGCTCACCGGCCGGATCGTGGGCCAGGTGGTCGACCGCGCCGGCAAGGCGACCGCCCTGCGCGAGTTCGCGGCCGAAGTGGGCGTGCCGCTGGATGCCGTGATCGCCATCGGCGACGGCGCCAACGACCTCGACATGATCAACGCGGCCGGTCTGGGGATCGCCTACAACGCGAAGGCGATGGTCCGCGACGCGGCGGACACGGCCGTCAACGTTCCCTACCTCGACGCGATCCTCTACCTGCTCGGCATCTCCCGCGAGCAGATCGAGGAGGCCGACGCGGCCGTCGGGATCGTCACGCCGGCGCCTCCCCTCGAAGCCGGGAGCTGAGCGCGCGCACCCCGACCGCGACGCACCCCCCGACCTCCTCGTCGAGCACCACCTCCGTCACCAGCCCGGCGGCGGACATGGCCCCGGTTGTCAGCGCCAGCTGCGCGGGACTCGTCTCGATGAGGAGGGTGCCCCCGGGGGCCAGCCAGTCGGCCGCACCCGCCGCCAGCCGGCGGTGCAGCTCCACTCCGTCGCCACCACCGTCCAGCGCGACGGACGGCTCGTGGTCGCGCGCCTCCGGCGGCATGGTGGCGATCCGGTCGGTCGGGACGTAGGGCGCGTTGGCCGCGAGCACGTCGATCCGCCCCCGCAGGTCCGGCGGCAGGGCGGAGTAGAGGTTCCCCCGGTGCAGCGTGGCTGTCGGCGCGTTGCGAGCAGCACACGTCAGGGCGACACCGCTGATGTCCGCGCCGTGCAGCTGGACGGCCGGTGCATCCAGCCCCTCGAGGCAGGCCGCGACGGGCGCCACCCCGCAGCACATCTCGACCACGACGGGACCTGCGGCGGGCTCCCCGCTCCATGCGACGACGCGGGCGAGGGTCGTACGGGCCAGCAGCTCGGTGCGTCGACGCGGGACGAAGACGCCGGGCGCCACGACGAGGCGCCGACCGAGGAACTCCACCCATCCCAGCACGGTCTCCAGCGGCTCGCCGCCGACCCTGCGGGCCACGAGGCCCTCCAGCTCGGCGGCCGTACCCGCCTGCTGCTCGAGCAGGCCGGCCTCGTCCTCGGCCCACACGCACCCGGCGGCGCGCAGCCGCGCCACGACGAGCGGATCGCTCATCCGTCGCCGGAGTAGAGCGCCTCGAGACGACCGGTGCCCGGCCCGAGGTCGGCCCAGCTGCCCGAGAGGGTGAACACCGCCAGGGCCGATGTCGGGAAGCCGAGCGTGACCAGGCCCGTGGTGGCGTCGGCGTCGCCCTCGCCGTCGTCGATCAGCTCGGCGATGTAGGCCATGGTCGGGTTGTGGCCGACCACGACGAACGTCGTCACGTCGGCGGCCGCCTCGCGGATCAGGTCGAAGGCCGAATCGGCCCCGGCAGCGTAGAGGGCGGCGCTGAGGTCCGCGGCGACGTCCCACGCGGCGGCAGCGGCCACCTGCTCCCAGGTCTGCCGGGTCCGCATCGCGTCCGAGACGAGGGCGCCGTCAGGGGTGATCCCCCGGTCGCGGAGCCACCGTCCGGCCGCCTCCGCGTCGCGCCGGCCGCGGTCCGCCAGGGCACGCTCGTGGTCCGACGGAGCCGTCGGTTGGGCCTTGGCGTGACGCATGACGACCAGCCGCCGCACCGCGTCGCTCCCTGACTGCTGCATCCGTCCAGCCTTGCAGCCGCTAGCCTGCGTGTCATGCCCAACGGACCACTCATGATCATCGGTGGTGCTGAGGACAAGGTGCGCAAGCCGACGATCCTCAAGCACTTCGTCGCACTCAGCGGCGGCAAGGACGCCCGGATCGCCGTCATCCCGACCGCCTCCTCGCTCGGCCGCGAGGTCGTCGACGTCTACGACGCGCTCTTCACCAAGTTCGGTGCCGCCCGCGTCGACGCCGTACGCCCCGAGAGCCGCGAGCAGGCCCACGACCCGGTGCTCGTCAAGTCCCTCGACGAGGCCACCGGCGTGTTCATGACCGGGGGCAACCAGCTCAAGCTGTCCGCGATCGTGTGCGGCACGCCCGTGGGTGAGGCGATCCGCCGCGCCCACGAGCGTGGTGCGGTCGTCGCCGGAACCTCGGCGGGCGCGAGCATCCAGTCGTCGCACATGGTGGCCTTCGGGGTCGGCGGCTCGACCCCCAAGCAGCGGATGACCCAGGTCGCCGCCGGGCTCGGCCTGGTGGAGGCCACCGTCATCGACCAGCACTTCGACCAGCGCAACCGCTACGGCCGCCTGCTGATGATCGTGGCGCAGAGTCCGCAGCTGCTGGGCATCGGCGTCGACGAGGACACGTGCGGGCTCGTCGAGGACGTCGAGGGCGACATGGTCATGAGGGTCCTCGGCAAGGGCGCGGTGACGATCTTCGACGGCACCCGCATGGTCTCCAACGCCCACGAGGCCACCCGGTCCACACCGCTCCTCGCGAGCGGCGTGCTGTTCCACGTGCTGCCCGAAGGGGCGGTCTTCAACCTTTCGACGCGCGAGCTGGTCGCCGGGGAGCCGGTCATCGCCCCCGAGGACGCCGACGAGCTCGCCGGGGCCAGCCGGGACCTGCGCCAGCTGGTACGCGACATCGCCGCCGCCGACGCCACCCCGGCCGCCATCCGCCGCCGGCTCAAGCTGAGGCGCTCGGCCCGCACGGCCGTCGACCAGACCCCGACCACGACCCAGGGAGACCACTCATGACGGAGCGCCCCACCCCGGACCTCGAGATCGTCGAGACCCGCGTCTACCGCGGCGCCAACGTGTGGTCCTACGACAAGTCGATCCACCTGGTGGTCGACCTGGGTTCGCTCGAGCAGTTCCCCAGCAACACCATCCCCGGGTTCACCGACGATCTCGTCTCGATGCTCCCGGGCCTGAGGGAGCACTCCTGCTCCCGCGGTCGCCGCGGGGGCTTCCTCGAGCGGCTCAACGAGGGCACCTGGCTCGGCCACGTCGCCGAGCACGCCGCCCTGGCGCTGCAGCAGCTGGTCGGCCACGACATCCGTCGGGGCAAGACCCGCCAGGTGAAGGGTCAGCCGGGCCGCTACAACATCATCTACGGCTATGTCGACGAGAACGTCGGCCTCACCGCCGGGCGGCTCGCCATACGCCTGGTCAACCACCTCGTCGAGGGCGACCCGGACTTCGAGTGGGAGTCCCTGCGCGACGAGTTCATCCGCCGTGCCGAGCGCACCGCCTTCGGCCCCTCCACGCAGGCCATCGTCGACGAGGCGGTGTCGCGTGACATCCCGTGGATCCGGCTCAACCAGGCCTCCCTGGTCCAGCTCGGCCAAGGCGTCCACGCCAAGCGGATCCGCGCGACGATGACGTCGGAGACCTCCTCGATCGCGGTGGACATCGCCTCCGACAAGGACCTCACCACCAAGCTGCTCGGGGCGGCCGGGCTGCCGGTGCCCAAGCAGGAGTCGGTGCGCTCGGAGGACCAGGCCGTCGCGGCCGCGCGCCGCATCGGCCATCCCGTCGTGCTCAAGCCGCTCGACGGCAACCACGGCCGCGGCGTGTGCCTCGACCTTCAGGACGACAACGACGTACGCGCCGCCTTCCCCATCGCCGAGGGCCAGTCGCGCCGCGGCACCGTCATCGTCGAGTCCTTCGTGACCGGCAAGGACTACCGCTGCCTGATCATCGACGGCCGCATGGTCGCGATCGCCGAACGCGTGCCCGCGTCGGTGACCGGCGACGGAAGGATGACCGTCGAGGAGCTCGTCGAGCTGACCAACGCCGACCCGCGCCGCGGCGTCGGCCACGAGAAGGTGCTGACCAGGATCAAGATCGACGATGCCGCGATCGAGGTGCTCGCCGACCAGGGCCACACGCTCACGTCGGTGCCCGCCGAGGGCGAGATGGTCAAGCTGGCGCTGACCGGCAACATGTCGACCGGCGGCATCTCGATCGACCGCACCTTCGAGGCGCACCCGGAGAACGTCGAGATCGCCGAGGAGGCCGCCCGCATGGTCGGGCTCGACATCGCCGGGATCGACTTCATCTGCCCCGACATCACCGAGCCGGTGCGCGAGGCCGGCGGCGCGATCTGCGAGGTCAACGCTGCCCCCGGGTTCCGGATGCACACCCACCCGACCATCGGTGAGCCGCAGTTCATCGCCAAGCCCGTGGTCGACATGCTCTTCCCGCAGGGCGCCCCGTCGCGGATCCCGATCGTGGCCGTGACCGGCACCAACGGCAAGACGACCACCAGCCGGATGATCAGCCACATCTTCAAGGGCATGGGCCGCAAGGTCGGCATGACGTCCACCGACGGCGTGGTGATCGACGAGCGCCTGGTGATCCGGGCCGACGCGTCCGGCCCGCGGTCGGCGCGGATGGTGCTCCAGAACCCACGCGTCGACTTCGCCGTCTTCGAGGTCGCGCGCGGCGGCATCCTGCGCGAGGGCCTCGGGTACGAGCGCAACGACGTGGCCGTGGTTCTCAACGTGCAGCCCGACCACCTCGGTCTGCGGGGCATCGACACGGTCGAGCAGCTCGCCGACGTCAAGGCCGTCATCGTCGAGGCGGTGCCGCGCGACGGCCACGCCGTCCTCAACGCCGACGACCCGCTGGTGCGCGAGATGCGCCGCAAGTGCTCGGGCCAGGTCGTGTGGTTCTCGATGGAGGAGCCGGGCAGCGAGGTGCGCGACATGATCGACGCGCACTGCCGTCGCGGCGGCAAGGCCATCGTGCTCAACCCGACCGAGCGTGGCGAGATGATGGTCGTCCAGCACGGTCGTCGCGAGATGCAGCTGGCGTGGACCCACCTCCTGCCCGCCACCTTCAGCGGTCGCGCGCGGATGAACGTGCAGAACTCCCTGGCCGCGGCCGCCGCCGCGTTCGCTGCCGGCGCACCGCTCCACGACATCCGCCAGGGCCTGCGCTCCTTCTCCACCAACTACTACCTCTCCCCCGGCCGTCTCAACGAGGTCGAGGTCAACGGCGTCAACGTGATCGTCGACTACTGCCACAACGCGCCCGGGATGAGGATGCTCGGCGACTTCGTGGACCGGGTCGGCGACTCGCTCGCCTCCTCGCACGACCTCGCGCGACCTTCACGGATCGGCATCATCGCCACCGCGGGCGACCGGCGCGACCAGGACATGGTCGAGCTCGGCCAGATCGCCGCCCAGCACTTCGACGTCTGCATCATCCGCGAGGACGTGGCCCTGCGCGGTCGCGACCGGGGCGCCACCGCCCAGCTCGTGCTGGACGGCGTGCGAGCCGCCATGGACGAGGGAGCCCGCTGCAAGCAGGCCGAGGTGTGCGTGGACGAGATCGAGGCGGTGCGACACGCGATGAGCCGGGCCAACCGTGGTGACCTCGTCGTGGTGTGCGTGGACAAGCACGCCGAGGTGATGGCCGAGCTGGAGCAGTGGTCCGACGTGGCCCAGGCCGGCTCGGTCACCAACCCTGACGCGCCGTCCGCGGACCCGGACTACACGCCGACCACGGAGTCCTGAGTGCGGGTCCTCGACCTGTCCGACCTGCCCCACCGACCGATCGAGGCGCACGGCAGCCACGGGTTCTCGGTGGGCGCCTTCGGGATCAGCGCCGACGCGCACCTGATCGCCGTGACACTCGCACCGGGTGGCACGATCGGTCGCCACCCGGCGGTGGGCCGCCAGCTGCTCGTGGTGCTCTCGGGCGAGGCGGAGGTGGCCGGTGCCGAGGGGGCCGTGCGCCGCATCGCCGCGGGCCAGGCCGCCGTCTGGGAGCCGGGCGAGCTGCACGAGACGCGGTCGCCGGGCGGGATGTCGGCGATGATCGTCGAGGGCGACCTCGACATCGGCGCCCCCGGCGAGCAGGTCGATCCCGGGGACGTCTGAGCGGACCCCGGTCAGCCGAGGTCGGCCGCGCGCACCTTCTGCGAGAGCACCTCGGGCGTGTCCGGGGTGCCTCCATGCGCGGCGATCCAGTCGTAGGCCTCCTGCCGCTCGGCGTGGCACATCAGCCCGACCACGTCCCCGGGCCCGGCGCGTGCGACGAGGGCGGCGAGGGACTCGACCTCGGAGGCGAAGGTCTCGATGTCGGTGACGCCGACGCGTTCTGCGCCGGCGCGCAGCAGGGCGTCGATCTCGTCCGTCGTGCGGCCGCGGAGGTAGTGCTCCTTGTGGCCGATGGCGACCACGTCGCTGCCCTTGGCGCCGATCTCGCCGAGCGTGTCGATGAGCTCGTCGGTGCGGTCGCCGACGGCGCCGAGGCCGAGCATCGTGCGCGCGCCGGGACGTCGTACGCCGGCCATGATCTCCAGGAGTGCTTCGAGGCCCGCCTCGTTGTGGGCGAGGTCCATGACGACCGACACCTCGCCGGGCAGCGAGAAGAAGTTCATCCGACCCGGGTTGTGCTCGGCGTCCGGGCGGAACGACCCGAGGCCGGCGATCACCGCATCACGCGGCAGCCCGATGGCGAGGGCTGCCGACGCCGCGGCGAGGGCGTTCTCGATGTTGAAGCGGGACAGCCCGGCCAGCGTCATCGGGACGTCGACGAGCTCGACCAGCGGGTCGGGGTCGGCGCCCGGCGCGAGGACCGTGATCCAGCCGTCGATCACGGTCGTGGCGCGGCCGCCACCGTGGCCGAGCACCTCGCGGACCGCGGGCGAGTCGGGGTCACGGCTGAAGACCCACGGCTGGGCGGAGATGACCGACTGCATGGCGAGCACCCGAGGGTCGTCCCCGTTGAGCACGGCCCAGCCGTCCTTGCGCGTGATCCGGGGAACGACCGACTTCACCTCGGCGAGCTGGTCGACGGTGTCGATGCCCTGGAGGCCGAGGTGGTCCGCGGTCACGTTGGTCACCACGGAGACGTCGTTGCGGGTGATCCCGATGCCCTTGAGCAGGATGCCGCCGCGGGCGGTCTCGGTGACGGCGAGCTGCACACCCTCCAGACCCAGGGCGCGGGCCGCGCCGGACGGCCCGGAGTAGTCCCCCGACTCGACCATCACGCCGTCGCGGTAGACGCCGTCGGTGTTGGACCAGCCGACGACCATGCCGCTGGTGCGGGCGATGTGGGCGACCATCCGGCTGGTCGTGGTCTTGCCGTTGGTGCCGGTGACCGCGACCACGGGGATCTTGGGCGTGATGGTCGTCGGCCGGGTGCCGCGCGGCGCGGCGGCGACCTCGGCCGCTGCCGCGCTGACCGCCGACTCGACGTCGGGGGTGGGCAGCGCGTCGAGCGCGTGTGCGACCGCCTCGCCGAGTGCCCGGGCCCGCTCGCGGTTGCGCCACGGGAAAGCGACGACCAGCACCTGCGGATCGGAGGTCGGGCGCACCCGCACCGCCAACCGGCGCGTGCCTGCCTCGCTGGCGATGGCGCGCACCAGGCGCTCGACGGCCCGGAGCGCGAACCGCTGCCGGAAGCCCGAACCGGGGACCCCCGGTCGCGTCGTACGCAGGCCGATCCGGCGGGCGAACCGCAGCACCGCCTCGTCGGTGGCCTCCGAGATCGAGGACACGTCAAGGGTCAGCTTCACCGCGGCGCGCGGGAAGTAGAGGTTGGGGCCTTCGAGGATGCGCAGCTCGACGAGGGAAGTCACCTGGGGAAACTACCGAACCGGTTCGTCGTGCCTACATGCCCATGGCATGGAAGCCGCCGTCGACGTGCACGATCTCCCCCGTCGTGGCCGGGAAGAAGTCACTCAGCAGCGCGCACACGGCCCGGGCGGTCGGTGCGTGGTCGGTCTCGTCCCAGCCCAACGGGGCCCGGTCCTTCCACGCCGACTCGAGGTCCTCGAAGCCGGGGATGGCCTTCGCGGCCAGGGTCTTCAGCGGCCCGGCGGCGACCAGGTTGCAACGGATGCCGTCGGGACCGAGGTCGCGCGCGACGTAGCGCGACGTGTTCTCCAGCGCGGCCTTGGCCACGCCCATCCAGTCGTACGCCGGCCACGCGGTGGTCGCGTCGAACGTCAGGCCGACGATGGAGCCGCCGCGCGACATCAGGGGTCGGGTCGCCACGGCGAGCGACTTGAGCGAGTAGGCCGAGACCTGGACCGCCTGGGCCACGTCCTCCCAGGGACCGTCGAGGAACTTGCCGCCCAGGAGCGTCTGCGGGTTGCCGTAGGCGATCGAGTGGACGACGCCGTCGAGACCGTCGACGTGCTCACGGACCTGGTCGGCGAGGCCGGCCAGGTGGTCCTCGTCGGTGACGTCGAGCTCGAGGACCGGTGGCTCCTGCGGCAGCCGCTTGGCGATGCGCCGGGTGATGCCCAGGGCACGCCCGAAGTTGGAGATCAGCACCGTGGCGCCCTGCTCCTGGGCGATCTTCGCGGTGGCGAAGCCGATCGAGCTGTCCATCGTGACGCCTGCGACGAGGATGCGCTTGCCGTCGAGGATTCCCATGTGCGTGTGCCTTCCAGTCGGGCCGGTCGTGGTCGGAGGAGTTCGGTGTGGTGCAAGCGGGTGCGGTCAGTGCCCCATGCCCAGGCCACCGTCGACGGGGATCACTGCCCCGGTGACGTAGGCGGCGCCGTCGGAGGCGAGCCAGGTGACGGCGGCCGCGACCTCCGCCGGGGACGCGTAGCGCCCCAGCGGCACCTGCGTCTTGATCATGGCCTTCTGCTCGTCGGTGAGGACGTCGGTCATGTCGGTCTCGACGAAGCCGGGGGCGACCACGTTGGTGGTGATCGAGCGACTGCCGAGCTCGCGGGCCAGCGAGCGGGCCATGCCGACCAGGCCGGCCTTCGAGGCGGCGTAGTTGACCTGACCGGCCGAGCCGAGGAGCCCGACCACCGACGAGATGAGGATGATGCGACCCCGCCGCAGCCGCAGCATGCCCTTGGTGGCGCGCTTGGTGAGCCGGAAGGTCGCGGTGAGGTTGGTGTCGATGACCGAGGACCAGTCCTCCTCGCTCATCCGCAGCAGCAGGGTGTCCTTGGTGATGCCGGCGTTGGCGACCAGGACCTCGACGGGACCGTGAGCCTCCTCGACCTGCGTGAAGGCGGCCTCCACCGCCTCCGGGTCGGTGATGTCGCACCTCACGTCGAGGGCGCCCTCGGGGGCACCGCCGTTGCGGGTGGTGACGGCGACCTTGTCGCCCTGGGCCAGGAAGGCCTCGGCAAGGGCACGGCCGATGCCGCGGTTGCCGCCGGTCACGAGGACTGAACGAGGAGTGTGGCTCACGAGGTCGACGCTAGTGATTACCGTGGGGTACGCCGAAATCAGTTGCCCTCGTCACTCGTCCTCGAGGCGGAAGCCGACCTTCATGCCGACCTGGAAGTGCTCGACGGCACCGTCCTTGGCCTGCCCGCGGATCTGGGTGATCTCGAACCAGTCGATGTGGCGCAGTGTCTGTCCGGCGCGCTCGATGCCGTTGCGAACGGCCTGGTCGATGCCGTCGGGTGAGGTGCCGACGATCTCGGTGACGCGGTAGGTGCGGTTGGACATGGTTGCTCCTGCTCTCCGTGCGGCTGACGGGCGTGACGAGCCCGTGGTTTGTGGAGCCTAGCGACGTAGACTCGAGCACATGGCCAAGACGGACGTCGTACGCATCACCACGGCTCGCAGCAGCGCCGCGGACGACATGAAGTCGCGCCAGCGACGTTACGCCTGGTCCATGTCGATCCGCCTCGTCTGCTTCGTGGCCGCCGTGGCTGTCGGCTCCGGAGTCCTCATGTGGCTCCTGATCGCCGGAGCCGTCTTCCTCCCGCTCTTCGCAGTGGTGATTGCCAACGCCGGGGACCAGCGCAGCGACGGATTCAGTCTTCCCGAGGGCCCCGGAGCCCATGAACTGACGGCCGCCGACCAGGAAGACTGAGGAAAATTCAGTCAGATCCAGCGCGTCGGAGGTTTGGATTTCCCGCACCTGCGTGGCAGGATTCCCCACGCCAACACAGCATCCCCCGTCTGTGCTTGGCACCTGAGGTGCCGGACAGCTTCCCCCCGTGGCTGTCCGGCACCTCGTTCATTTCCCTACGTCCCCGCGCGCCCGAGAGGCAGCCATGGATCCCGACCGCGACATCTGCTCCGCCAAGGGCTGCCAGGTCGACGCTGCCTGGGACCTGGAGTGGAACAACCCGAAGATCCACACCCCCGAGCGCCGCAAGATCTGGCTCGCCTGCGACGAGCACCGGGTCTCGCTGTCGGACTTCCTCGGGGCGCGAGGATTCTTGAAGGACGTCGTCGCGCACGAGGCGTAGGGCCTCAGACGGCGTCGACTCCGACGTCCGAGCCTTGCTCGAGATCCTCGATCCACCAGGTGCGGTCGCGGACCTAGCCGCCGATCGCCGACATGGGCCGGTCGGGCTGCAGGAACGTCACGTCGTCGATCCCGTGGCCGGCGCGCTTGCCGAGCATGGCGATGACCCAGCGCTCGGCGATCTCCTGGTCGGTGGCACCGGAGCGCAGCGCCGTGCGCAGGTCGGACTCCTCGCGGGCGAAGAGGCAGTTGCGCACCTGGCCGTCCGCGGTGAGACGCACGCGGTCGCAGTCGCCGCAGAACGGGCGGGTGACCGAGGCGATGATGCCCACGGTCGCCGGTCCCCCGTCCACGTCGAAGAGCTCGGCGGGCGCGCTTCCACGCGGCTCGCCGTGCGGGGTCAGCGTGAAGTCGGCGGTGAGCTGGGCGAAGATCTCGTCGGCGGTCACCATCTCGGTGCGGCTCCAGTCGTGCTGGGCATCGAGCGGCATCTGCTCGATGAAGCGCAGCTCGTAGCCGTGCTCGACGGCCCAGTGCAGCAGCTCGGCGGCCTGGTCGTCGTTGGTGCCGCGCAGCAGCACCGCGTTGAGCTTGATCGGGCCGAGTCCGGCGGCCTTGGCCGCCTCGAGGCCCGCGACGACGTCCTTGAGGCGGTCGCGCCGGGTGATCGTCGCGAAAGTCTCCGCACGAACCGTGTCGATGCTGGCGTTGATCCGGTCGAGGCCGGCGTCGGCCAGCGCCTGCGCGGTGCGGGTCAGGCCCAGCGCGTTGGTGGTCAGCGAGGTCTCCACGCCGAGGGCGTGGGTGCGGGCGACGATGTCGACCAGGCCACGGCGCAGCAGCGGCTCTCCCCCGGTGAAGCGCACCTCGGCGACGCCGAGGCGCTGCACGCCGATCGTGATCAGCCGGACGACCTCGTCGTCGGTGAGCGTCTCGTCGGTCGGCAGCCAGTCGAGTCCCTCCGCCGGCATGCAGTAGTTGCAGCGGAGGTTGCAGCGGTCGGTGAGCGAGACGCGGAGGTCCGTCGCCACGCGACCGAAGCGGTCTGCCAAGGGTGTCGTCACCCTGGTGAGTCTACGGCGTACCCCTCAGGGGGGCTCAGGTCGCGCCGGATAACCTCGGCGCGTGCACAAGCTGCGGTTCCTGATCTCGCGCCGCTGGATCGCCTTCGCACTGGCGGTCGTGGCCCTGGCATGGGTCGCCTGGCGGCTCGGCGAGTGGCAGTTCCACCGCCTGGACGACCGCAAGGAACGCAACGCGATCATCGAGCGCAACGAGCGAGCGGGCGCCGACCCCGTGACCGCGGTGATGGCACCGGGCAAGGACCTCACGGACAACGACGAGTGGCGCATCGTCGAGGCCACCGGGACCTACGCCGTCGAGGACACCGTGATCGTGCGCTACCGCACTCGCGACGGTGCCGCCGGCGTCGACGTGGTGGTGCCGCTCGAGCTGGCCGACGGGTCGAGCATCCTGGTCGACCGCGGCTGGTACGGCACCGACAACCGTGGCACCAGGCCCGACGACGTGCCCGAGCCGCCCGCCGGCGAGGTCACCGTGACCGGCTGGGTGCGCCAGGACGCCGAGGGCGACAGCACCCGGGTCACCGACCAGTCCACCCGCGCCGTCAGCAGCGCCGAGATCGGCCGGGCGCTGGACCGCGAGGTGGCCGGCGGCTGGATCGACCTGCGTTCGGAGTCGCCCGGGCCCGAGACACCCCTCACCGCAGTGGAGCTGCCCGAGCTCAACAACGGGCCACACTTCTTCTACGGCCTGCAGTGGTGGTTCTTCGGGGCGCTCGCGATCTTCGGCTTCTTCTACCTGTTGTACGACGAGTGGCGCGGTGGCCGCGGCCCGTGGGGCAGGACGCGCGGCGCGAGCGCGGCGAAGGACTCGGCGACCTAGCCGGCGACGGGCGCGGTCGACGCCTCGCGGAACTGGGTGGCGTGGAGCGTGGCGTAGAGCCCGCCGGCGGCGAGAAGGTCGGCGTGGGTGCCCTGCTGGACGACCCGTCCGTCGTCGAGGACCAGGATCAGGTCGGCGTTGCGGACGGTGGAGAGCCGGTGCGCGATCACCAGCGAGGTCCGTCCCTCGAGCGCGGCGTCGAGCGCCTGCTGGACCGCAGCCTCGGACTCGCTGTCGAGGTGGGCCGTCGCCTCGTCGAGGACGACGATCGAGGGCGCCTTGAGCAGCAGGCGTGCGATGGCCAGGCGCTGCCGCTCTCCCCCGCTGAGCCGGTATCCCCGATCGCCGACGACCGTGTCGAGGCCGTCGGGAAGGGAGCGCACCAGCCCGGCGATCTGCGCCGCCTCGAGGGAGGCCCACACGTCGGTGTCGTCGGCGCCGGGGCGGGCGTAGAGCAGGTTGGCGCGGATCGTGTCGTGGAACATGTGCGCGTCCTGGGTGACGTAGCCGACCACGTCCTCCAGCGACTGCAGGGTCACGTCTCGCACGTCGTGGCCGCCGACTCGGACCGTGCCGGACTCGACGTCGTAGAGGCGGGCGACGAGGTGGGTGACGGTCGTCTTGCCCGCGCCGGACGGGCCGACGAGAGCCACCATCTGGCCCGCCTGTGCGGTGAAGGTGACCTCGTGGAGCACCTGCCCGGAGTCGCGCGACTCAGTGCGCGCCACGTTCTCGAGGGAGGCGAGCGAGATCTGGTCGGCCCGCGGGTAGGTGAAGGCGACGTGGTCGAACTCCAGCCGGGAGGCGGTGCTCGGCAGCGCCACCGCGTCGGGCTTCTCCTGGATCAGTGACGGCAGGTCGAGCACCTCGAAGACCCGGTCGAAGCTCACGAGCGCGGTCATCACGTCGATGCGGACGTTGGAGAGGCCCTGGAGGGGGCCCAGGAGCCGGGTCAGCAGCACGCCGAGGGCGACGATGGTGCCGACCGAGAGGTCACCGCGGATGGCGAGCCAGCCGCCGATGCCGTAGACCAGCGCGGTGGCCAGCGACGGCACCAGCGTCATCGCAGCGAAGAAGATCCGGGTCAGCAGGGAGATTCGGATGCCGAGGTCGCGCACCACGGCTGCCTTCCGGGCGTAGGCGACGTCCTCGACCTCACGTCGGCCGAACAGCTTGAGCAGCATCGCGCCACCCACGTTGAAGCGCTCGGTCATGGCGTTGCCGAGGTCGGCGTTGCCGTCCATCTGCGCGCGCGAGAGCTCGGCGAGCCGGGAGCCGACCAGGCGCGAGGCGATCAGCAGGATCGGGAAGAGCGCGAGGCACAGGACCGTCACCGGCCAGCTCAGGAAGAGCATCGTGACCCCGACCACGACGGCCGCGATGATGTTGGCCACCGTGCCCTGCAGGGTGGAGGTGAATGCCCGCTGGGCGCCGATGACGTCGTTGTTGAGCCGGCTGACCAGCGCGCCGGTCTGGGTGCGGGTGAAGAACGCGAGCGACTGGCGTTGCACGTGCGCGAACACCTGGGTGCGGAGGTCGTAGATCAGTCCCTCACCGATGCGGCTGGAGAGCCACCCGGTGACGAGCCCGAAGCCCGAGTCCACCACGGCGACGATCGCCACGAGGACGGCGAGCCACACCACCAAGGACGTGTCGCCGGTGCGGACACCGTCGTCGAGGATCAGCTTGAGCAGCAACGGCGGCACCACGACGAGCGCAGCGTCGACCACGGTGATCGCGAGGAACGCCGTGATCAGCCGACGGTGCGGCCCCGCGAACGCCAGCACGCGGCGCACGGTCTGGCGCTCGATCTTGTTGTCGACCACGCTCCGGTCGCTGCGCAGGTGCCGCCACGGCGGACCACCTGCTCCCGGCCCCATCGACATGCATGCTCCTTCGGTTGTCATCCATCGAACCACCCGGCACCGACGATTGTTCCTCGCCGGCCCGGACGGTCCGGAGGATCAGCCCGCCAGAGCCGCCGCCAGGGCACGGAAACGGCGCAGCTGCGCCTCCCGTTCGAGGCGGCGCTGTTCGTCGAGGTCGTGGTCGCGCGCCCCCTGCAGCAGGGCCTTGGTCTCCGGCACGACGCCGGGCATCGGGGCGAGGAGCGCGGCGACGAGATCTGCCACGACGGCGTCCAGGTCACCCGACGGCACCGACGACAGGGCTAGGCCGATGGCCACCGCCTCGTCGGCCGGCACGACCCGCGCGGTGGCGCAGATCTCCAGCGCGCGGGCGGAGCCGACGTGCTCGACGAGCGGCTTGGTGCCGGTGAGGTCGGGGACGAGCCCCAGCGCCGACTCCTTCATGGAGAACTTCGCGTCGTCGGCCACGACGCGGAGGTCGCACGCGAGCGCGAGCTGGAAGCCGGCCCCGATCGCGTGCCCGCGCACCTTGGCGATCGAGACGAAGCGCGGGTCCCGCAACCAGGTGAAGCCGCCCTGGAACTCGTCGATCCGCGCGGCCGCCTCCTCGTCGCTGAGCGCGAGGAGCCCCACAACGCTCTCCTGGCCGGAGGTCGACGGGTCGAGCATGGCGCGGTCGAGACCGGCGGAGAAGGTCTCCCCCTCCCCCGTCACCACCACCACGCGTACGTCGTGCGGCAGGGTCCGGCCGATCTCGCCGAGAGCCAGCCACATGGCCGGGGTCTGGGCGTTGCGGACCTCGGGCCGGTCGAGCGTCACCGTCGCCACCGGCCCCTCGACCCGGAGGTGGAGGCCGACAGCAGCGAGGTCTTCGGGAGTCATGGGAGCACCGTACTACTGGCCGGTAACTTCAGGCCAGCGACACCAGGTCGGCGTACTCGTCGCTCCACAGGTCCTCGTCGCCGTCCGGCAGCAGGAGCACCCGGTCGGGCTCCAGCGCGCGGACCGCACCCTCGTCGTGGGTGACCAGGATGATCGCGCCCTCGTAGGTGCGGATCGCGGCCAGCACCTCCTCGCGCGAGGCGGGGTCGAGGTTGTTGGTGGGCTCGTCGAGCAGCAGCACGTTGGCCGAGGAGACGACCAGGCTGGCGAGCGCGAGCCGGGTCTTCTCCCCACCCGAGAGGACCGAGGCGCTCTTGTGGGCGTCGTCGCCGGAGAAGAGGAACGAGCCCAGCACGCTGCGGGCCTCGGCGTCGGTGAGCTGGGGAGCGGCCGCCTGCATGTTCTCCAGGACCGTGCGAGAGGTGTCGAGGGTCTCGTGCTCCTGGGCGTAGTAGCCGACCTTGAGCCCGTGGCCCGGGATCACCTCTCCGGTGTCGGAGGCGTCCACGCCGGCCAGGATGCGGAGCATCGTGGTCTTGCCGGCGCCGTTGAAGCCGAGAATGACGACCCGACTCCCCCGGTCGACGGCGAGGTCGACGTCGGTGAAGACCTCGAGCGAGCCGTAGGTCTTCGACAGCTCGCGAGCCATGATCGGCGTCTTGACGCACGGTGCGGGAGCGGGGAACTTGATGCGGGCGACCTTGTCGGCGGCGCGCTCCCCCTCCAGGCCGGCCATCATCTTCTCGGCGCGCTTCAACATCGACTGCGCGGCCGCGGCCTTGCTGGCCTTGGCGCGCATCTTGTTGGCTTGGTCGGTGAGCGTCTTGGCCTTGGTCTCGGCGCTGGCCCGCTCGCGCTTGCGACGCCGCTCGTCGGACTCCCGCTGGGCGAGGTAGTCCTTCCAGCCCATGTTGTAGGTGTCGATCATCGCGCGGTTGGCGTCGAGGTGGAAGACCTTGTTGACCGTCTGCTCG
>JBBSOR010000074.1:0-19923 GCA_038259535.1 Propionibacteriales bacterium | reverse complement strand
GGGGCGCGGCGGGCGTTCTCGTCGAACTCCAGGATCTTGGGCATTCAGATGCTCCTAGGAAGATTGATGGTGCTGACGTGCCTGGCGCCCGGCCGGCGAGCGACGCCGCCGGCCGGGATGCCAGGTGGGTCAGGAAACGACCGCGAGGATGTCGCGGGCGGACAGGATGAGGTACTCCTGGCCGGCGTACTTGACCTCGGTGCCGCCGTACTTGCTGTAGATGACCTTGTCGCCCACGGCGACGTCGAGCGGGACGCGGTTGCCGTTGTCGTCGACACGGCCGGGTCCGATCGCCATGACCTCGCCCTCCTGGGGCTTCTCCTTGGCGGTGTCCGGGATGACCAGGCCGGACGCCGTGGTCTGCTCGGCTTCGAGCGTCTGGACGACGATGCGGTCCTCGAGGGGCTTGATGTTGACCGACACTTCGGATCAACCTCCACTTTCTCTGGCGCGTGATTCTTGAGGAACCCGGATGAATTTGCCCCGGGGCTCCCAGGACATGGGCTCGCGGTCCGGCCGGAACGCCGTCGCGGGGGTCGTACCAGAGGCTCGCGAGCACTGGCATTCTCAGGGCGAGAGTGCCAGAACAGACGCTAGCACTCTCACCAACCGAGTGCTAGCCGTGGCTAGGATGCCCGCGTGGAGATCGCGACACTGGACTGGCTGCAGACGACCGAGGGCGAGCGGCTGATGGCCGACGCCGCGCAGGCCTGGACCGACCACCCCGGCGACCCGGTCCGCGTGGCGAGCGTCGTACGTCGCCTCCAGCCCGACGCCGAGAAGGCGGCCGCCGCGACCACCCAGGCGCAGCTGCGCGCGAAGGCCGTCGCCAAGTTCGGCGATCAGGCGCTCCGGATGTTCTTCACCCCCGACGCGCTGGAGCAGTCCACCCGGTTGCGCGTGGCCGATCACCGGGCGGCGCGCCTGGCGGCGGCGATCCCCGGTGGCAGCGTCGTCGACCTCGGCTGCGGCATCGGCGGCGACCTCCTCGCCTTCGCCCGCGCGGGCCTCGTCGCGGCGGGCATCGACCAGGACCCGGTGCGCGTGGCGATGGCGGAGGCCAACCTCGCGGCCCTCGCTCTCCCGGGCGCCGTCCTCGTCGGGGACGCCACCACCCTCGAGACGAGCGGCTTCGACGCGGCGTTCGCCGATCCCGCGCGCCGTGGTGGCCGGGGTCGGGTCTTCGACGTGGACGGATGGACGCCGCCCTGGCCCTGGGTGCTCGACCTGCTGACCAAGCGGTCGCTGGTCAAGGTCGCGCCCGGGATCGGCCACGACCTCGTGCCGTTCGGGGTCGAGGCGGAGTGGGTCAGCGACCGCGGCGAGGTCAAGGAGGCCGTGCTGTGGTCGCCGAGGCTGTCGACCACCAACCGCCGCGCGACCGTCATCGGGGAGCGCGGACTCGCGACCCTGACCGACGAGGACGCTCCGGCACTGGGCGCGGGCGGGGTCGAGGTGCGCGAGGTGGGGGCGTTCCTCTACGAGCCCGACGGCGCCGTCATCCGCGCCGGCCTCGTCACGGCCGTGGCCGTCGGGGTCCAGGGTGGCCTCCTGGACGAGCACATCGCCTATGTCACCGGCGACGGCTCCTTCCGGTCGCCGTTCGCCCGGGGCTACCGCGTGCTGGAGCAGCTTCCCTATCGCGAGAAGCCGCTCCGGGCTGCGCTGCACGAGCGCGGGATCGGGCGCCTGGCGATCAAGAAGAGGGGTGTGCAGGTCGTTCCCGAGGAGCTGCGCAAGCGCCTGTCCCTCAAGGGGGACAACGAGGGCACGCTGGTGATGACGCGGGTCGCCGGTCAGGGCACGGCCCTGCTGGTCGAGCCGTTCTAGCGGCCCGCGGCTAGCAGCCGGTGCGCGCCACGCCCGCGACCCGGACCGGCAACCGCCCGGGCGCCGGCGCCTCCCCGAGCAGCACCGCCACCAGCACGTCCATGGCGGCCGGGGTGTCGCCGTACGTCGCGATGCGGGTGGGGGCGTCGACGCGCCCCAGCACCCACGGGCTGTCCGTCGCGACGGCGACCGTCCCGTCGACCGGGGCGTCGTGGAAGCCGGTGAATCCCACGGGCGTGCCGACGGCGACGCGGGCGTCCTCGCGCGCGGTCCACGCGCCGAGGCGTTGCAGGCGGGCGGCCTCGGCCCGTTTCCACGCCCGCTTGCGGAGCTTGAAGTGCCGCTTGCCCTCCTGCGGCCGGCGCACCGGCTTCGGTGCCGCGTCGACCAGCCGGCTCGGCGGCGAGCGGCGCAGCAGGACGGTGAGGCCGGCGCGGCCCGCAGCGGCGGCGAACCCGCCGACCACCCCGGGGTCCCCGTAGGCGTAGACGCTCTCCCCCACCAGGCGGCCCGAGCACTTCCCGTCCGTGACGGTGACGGCGGCCGCCGACAGGCGACGCGAGGCCGCGCGCGCCGACCCGATCGGGGCGCCGGTGCCTCCGGCCAGAAACGTGAGCAGCGCGATCTGCCGGGCCGCCGACTGCTCCAGGCGGCGCCGGGACAGGGTGCCTGCCTTCACCGCCCGCACCAACGCGGCGCGGGCGATGGCCGGAGACGGCGGCATCAGCAGGACGTCGGCGCCCGCGCGCAGCGCCTGGACCGCCGTACGCCCCTGGTCGCGGCCACGGGTGACTGCCGCCATCGCGAGCGAGTCCGTCACCACCAGCCCGTCGAAGCCGAGCTCCTCGCGGAGCAGGTCGGTGACCACCTTCCGCGACAACGACGACGGCACCCCCGGGTCGATGGCCCGCACGTCGAGGTGGCCGACCATCACCGCGGGCAGCCCGACCTCGACGGCGTCCCGGAAGGGCACCAGGTCGGAGGCGTCCAGCTCCGCACGCGACTTGCCCTGCACCGGCAGGGTGAGGTGGCTGTCGGCCGGGACCGACCCGTGCCCGGGGAAGTGCTTGATCACCGGCAGCACACCGGCATCGGCGAAGCCAGCGGCCGCCGCGACGACCTGCTCGGCCACCGTCGCCGGTCGCGAGGAGGCGGCGCGCGAGCCGATCGTGGGGTCGCCCGGTCCGGAGGTGACGTCGGCATCGGGGGCGAAGTCGACGGTGAAGCCGAGCCCGCGCAGCTCCCGGCCGCTGGCGGCGTACGCCGCCTCGGTGAGCAGGGTGTCGCCTGCGGCCCCGGCACTCATGAACGTCGGAAAGCGGGTGGCGGCGCTGCGCATCCGCTCGACCACGCCCCCCTCCTGGTCGACGGCGAGGAAGAGCGGCCACGCGCGGCCCGCCTGCCGGGTCAGCGCGGCGTTCACGCCCGTGACCTGCGCGGCGGAGACGACGTTCGAGTCGAAGGCGATGACCCCTCCGAGGTGGAGGTCGCGCACCAGCGCCACCGGAGCCGACGTCCCCCGCCACTCGGCCACGATCACCTGACCGGCCAGCTCCGGCAGGCGCATCCGGCGCACGATCCGCGCGGCGCGGTCCAGCTCGAGGCGATCGGGGCCCCAGCCCTCGACGAGCCCCAGCTTCTCCGACGCCGTCGGCGCGACGGTGGGCGCGCCGCTGGCGGCGACGCTGTCACCCGCACCCGGCTCGTCGGTCGGCTCTCCGGTGCCCTCACAGGCGCTGAGGGAGGTGGCGAGCAGGACCGTCGCCACCAACGACCCCGTCCTCGTCAGGCTGGTGCGCATCCCGTCATCGTGGCACGGCTTCGGCGCCCGTGGCGGCGCCCCCGGGGGCGGCCCGTCCCGTCGGCGGCCCGGACCTCACACGTTGGCGCGCTCGGCCCCGATGGTCGTGTCGGGTCCGTGGCCGGTGTGCACCACGGTCTCGTCCGGCAGCTCGAGGAGCCGGTTGCGGATCGACCGCACGATCAGGTCGGAGTCGCTGTAGGAGCGACCGGTCGCCCCGGGACCTCCGTGGAAGAGCGTGTCGCCGGTGAAGACGCAGCCGAGGTCGTGGACGTAGAGGCAGACCGCGCCGGGCGCGTGACCGGGCGTGTGGATCACCGTCACCGCGGCCCCACCGATGGTCAGGGTCATCCCGTCGGAGAGGTCCACGTCCCACAGCTCGGCCCCCTCCTCGTCACCCCCGTGGGTCAGCTCCCACAGCGGACGGTCGTCGGGGTGCAACAGGATCGGAGCCTGCGTCCGACGCCTCAGCTCCGGCGCGACACGTACGTGGTCGTCGTGGGCGTGGGTGCACACGATCGCCTTCACGGCGCGACCGGCGACGACCTCGAGGATCGCCTCGACGTCGTGAGGCGCGTCGATGACCAGGCACTGCTCGTCGTCGCCGATCACCCACACGTTGTTGTCGACCTCGTGGGTCTCACCGTCGAGCGTGAAGGTGCCGGAGACGACGGCATGGTCGACGCGCGCAGTCACAGGATCACGACCGAGCGGAGCACGTCACCGGCGTGCATCTTGTCGAAGGCCGCCTCGACGTCGCCGAGCCCGATCTCCTCGGTGACGAACGCGTCGAGGTCGAGCCGACCCTGCTGGTAGAGGTCGACGAGCATCGGGAAGTCGCGCGAGGGCAGGCAGTCGCCGTACCAGGACGACTTCAGCGATCCGCCACGACCGAAGACGTCGATCAGGGGGATGTCGGGGAGCATCATGTCCGGCGTGGGCACGCCGACCAGGACCACGGTGCCGGCCAGGTCGCGCGCGTAGAACGCCTGCTTCCAGGTCTCCGGGCGACCGACGGCGTCGATCACCACGTCCGCACCGCCCTCGTGGCCCGTGCCGTCGGGCGGCGGGGTCAGCGCGCGGATCGCCTCGACCGCGTCGGTCTCCTTCGAGTTCACCGTGTGGGTCGCGCCCATGGTGCGCGCCAGCTCGAGCTTCCGGTCGTCGACGTCGACCGCGATGATCTTCGACGCCCCGGCCAGAGCGGCTCCGGCGATGGCTGCGGCACCGACGCCGCCGCAGCCGATCACCGCGACCGTCGAGCCGCGCCCGACGTTGCCGGTGTTGATGGCAGCGCCGAGGCCGGCCATCACACCGCACCCGAGCAGGCCGACCGCAGCGGCGCGGGCCGAGGGGTCCACCTTGGTGCACTGCCCGGCCGCGACGAGCGTCTTCTCCGCGAACGCGCCGATGCCGAGGGCCGCAGACAGCTCCGTGCCGGCCAGCTCGCCCTCGGCGAGCGTCATCTTCTGGGTCGCGTTGTGGGTGGCGAAGCAGTACCACGGCTCGCCGCGGTTGCAGGCGCGGCAGTTGCCGCACACGGCGCGCCAGTTGAGGACGACGAAGTCGCCGGGCGCCACGCTCGTCACACCGGCGCCGACGGCCTCGACGACGCCGGCGGCCTCGTGCCCCAGCAGGAACGGGAACTCGTCGTTGATGCCGCCCTCGCGGTAGTGGAGGTCGGTGTGGCAGACCCCGCAGGCCTGGACCTGCACCAGCACCTCACCGGGACCGGGGTCCGGCACGTTGATCGTGGTGAGCTGCACCGGCTCACCCTGGGCGAGCGCGACCACGGCCTTGACCTGCTGCATCGATGTCTCCTGACGTCGGGGGTGTGAGGAGCCTGTCAACGTCGACCAAACAGATGCAACCCCGGGTGGCACGACTGCGTCCTCACCACGACACACCGCGCACGAACCGAACGGGGGTGCAGGGTGATCACGACACTCGTCGAAGGATCCGGAGCGAGGAAGGAGACGATGGGGACGCCGCAGGACCGCGATGCCGACTTCTCGGCGTACATGTCCGCGCGCCAGGCGGCCCTCTACCGGACCGCCTACCTCCTCGCGGGCGACCACGCGGGCGCCGAGGACCTGCTCCAGAACGCCTTCGCCAAGCTGTACCTCTCCTGGGACAAGGTCCGCGACCGCGGGGCGCTCGACGGCTACGTCCGCCGGATCATGCTCAACGAGCACAACTCGCTCTGGCGCCGGGCGTGGAAGCGCCGCGAGCACTCCATCGACACCGTGCCGGAGTCCGGGTCGAGCGACGCCTACGACGACGGGGCGAGCGGCGAGCTGTGGTCCTTCGTGCAGACCCTCCCGCCGAAGCAGCGCTCGGTGGTGGTGCTGCGCTACTACGAGCAGCTCACCGAGGCCGAGACCGCCGACCTGCTCGGCATCTCGGTCGGCACCGTGAAGTCCCAGACGAGCCGCGCCCTGGCCGCGCTGCGTGCGCGCGCCCCGCACTCCCTCGATCCCCGCCTGGCCGGAGAGGACGCACGATGAACAGCACTCCCCTCGAGGACGAGGTCCGCGACGCCCTGCACCGACAGGTCGACCCGCTCCAGCGCACGCCGCTCGGGCTCACCGACGTACGCCGTCGTGCCTCCGGCATCCGCCGCCGGCGCGCGATCACCGCCGGTGCCGCGATCGCGGCGGTGCTTGCGATCGCTGTCCCGGTCGGTCTCGCCGCCACCGGCCCGGCCCGGCGCGCCGACGTGCCCCCCGCCACGCAGACCCCCCAGGTCAGCGGCACCGTCCGGATCGACCCTCGCAGCGCTCCCGTCGGAGACGGACCGCGCGTGCCCCTGATCGACGCGTCCGGCCCCACGCTCGTGGTCGGAGACCAGGTGCTCGACCTGCCGAAGCCCTACGACCAGATCACGCCCTTCCGCGACGGTTGGATCGCGGTGCGCCAGGTCGAGGGTGTCGGCATGCTCGAGGTCCTCGACGCATCGTTCGACGTCATCGAGTTCGAGACGCACGACAGCCCGGTGACGGTCTCACCCGACGGCACCCGCGTCGCGTGGGCGGCCTACAACGGCGACCACTGGTCGGTCCTCAACAACGATGTCGTCGGCGTGGAGGTCGAACGCCCGTGGACGACACTGGACGAAGGTCTCGACGGGTCCGAGGCCGGCACCATCGGTTTCGTCTCCGACGACGAGGTGCTGACCTTCCAGCTCGACAACCGCCGGGGAACCATCTCGACCTTCCTGGCCGATGGGGACACCATCGTGGACCTCCCCTGGGTCGAGCAGGCCGTGAGTGCCTCGCCCGCGACCGGCATGATTGCTGCGCGGGCCACCGTCGCGGACGGCAGGTCGTGCGGCGCCACCTTCGACGGCCGCACCCGAGCGCCGCAACCGCTGTGGACCGACTGCAGTCGCACCCTGGCCGACTTCAATCCCGACGGCAGCCTGGTGGCCGCGTTCCCCGAGGGCGACCAGGGCAGCGACGGCAACCCGCCCGGGCTGTCCATCCTCGACGCCTCCACCGGACGCGCGCTCGTCGACTTCGCGGTCACCGGCGCAAGCGGTCGCGCAGTCGGCATCGCCACGCAGGTCGCGTGGGAGGACGACGAGACGCTGCTCGCTACCTACATCGACGGCAACCAGCAGTACGTCGTACGGCTGGGGCTCGACGGCACCGTGGAGCGCGTGGCAGGACCGGTCACCAACAACGATTTCACGGTGTCGCTGCACCTGACTCCGGGCACGCCCGGCTGAGCGTCTGGCGCTAGTCGAGGTCGGTCTTGAAGCTGGCCAGCAGGCTGTCGATGACCTGCTGCTGCTCGTCCTCGTCCAGCGTGTCGGGCACGCCGGGCAGGTAGATCGTGATGTCGATCAGCCACGCGGAGTCGAGGAACATGATCCCGAAGTCGTGCTTGATCTCCGAGGGGTCCGTGGTGGTGTCCACGACGTGCCAGGCGCTGTACTTGCCGCCCGCGACCGCATCGTCCTGCCGCACCTTGACCGAGGGTCCGCCGTGCTCCTTGATCCACTCGCGGGCGAAGGCGTCCAGGGACCTGGCCCGGGTCAGGCTGGGGGCGAACGAGAGAGAGCTCCGGCCGTCGTTCCAGCCCTGGACGATGCCGTAGTCGTTGAGGTGCTTGTAGCTGGAGAGCGCGTGCATGCTGGCGCCGGGCACCTTCACGCGCCCGCCATCGGCGGGTTCGACGACCGTGCTGGTCGGCGTGGGCACGGGCGCCGAGGACTCCGGCGCGCTGGCGGAGGTGCCGTCCGTGGGCCCGTCCACCGGATCGGGCTCGCCCGAGGAGGAAGCGCAGCCCGCGAGCGCGGCCAACGACATCGAGGTCGCGGCCAGGAGTGAGCACCGTCGAGCTCCCCGAGAAATCATGGACCGAGCCTAACCGGGAGCATTGTGGCTCCGAGCGCCACATCCTCGGCATAAGGTTGGTTTTGGTTCTGTGATCAGGGGGAAAGGACAGACCATGCTGCCGCTCGAAGACAGGGAACTGCTCAACCAGACAATGGTCGGGCTCAACATCGATCCCGAGACCATCGCCTCGCTCATGTCGTCCTTCGACAAGGCTGCCGAAGGCGTCGAGTCCAACCCGGTCGTCGCCATCCACAGCTCCTCGTTCGGCGAGTCCTACACCGGTGGCTACCGCCTCGGCACCAACGCCGAGATGGCCCACCAGGCAGTCGCCGACGAGCTCAAGAAGGTGGCCGCGGGGCTGCGCGGGATGGGCACCTCCGTCGAGGAGTTCAGCAAGGACGTGGAGCGCACGACCGAGCAGACCCTGGCCACGATGAACCGGATCGATGCCGCGACCGCCTGCGTCGCCGCCCCCACCTTCAGCTCCGACCAGTGCACGTTGCCGACCGAGGAGGGCTGAGACCGTGACCAAGGGACCCCGTCGACTCGTCCTCGACCACTACCTCGACTCCGCCGCCCCCGGTGCCGTCACCAACGCCGGGCGCGACTGGAAGGAGAAGGCCGACGACCTGCAGGAGCTCGGTGAGGCCCTCAGGCAGGCGGCGGCGCAGGCCGAGCTGCGCATCGGGGAGCAGACCCTCACCGGTCCCGCGCTGAGGGCCGGGATGGAGCAGTCCGCCACCTCGATGCTCGCCAAGTCCGAGCAGCTGCGCACTGCGGGACAAGCCCTGCGCCAGGTGGGCCAGCAGATCGCCGACACCCGTGACTCGCGTGACGCGCTCGCCGACCTGGGGGTCAAGCCGTCCTCCTACCAGGCCCCCACCCGGACACCGGGCGTGGAGCCCACCGCCGAGGAGATCCAGGCCCAGGCAGATGCCTCGCAGGCCCGCCAGGCCGAGCGCAGCACGTGGCAGACCCAGTACGACAAGCAGGAATCCACCTCCCTCGCCCTGACCAAGGAGATGGACGCGGCCTTCCTCGGGGCCATCCCACCGATGAAGGAGATCCACGGCCAGGAGGACCCGACGGAGCCGCCGCCCGACGTGCCCTCCGGGCCCACCGGCCCCTACCTCCCCGGCACCCAGGCTCCCCCGCCCACCGGCGGGGGCAGCAACGGCGGCAACGACAACGGTGGCGGCCCGAGGCCCGCCTTCGACATCGGCCAGGACGACGGCGGCAAGGACAAGCCGCCCACGACCATCACGCCCACCACCACGACGACCACCGTTCCCACCACCGAGACGCCGACCACCACACCGACGCACCTCACGCAGCCGCCCACGGTCCACCCCGAGGGCCCGACGAGCACCGTCACCGGCTCCTCGCAGAACGGCGTCACCTACCAGCCCACCGGACCGTCCGTCTCGGCCGCCGGCGGCGCCGGAGGCTCGTCGGCCGGCGCCTCGGCAGCCGCCCTCGGCGCGGCCGGCGGCGGCGGCATGGCAGCGGGAGCGATCCGTCCGGGCTCGATGGGCACCCCGTCGGCCACCAGCTCGACCCCTGTCCGGTCCATCGGTTCGACCGGTCGTTCCGGCAGCGCCGGCGCGCTGTCCCGCTCGGCGGGCAGCCCCGCCTCCCGCAGTGCGGGTTCCGCCGCCGCTCGCTCCGCCGGTTCAGCCGGCAGCCCCGCCTCCCGCAGTCCCGGTTCGACCGCCGGTCGGGGCGCGTCGACGGGCAGCTCCGCCGGGCGTGGCGGCGCGGGCGGACGCAGCTCGGGTGGTCGCGGGACGAGCGGTGCCCGCAGTGCCGGCGCCGGCGCGTCCGGCGCCCGTGGCGGCCGCAAGGGCGAGGGCGACAAGACCACTGATCGTGACGGCCTCGTCTACGACCAGGACTGGCTCGGCGACGACGACGTCGCACCGGGCGTGCTCGACTGAGGTCTGCTCAGGCGACGACGGTGGTGATCGGCTGCGAGGAGTCAGCCGGCAGGTCCAGCTGCGACGGCGCCCGTCCCCGTGCCACGAGCTCGGCGCCCAGTGCGGCGACCATGGCTCCGTTGTCGGTGCACAGGCCCGGTCGGGGCACCCGGACCCGGATGCCCGCGTCCGCGGCCCGCTCGACGGCCATGGCCCGCAGGCGACTGTTGGCGGCGACACCACCGCCGATCAGGATGTCGTCGATCCCCCGGCTCGTCGCCGCGTCGATGGCCTTGCGGGTCAGCACGTCGCACACCGCTTCCTGGAAGGACGCGGCCACGTCGGCCACGTCGATCGCGACACCCTCGCGCTGCTGGGTCTCGACCCAGCGTGCGACGGCCGTCTTGAGGCCGGAGAAGGAGAAGTCGAAGCGATGGCGCTCGAGGTCGCGCTTGTGGGACAGTCCCCGCGGGAAGTCGATCGCGACGCTGTTGCCGCTGCGGGCCGCCTTGTCGATGTGGGGGCCGCCCGGGAACGGCAGCCCGAGCAGCCGGGCGACCTTGTCGAAGGCCCCCCCCGCAGCGTCGTCGATGGTGGATCCCATCGGCTCGACGCCGACGGTCACGTCGACGACCTCGAGCAGGCTCGAGTGGCCGCCGGAGACCAGCATGGCCAGGCAGGGCTCGGGGAGCGGACCGTGCTCGAGCTGGTCGACCGCCACGTGCGCCGCCAGGTGGTTGACGCCGTAGATCGGCTTGCCCAACCCGAGGGCGAGGGCCTTGGCGCTGGCCACGCCCACCAGCAACGCGCCGGCCAGGCCGGGTCCGCTCGTGACGGCGACCGCGTCGATGTCGGCCAACCTGATCCCCGCGGTCTCGGCGGCCCGCTCGATCGTGGGCACCATCGCCTCGAGGTGCGCGCGGCTGGCCACCTCGGGGACCACACCGCCGAACCGGGCGTGCTCCTCGACGCTGCTGGCCACCGCGTCGGCCAGCAGGGTGTGGCCGCGGACGATGCCGACGCCGGTCTCGTCGCAGGACGTCTCGATCCCCAGGACGAGGGGCCCGTCAGTCATGTGCCGTCGCGGTGTGGGTGCGGGCGGCGCCGGGCAGCCAGCGGCACATCACCAGCGCCTCGGACCCGTCACGGTAGTAGTGCGGGCGCACGTCGATCACGCTGAACTGGCGGGCGACGTAGAAGCCGAGGGCCGCGGCGTTGGACACGCTCACCTCGAGCAGCATCCGGGAGGCGTCGTCGGTGCCGACGAGCAGCTCGTCGAGCAGCCGCGAGGCCAGGCCACCACGGCGGGCGTCGGGGCGTACGCCGATGCGCAGCAGGTCGACGATGTCGCCGGCCGACATCGTCACCCCGTAGCCGGAGAGGTCGTCGGCCACCACGAAGCGTCGTCCGGGGCCCTCGATCTCCTGGCGGATCAGCGCCTCGTTCCAGGCATCGGCACCGAAGAGGTCGCGTTCGAGCGCGGCGAGGGCCGGGAGGTCGGCCAGGACTGCGGGACGGATCACGACACGGGCTTTCTGGGTGCGCCTGCGACCGCGTCGGGGCGCCGGAGGTAGAGGGGTTCGGGATCGATCAATTCTACGAGCTCGCCCGACACGCCGGTGGCCAGCCACCCGGCGCTCGGCCGGGTCGGCGCGATGGCGTGCGGGAACTGCTCGGGGTAGAGCGAGGGTCCTGCTCCGGCGACCGGTGCGTCGGTGGCGACCTCGGCCGGCCTGGTGACGACGGGGCCCTCGAGCCGGCGTGCGTCGGCATCGTAGGAGGCGAGGTAGACCTCCTTGCGCCGGGCGTCGGTGGCCACCAGGAAGCTGCCGGGGGCCGCCGCGGTGCCGACCACCTCGAGCGCGATCGCGTCGAGCGAGCACACGCCGTACACGGGGACGTCCAGCACGAAGCCGAGCGTGCGGGCCGTCACGATGCCGACGCGCAGCCCGGTGAAGGGTCCGGGTCCGACGCCCACGGCGATCGCGGTCAGGTCCTGGCGCACGATTCCGGCGTCGTCGAGCGCCCGCGCGATCAGCGGCGCGAGGTGCTCGCCGTGCTTCATCGGCTGCTCGGAGGAGTGCTCCACCACCACCCGCTCGCCGTCGTGGAGGGCGACGGTCACCAGCGGGGTCGCGGTGTCGAAGGCGAGGAGCACGGCGACGAGGCTACTGTCCGACGACCCAGCGGAGTGAAACGCGGCGCGGGTCGAGCCCGTCGCCCGCACCCTCGCCCACGGCGCGCTCGATGACGACCTCGAGACGCGCGTCCGCCAAGCCCTCGGCGAGCCCGGCGCCCCACTCGACGACGGTGACCGCGGAGTCGAGCGAGGTGTCGAGGTCGAGGTCGTCGAGCTCGGCAAGGCCACCGAGGCGGTAGGCGTCGACGTGCACGAGGTCGGGGCCCGCGACGAGGGAGGGGTGCACGCGCGCGATCACGAAGGTGGGTGAGGTGACGTTGCCGCGCACCTCCAGGCCGAGGCCCAGGCCCTGGGCGAAGGTGGTCTTGCCCGCACCGAGCTCGCCGGTGAGCACGACGAGGTCGCCGGCGACCAGGCTGCGCCCGACCCGCTCTCCCAGGGCGCGCATCTCCTCGGCCTCCGGGACCTCGAACATCGCCACCAGGGGCAGGGCGAGCTCGACGTAGGGGTCGGAGCGCGAGGTCTCCACGAAGCCGTGCCGCTCCCAGAACGCGACGGTGGCGGGCAGCTCCTCGCGGGCCGAGACCACGAGCGCGGCCCGGCCGGGGGACGCGGCGCGAGCGGCGTCGACCAGCGCCGTCGCCACGCCCTGCCCCTGCGCACCGGGGATCACCCCGAATCGGCGCAGCACGATGCCGTCGGGCCGGACGTCGAGGACCGCACACCCGACCGGTGCGTCGTCGATGGTGGCGAGCAGCCCGCCGCGCCTGCCGAGCAGGCGGCTGATGGAGCCGAGGTCGTCGCCCAGCGCGTCTGCGGGCGGATCGAGCGCCGGGCGCGCACCGAACGCGTCCCGCACGACCTTCAGCACGTCCGCGGCCGCCTCCGGCCCCACCCGTCGTACGACGACACTCACAGCAGCCCCTGCCCCTGGGCCAGCGAGAGCAGGTCGTCGAGCTCCGCGGTGACCCGCTTGTGCTGCTCGAGCAGCACCATGTGGCCGGCGCCGACGCACTCCAGCAGGCTGGACCCGGGGATCCGGCTGTGCAGCTTGCGACTGTGCCCGACCGAGGTGATCTTGTCGTCGGTGCCGCAGATGATCGCGGTGGGGACGCGGCCCAACGGGTCGAGGTGCTCGAACTTGTCGAGCGTCGCGAAGGCCGGGTAGAAGTCGGCGACGACCGCGAACGGCGTGGCGTTGAGCATGGAGTAGACGAACTCGACGTGGCTGGCCGGCACGGGGTCCGACCCGAAGGCGTAGCGGTCGGTCACGACGTCCGCCACCGCGTGCCCCCACCCGCGGGCGAGGTCCACCACCCGGTGGCCGCGATCGAGGGTGCGCACGGCACGCCCGACGAACCGGCCGCCGAGCCCGAGCGGCACCATCGGGAACAGGATCCGACCGGGGTCGAGCCCGCCGGCGGTCGTGGAGATCAGCGCGGCGCCGACGACCTTGTCGCCGAACAGCTCGGGGTGGAGCTCGGCCAGCGAGATCACCGTCATGCCACCCATCGAGTGCCCCACCACGACGCACCGACCCGGCACCGTGTCCTCGATGACGCGCCGCAGGTCGTGACCGAGCTGGTCGATCGTGCAGTGGTCCTCACCCGACCGGGCCGAACGGCCGTGGCTGCGCTGGTCGTAGAAGACGGTGCGCACCTGCCCGCGGTAGGCGGCACGCTGGAAGTGCCAGCTGTCGAGGTTGAGCGAGTAGCCGTGGACGAAGACGATGGTGAGGTCGTCGTCGGCGGAGCGGTGGCCGCCGAAGTCGGCGGGCTCGTCGATCTCGACGTGCAGGTCCAGGGCGTCATCGGTGACGACGACGCGTCGCGGGCTGTGCAGCTCGCCGAACGCGACCTGCTCCCCCGCGGCCCGGTTGCCGATGATCCGGTTCTGGCGGGCGATGCCGACCGCGCCCGCGGCGGCAGCCAGGCCGGCGGCTCCGACGACGGTGCCGAAGATCCGGCCCTTGATGCTCAACGTGTGGTCCCTTCCGTGGTGTCGGTGTCCACGTGGCGCCGGGTCAGCCGACCGCCGACCCGGGTGACGATCTCGTAGCTGATGGTGCCGACCGCGTCGGCCCAGTCCTGGGCCGTGGGCTCGCCCACGTCGCCGGGCCCGAAGAGCAGCACCTCGGTGCCGGACGGTGGGAGCTCGCCCTGGAGGTCCACGACGAACTGGTCCATGCAGACGCGGCCGCGGATCGGTCGTCGCGCGTCGCCCACCCACACGGACGCCGTGTTGCCCGCCGCCCTCGGGACACCCTCGCCGTAGCCGGCCGGAACGAGCCCGACGGTGGTGTCGTGGGCAGCGACCCAGGTGTGGCCGTAGGAGACGCCGTCGCCGGCCGCGATCGGCTTGCTCATGACCAGCCGCGCCCGGAGCGTCATCGCGGGCCGCAGGCCCAGCCGTGGGCTGACACCGGGCGCCGGGTCCAGCCCGTAGGAGGCGATGCCGCAGCGGACCAGGTCGAAGTGGGACGACGGGCGCAGGATCGCGGCCGCAGAGTTGGCGAGGTGGGTCACCTCGGGGTCGAGACCGGCGTCGTCGGCCAGGCGGAGGGCATCGCGGAAGGCGGCCTCCTGGGCATCGTTGGCGGGGTGCGCGGGCTCGTCGCTGGCTGCGAAGTGCGACCAGATGCCGGTGATCCGCAGCCGGCCGGTCGCCTCGTGGGCCGCCGCGGCGTCGAACAGCGCCCGCCACTCCTCGTGCGGGGCGCCACCGCGGGAGAGGCCGGTGTCGACCTTGAGCTGGACCCGGGCCGACCCCACGGCCGCGATCTCGTCGAGCTCGTCGACGGTGTAGGCGGTCACCTCCACACCCGCGGCCACCGCGGCGGCGAAGTCGTCACCCGGCGCGCTGAGCCAGCACAGCAGCGGACCCCGGTCGCCGGCGGCGCGTAGCGCCAGTGCCTCGTCGATGGTGGCGACGCCGAGCCAGTCGGCGCCGCCCTCGCGCGCTGCGGCGGCGGACTCGACCATGCCGTGGCCGTAGCCGTCGGCCTTGACGACCGTCATCACCCGGACCGGTCCGTCGACCGACACGAGGTCCTTGAGGATCCGGACGTTGTGCCGGATGGCCGCGACGTCCACCACGATCTCGGCGCGTTGCGGCACGGGATCGGTCATGACAGCGATCCTCCCAAGAGTCCCGAGGCGAGGGGCGACAGGGTCTCGCGCACCACCCCCGGGATCTCCACCGCGACCCGGCCGGCGGTCAGCGGACCGCCGCCCGCCGCCTCGGTGGCCGCGGCACCGTGCAGCCACGACCCCACGGACGCGGCGTCGAAGGGCCCCAGGCCGGAGGCGAGCAGCGCGCCGATCAGGCCGGCGAGGACGTCGCCGGCCCCGGCGGTCGCCAGCCACGGGACGCCGGTGGTGGTCACCCGGACCCGGCCCTCGGGGTCGGCGACGAGGGTGTGGTGGCCCTTGAGCAGGACCACGCAGTCCCATCGACGCGCGGCATCGCGGGCGAAGCCGAGGGGCGCGGCCTCCACGGCGGCGCGCTCGACCCCCAGCATCGCGGCGAGCTCGCCCGCGTGCGGGGTGAGGACGCAGCCCGGCTGGGGACCTTGCACGTGGCGCAGCGCGTCGGCATCCACCACCACGGGTACGCCGTCGGCGCGGGCCTCGGCGAGCATCTGCGCGGCGTCGTCGCCCCCTCCGGGACCGACGACCCAGGCCTGCACCCGGCCGGGTCCGACCACCTCGGGGTGCGCGGCCCGGACCAGGTCCGCGACCGTGTCGACTGCTCGCCTCGCGCCCGCCGACGAGACGTAGCGCACCATCCCGGCCAGTCCGCAGTTGGCGCCCGCCACGGCCAGCAGAGCGGCGCCGGGGTAGGTCTCGGAGCCGGCGCGCACACCGACGACGCCGCGGGTGTACTTGTGGGCGACCTGGCCGGGCCGCGGCAGCAGCGTCCGTACGTCAACGGGCTGCAGCGCCTCGAGCGCCGGCGGACCGAGGTCGAGCCCGAGATCGACCAGGTGCAGGGCCCCGCTGGCGGTGGACGCCGGGTCGACGAGGTGGGCGACCTTGTGGGTGCCGAAGGTGACGGTGACGTCGGCGACCACGTGCGGTCCCTCCAGCCGCCCGGTGTCGACGTCCACGCCCGACGGCACGTCGACCGCGACGACGGGCGTGCCGGCGAACAGCGCGAGCGCCGCCACGGCGTCGGGACGCAGACCGGGACGACCACCGATGCCGACGATCCCGTCCACCAGGAGGTCGGGTGCGGGGTCGAGGTCGGCGAGGGCGTGCGTGGCGCGGCCGCCCGCGGACCGCAGGGCGGCCAGCCCGGCCTCGTGGACACCGTCGGCGAGCAGCAGTGCCTCGACGCGGACACCGCGACGCGCCAGCCGCGCACCGGCAAACAGGGTGTCGCCGCCGTTGTCCCCCGGCCCGACCAGCAGCACGGCGCGGCGTCCGTAGGCGCCGCCGAGAAGGTCGAGCACCGCGGTGGCCAGGCCGGCGGCCGCGCGCTGCATCAGCGCCCCGTCCGGAAGGTCCGCCATCGCGGACCGCTCGGCACGGCGCACGTCAGCGACGGTGTGGGCGCGCAGCATCAGGCGGCCTAGCTCTCCAGGACGACGACGGCCGACGCGATGCCGGCGTCGTGGGAGAGAGAGACGTGCACATGGGTGACTCCCAGCGCCTCGGCCCGCGCGGCGACCGTGCCCCGGATCTCGAAGCGCGGCCGACCGGTCTCCTCCGAGACGATCTCGGCGTCGTGCCAGGCCATGCCGACCGGCGCCCCCAGGGCCTTGGCCATCGCCTCCTTGGCGGCGAAGCGGGCAGCGAGCGAGGCGGGCGGGCGAAGGGCCTCGGCGTCGGTGAACAGCCGCCCGCGCAGGGCGGGCGTGCGCTCCAAGGACTGCACGAAGCGGTCGATGTCGACCACGTCGATACCGACACCGATGACCGGCACGACCAACTCCTTCCGGGGTGTCTACTCGACCGTGACGGACTTGGCGAGGTTGCGCGGCTGGTCGACGTCGTGGCCGAGCTGGGTGGCCAGCTCGCACGCGAAGAGCTGCAGGGGCACCACGGCGACCAGCGGCTGGAGCAGCACCGGCACCTGGGGCAGCGTGATCAGCACGTCGGCGTAGGGCTCGATGGTGGTGTCGCCCTCCTCCGCGAGGCAGAGCGTGCGAGCACCTCGGGCGCGCACCTCCTGGATGCCGCTGATCATCTTGTCGTGCAGCTGGTCGCGCCCGCGCGGGGGCACGATGCACAGGATCGGCAGTCCCTCCTCGACCAGGGCGATCGGACCGTGCTTGAGCTCGCCGGCCGCGAATCCCTCGGCGTGGAGGTAGGCGATCTCCTTGAGCTTGAGGGCGCCCTCCAGCGCGACGGGGTAGCCCGCGTGCCGACCCAGGAAGAGCACCGACCGGCTGCCGACGTGCTCGCGCGCCAGGGCGTAGACCTGCTCCGCCTTGTCGAGCACCGTCTGCACGTGGGCCGGCATCTGCTCGAGCTGGTCCATGACCTGGGAGATCTCGTCGCCGTAGCGGGTGCCCTTGACCTGCGCGAGGTAGAGGGCGAGGAGGTAGCAGGCCACGAGCTGGGTGAGGAAGCCCTTGGTCGACGCGACGCCGATCTCCGGGCCAGCATGGGTGTAGATCACCCCGTCGGACTCGCGCGGGATGGTCGAGCCGTTGGTGTTGCAGATCGACAGCACCTTGGACCGCTGCTCACGCGCGTGGCGGATCGCCTGCAGGGTGTCGGCGGTCTCGCCCGACTGGCTGATCGCCACGACGAGGGTGTCGCTGGTGAGGATGGGGTCGCGGTAGCGGAACTCGCTGGCGAGCTCCACCTCGACCGGGATCCGGCACCAGTGCTCGATGGCGTACTTGGCGACCATGCCGGCGTAGAACGACGTGCCGGCCGCGATGATGATGATCTTGTCGACGTCACGCAGGTCCTGGTCGGACAGGCGCATCTCGTCGAGCTGCAGCAGTCCGTCGGCGCCGCGGCGCCCGAGCAGGGAGTCGGCGACGGCGCGCGGCTGCTCGAAGATCTCCTTGCGCATGAACCAGTCGTGGCCGTCCTTCTCCGCCGCGGAGAGGTCCCAGTCGACGTGGTAGCGGCGGCCCTCGGCCGGGGTGCCGTCGAAGCCGGAGACGCTGACGCCCTCGCGGGTGATGGTGACGACCTGGTCCTGGTCGAGCTCCAACGCCTCGCGGGTGTGCTCGATGAAGGCGGCGACGTCGGAGCCGAGGAAGTTCTCGCCCTCGCCGATGCCGACGACGAGCGGGGAGTTGCGGCGAGCGGCGACGACGCGGTCGGGGTCGTGCGCGTCGATGGCCACGAGCGTGAAGGCGCCCCGGAGGTCGCGGCACACGTTCTGCATGGCCACGGTCAGGTCGATGCCGGTCTCCAGCTGCTCCTCGAGCAGGTGGGCCGCCACCTCGGTGTCGGTGTCGGAGGCCATCTCGACGCCCTCGGACTCCAGCCGGTCCCGCAGGTCGGCGAAGTTCTCGATGATGCCGTTGTGCACCAGTGCGACCCGGCGCGCACGGCCGAGGTGGGGGTGGGCGTTGCGGTTGGTCGGCGGTCCGTGGGTCGCCCACCGCGTGTGGCCGATGCCGGTCGTCACGGGCGGCAGGGGCGACTCCGCGATCGCCTTCTCGAGGTTGGCGAGCTTGCCGGCACGCTTGTCGGTGACGATCGTCCCGTCGTCGACGAGCGCGATCCCCGCCGAGTCGTAGCCCCGGTACTCCAGCCGCCGCAGGCCCTCGATCACCACGGCCTCGGCCGGCCTGTCACCCACGTATCCGACAATTCCGCACATGGGCGGGGAGTCTATCGGCAGGGCGCTGCGCCGCTGCGCGGCACTGCGGTGCCACAATCGCACCCATGTCCGAGGTCGCCGCGCCGCACCACTCCGGCGGGGAGTCCTCCCCCTACGTCGAGCTCGAGCGCGCCGCGTGGGCGCAGCTCGCCGGCACCGCCGAGACCGTCCTGACGCCGGAGGAGGTCGTCAGCCTGCGCGGCCTGGGCGACCAGCTCGACCTGCGGGAGATCGAGCAGGTCTACCTCCCGCTGTCGCGGCTGCTGAGCCTCTACGTCGCGGCGAACTCCCGGCTCCACCGCGAGCAGGAGGAGTTCCTGCACCGGGTCACCCCGCCGCGGACGCCGTTCGTGATCGGCCTCGCCGGCTCCGTCGCGGTCGGCAAGTCGACTACGGCGCGCGTGCTGCAGCAGATGCTGGCGCACTGGCCCGAGCACCCCCATGTCGCGCTGGTGACCACGGACGGGTTCCTGCTCCCCAACGACGAGCTCGAGCGCCGCGGGATCCTGCACCGCAAGGGCTTTCCCGAGTCCTACGACCGCCGGGCCCTGCTCAAGTTCGTCATCGACATCAAGTCCGGGCGTGACGAGGTCGACGCGCCTATCTACTCCCACCTCGTCTACGACGTCGTGCCCGACGACCGCGTGGTGGTCAAGAGTCCCGACATCGTCATCATCGAGGGGCTCAACGTCCTCCAGCCGGCCCGGGTGCGAGACGACGGCCGCACGGGTCTCGCGGTCAGCGACTTCTTCGACTTCTCCGTCTACGTCGACGCCGCGCTGGCCGACATCAAGCGGTGGTACGTCGATCGCTTCCTGCGTCTGCGCGAGACCGCCTTCCGCGACCCGGCGTCCTACTTCCGCAAGTACGCCGCGCTGTCGCACGACGAGGCGGTCGACGAGGCCACCCGGATCTGGGACTCCATCAACGAGCCCAACCTCGTGCAGAACGTCGCGCCGACGCGCTCGCGCGCCAACCTCGTGCTCCGCAAGGACGCCGACCCCTCCGTGAAGTACGTCCGCCTGCGCACGCTCTGAGCCACTGCGTCCCGGACGTCATGAGCAATCTCGGTCCGGACCGAGCTTTCTCCTGACGCCCGGG
>JBBSOR010000073.1:0-19924 GCA_038259535.1 Propionibacteriales bacterium | reverse complement strand
GCCGAGGTTGCCGTAGAGCTTGTTGTCGGCGTTCTCGCGCACCGCGCAGGTGTTGAACACGACCACGTCGGCCGGCGCGCCGGACACCGCCGGGACGTAGCCCGCGTCCTCCAGCAGCCCGCTGAGCCGCTCGGAGTCGTGCACGTTCATCTGGCACCCGTGGGTCTTGACCTCATAGGTGCGGGCGGGGGTCTCTACGGCGGCGCTCATGACCGCTCAACCTTACGGCGACCGCGCCTGGCCACGGGAATCCGCCCGCGGGTGCCAGGTGTCATCGAACGCCCTGACCCCTTCGGGTCATGCGTCCGTAGTCCGTTGGGGTGATTGTCCCGCCGAATCGACACCGCAGCCACCAAATGACACATTCTGGATCCCAGATACACAAAACGGTAACAAGACATCAGAGTTTCGGCACAGATTCGCCGTAGAGCGTCACTAACGGGAGACCCCACGTGAGCACCTTGACCGCCACCAGCCGGACCGCTCGGTCCGTCCTCACGGCCCTTTTCGTCGCTCTCGTCGTCCTGGCCCTCGTCACGGGCGTCACGCCGGCTCAGGCTGCCACGGGCGCCACCGCGAAGCACGAGGCGAAGCAGTCTGCCAAGCAGTCTGCCAAGCACGGTGCCACCACGAAGGCCACCACGAAGGCCACCAAGAAGGCCACCAAGAAGGCCACCAAGAAGGGCAAGAAGGGCAAGCGGACCCAGCGCAAGGCGACGGTCCGCGGAGCGCTGGCCTCCCTGCCGCCCATCGTGCAGCCCGGCACCTCCCCGGCGACCCCCTCCGACAATGGTGCGCTCGTCGCCACCTTCACCCCCGCCGACCCGGGCCGCAAGGTCACGCTGGAGAAGCGGACCCGCCGCGGCTGGAAGGCTGTCGCGACCGGCACCGAGGACGCCTGGGGCACCGCGACCTTCTCCCCCCGCCCGGGCACCTACCGGGCCCGCACCACCACCAACGGGCGCACCTGGGTCACCGGCTCGGTGACCACGTCGCGGTGGCAGGCCGACTTCGAGGACACGTTCTCGGGCACCGCCCTCGACACCACGGTGTGGAACGACCAGAAGCGCGAGCACGAGAGCGTCTACGCCCCCCGCACCTGCGCCCGGGTCGACCCGGCCGCTCGCCGGGTCGCCGACGGCGTCCTGCACCTCGGCGTGGCGCTCGACCCCGCGCTGGCCGGCACCCCCTGCGACTACACCAGCCCGCGCCGGTCGGGCACGAGCCCCTACCTGCTCAACAGCCAGGTCGCGACGGAGTACACCCGCTTCTTCCAGCACGGGATCGTCGCCGCCCGCATCAAGCCGCAGCGCGCCAAGGGCATCCACAGCGGCTTCTGGCTGCTGCCCGCCGACACGAAGTACACCGACGGCGTGCCTGCCGCCGGCACCGAGATCGACGTCATGGAGTTCTTCGGCGAGACCGGTCGCGGCAACGACAACATCGGCTCGCACGTGCACTACTACGAGGAGGGCTGGGACAAGGTCAGCCTCGGCGACACCTTCCCCGCGGCTCGGCAGGTCCTGGGCCAGCAGCGCAGCTGGTGGGACGAGTTCCACGTGTTCTCGGTGGAGTGGACCCCCTCCGCCTACATCTTCCGCGTCGACGGGCGTGAGTACTACCGCGAGGCCAAGGCCGTCTCCCAGGCCGAGCAGTACCTGGTCCTGTCGGCCCTCACGTCCGACTACGAGCTCGCCGAGCTCACCCCCGACGAGCTCTCCCAGACCGCCCAGGTCGACTGGGTCCGCGTCTTCGACGCCACGTCGCACGAGTCGACCCGGGTGACCCAGGGCCGCAAGGTCGCCTGATCGGCCTAGGCTCGCCGCATGCCCCGCATGCACGCGATCGAGCTGCTGCCCGACGCGGCCGGTCGTGAGGTCGTACGTCGTGACTGGCAGGCGTTGCGCGACGCGGGTCTCGCTTCCCAGCTCGACCACCACGGCGCGACCAACAGCCCGCACCTGACCCTGGTGGCCGCTCCGGCGATGGGCCCGGCCGACGAACGGGCGGCGCTCGACCTGCTCGGTCCCCTGCTGCCGGTGGACGTGCGGATCGCCGGGATCGGACTGCTCGGTGGTGCCCGCGTGACGCTCGTGCGCCTCGTTGACGCCCCCGACGGCCTCGTCCGTGCGGTGCTGGAGCTGCGTGCCCGCATGGTCGGCGTCCAGCATCCGGGGTGGCTTCCGCACGTGACGGTGGGCCGCCGGATCCCGCGTGCCGACGTGCCCGCGGCACTGGCGGCGCTGGGCCACGCCGACGAGGTGCTGAGCCTGGCGACGATGCGTCGGTGGGATCCCGGTGCGGGAATCGTGACCGAACTGTCATAGCCCGAACAGGTCCTGCTCGATGGCCCTCACGGGTCACCTGTGGATAGGTTGCCCATATGACCGCGCAGCAATCGGCACCCGCCACGGCCGCCAAGGGCGACGCCCTCGTCGTGCTGAGCGACGTGCAGAAACACTTCGGCCAGCTCCACGCCCTCAAGGACATCGACCTCACCGTCACCCGCGGCGAGGTCGTGGTGGTGATCGGTCCGTCGGGTTCTGGCAAGTCGACGCTGTGCCGCACCATCAACCGGCTCGAGACCATCGACGAGGGCACCATCACCCTCGACGGCCAGCCGCTGCCCCAGGAGGGGAAGGCCCTCGCCGCACTGCGTGCGGAGGTCGGCATGGTCTTCCAGAGCTTCAACCTCTTCGCCCACAAGACGATCCTCGAGAACGTCAGCCTCGGACCGATCAAGGTCCGGGGCATCAAGAAGGCGGCGGCGGACAAGAAGTCCCGCGAGCTCCTCGAGCGTGTCGGCATCGGCCACCAGGCCGACAAGTATCCGGCCCAGCTCTCCGGAGGCCAGCAGCAGCGCGTCGCGATCGCCCGCGCCCTGGCGATGGAGCCGAAGGTGATGCTCTTCGACGAGCCGACCTCGGCCCTGGACCCGGAGATGATCAAGGAGGTTCTCGACGTGATGGTCGACCTCGCCCAGCAGGGCATGACGATGCTGGTGGTCACTCACGAGATGGGCTTCGCGCGCACGGCGGCCGATCGCGTGATCTTCATGGCCGACGGCGCCATCGTCGAGGAGAACACCCCCGAGGAGTTCTTCACCAACCCGAGCTCGGACCGCGCCAAGGACTTCCTCGGCAAGATCCTCAAGCACTGACCCACGCACTCGGGAGCACCAGCACGACACCATCCCCAGGAACCCCCAGACGGCCTCGGGCCGGCAACCGAAGGAGAGCAAGGATGAGATTCACCAGGACCAAGGCGATCATCGCCACGGCGGGATTGGCCCTCTCGCTGGCCGCCTGCGGCAGCGCCGGCGACGACAGCGAGACCGTGGATGTCAAGGTCGCGGACGACGCAGCGTCGGCCTTCGACGACGGCACGCGCATGAAGGAGCTGGCCGACGGGGGCACCATCAACGTCGGCGTGAAGTTCGACCAGCCCGGCCTGGGCTTCATGGAGACCGGCGGCGACATCCCCACCGGCTTCGACGTGGACATGGCCAAGCTCCTCGTCGCGAGCCTGGGCATCGACCCCAACGACACCTCCAAGGTGAAGTACATCGAGACGATCAGCGACAACCGCGAGCCGTTCCTCGAGAGCGGCAAGGTCGACATCGTCGCGGCGTCCTACTCCATCACCGACGAGCGGCGTCAGGTCGTGGGCCAGGCCGGCCCCTACTTCATCACCGGTCAGCAGCTGCTGGTGCCCGAGGCCTCGGACGCCGAGGGTCCTGCGGACCTCCAGGGCCAGGAGGTCTGCTCGGTGACCGGGTCGACCTCGCTCGACAACGCCAAGGAACAGGGCATGAAGCCGGTCGGCTTCGACACCTACAGCCAGTGCGTGGACAAGGTGCTGGACGGCACCGTCCAGGCGATGACGACTGACGGCACCATCCTGCTCGGCTACGCCGCGCAGAACGAGGGCCAGCTCAAGGTCGTCGGCGACGCCTTCTCCGAGGAGCGCATCGGCATCGGCTACTCCCAGGACTACCCGGAGATGTGCCAGTGGATCGTCGACACCCTGACCGCGGCCAACGACGACGGCACCTACCAGGATGCCTTCGACGCCAACCTGGGCGGCTCGGGAGCCGAGCTCCCCGAGTTCCCCCAGATGGACGCCTGCTCCTGACGCACGACGGCTGATCGGGTCCGGGGCCGCGCCGACCGCGCGGACCCGGATCCGGCACCCTGACAGACCCCGACCGACCCCGACCGACCCCGACCGACCCCGACCGAGAGGAGTGGCGTGGACGCCGTCATCGAGAACCTGCCGGACATCCTGAAAGCGTTCGGCTACACGATCGCCCTGTTCCTCGTCTCAGGCGTCCTGTCGCTGGTCGGGGGCACCATCCTCGTCGCGATGCGGGTCGGACCCATCCCCGTCCTCGCCAAGGCGGGGGCGTTCTACGTCAACCTGGTGCGCAACACCCCGCTGTTGATGGTCTTCTTCTTCTTCACCTTCGCCGGACCGCGCATCGGCATCAAGTTCAACTTCGTCGATGTCCACATCGGCACCTTCGACTTCACCGCCTTCTACGCCGGCGCCATCGTGGCGCTGTCGGTCTACACCTCGACCTTCGTCTGCGAAGCGCTGCGGTCGGGGGTCAACGCAGTGCCCATGGGCCAGGCCGAGGCGGCCCGCGCGATCGGGCTCCCCTTCGGCGGGGTGATGGCGCAGGTGGTCCTTCCGCAGGCCTTCCGCGCCTCCGTCCCGCCGGTGGCCAGCGCCCTGATCGCGCTGCTCAAGAACACCTCGGTGGCGGCGGTGTTCGGCGTGCTGGAGGCCACCGCCCAGATGAAGATCATGACCAACAACAACGCCGACGAGCGCTGGGGCATCTTCTTCGCCTTCGCGATCGGATATGTCGTCCTCGTCGAGCTCGTCTCGCTGGTCGCGGCGAGCTTCGAGCGACGCTGGAGGATCGCCTGATGGCCAATTCCGTCCTCTTCGACACCCCCGGACCCATCGCGAGGGCCCGACACCGGACCTACACCGTCATCGCCTCGGTGCTGCTCGTGGGAGCACTCGGCTACGTGGTCTACCGACTCCAGGACTCTGGTCAGTTCGCCTACGCACTGTGGGAGCCGTTCGTCACCCCGCGCTACTTCCAGGCGATCATGAAGGCCTGGGGCGACACCCTCTCGATGGCCGTCCTGTCCGTCCTCGGCGCCCTCGTCTTCGGCGTGATCTTCGGTGTGGGCAAGCTCTCGGACCGATCCGTGTTCCGTGGGATCGCCTGGCTGGTCGTGGAGTTCTTCCGCGCCGTGCCCGTCATCATGCTGATGATCTTCGCCTTCTACGCGATCTTCAACGGCATGTCGATCTCTCGCGGCGCCTACTGGTCGGTCGTCCTGGCCCTGACCGTCTACAACGGTGCTGTGCTCGCCGAGGTCTTCAGGGCCGGCATCAACGCGCTGCCCACGGGCCAGGGCGAGGCGGCCTACGCCATCGGCATGCGCAAGACGCAGGTCATGCGCATCATCCTGCTCCCCCAGGCGGTCAAGGTCATGATCCCGGCGATCATCAGCCAGATGGTCGTCGCGCTCAAGGACACCAGCCTGATCCTGATCGTCTTCCCGATCGGCCTGACCAAGATCCCCAAGCAGCTGCCCCAGACCTTCAACAACGTCGTGCCGACGACCCTGGTCATCGCCGCGCTCTACATCATCACCAACCTGGCGCTGACGTGGGTCGCGAACCAGGCGCAACGCAGGTTCGTGGGTGAGAAGGAGATGCTGCAGGTCTCCATGGTCGGCGACGCCGGCCACAAGCAGTCCGCCACCACCCTCTGAGCGCCTAGGCCTTGGCGCTCACCCAGAGCCGGATCTCGCCCTCGACCACGACGGTCCCGTCGGTGCGTACGCCGCGCACGCGCACCGGCAGGTCGTAGCCCTCACCGGTAGGGACCATCCACTGCTCGGGGTCGGTCTCGGCGATGCACGTGACGTCGGAGTCGGCCTTGGCTGTGTAGGCGACCTCCATCCCCTTCGGGATCCAGCGCCGGTCGGACGGGACGGTCGACTCGGCGAGCGCACCCATCGCCGCCTCGAGGCCGTTGCACAGCGCGATCGCGTGCACGGTCCTGATGTGGTTGTGGACGCCGCGGCGCTTGCGGATCACCAGCTCCGCGTGGTCGGGCTCGACGACGGTGAAGCGCGGGCGGATGGTGGCGAAGTAGGGCGCCTTCTGGCTGAAGGCGAAGGAGAAGATCCGGTCGCCCAGGGGCAGCGCGGAGGTCTTCTTCCAGAGGTCGAGGACGGCAGGCATGCCGCTACATTACTGGTCAGTAACCAGCCACGCCAGTGCGCGCTCCGCCACCTCGTCCGCGTCGAGGTCGGTGTTGTCGATGACCAGGTGCGGCCATCGCGCGAGCAGTCGCTCCCCCGGTGCGTCCAGACCCGGTGACGAGGACATCCGGTGCTCCGCCTCGAGCTCGAGCACGTTGGCGTCCGACCAGTCGACGTCACGCTTCGACTTCTTCTCAGCCAGCCGGTGCTCGGTGCGGTTCCTCACCAGACGGGTGTCGAGGCCGGCGACCAGCTCGACGACGGCGATGCGGCCGTCCTACGGCGCCACGAGCCTCTCCAGGTAGTCGGCCTCCGCGGCCGTGTCCATCCCCCACACGAAGGTGAAGACCAACTCGGTCCCGGAGGCCGCGGCCTCCTCGATCACCCGCCGCCGGAACTCGCTGTTGAGGGTGCGGAACGCCGGCGTGCCGTAGTCGAAGACATCCAGGAGCATCTCGATCGTGTGGTGGTTGTGGAACAGCCGGAAGCACGAGCGGTCCGCGACTGCGCGACCGACGGTCATCTTGCCGACGGCGGGCGGACCGATGATGAGCAGCAGGCGCATCCGGGGATGGTGCCCCATCGGGGCGCCGCGCGCATCCGAGTTCCCGAAGGCAGCGGTGCCCCGGAGGGCTCAGATGAAGAGCATCTGCGCGCCGTCGGTGAGCTCCATGAAGTCGCTGGCCGAGATGATGCCCTCGACCTCGTCGACGAGGTCCTCCTCGTGCAGCTTCATCATGTCCGCACTCATCCGGCACGCCCACAGGTGGCCGCCGGAGGCGTGGATCATCTCGAGGAACTCCGGCACCTCGGGCACGTCGAGGTCGGCGATCTGCTTCTTCATCATCTTCGTCGTCGTCGACGTCATGCCGGGCAGGCCCGCCATCCCCTGTGGCATGCGTACGCCGAACATCCCCGGGGGGTGCATGGCGGTGTTGCCGAGGTAGGAGAACTGCAGGGATCCCTGGGTCTGCTTGTTGATCATGTCGAAGCCCCAGAAGGTGAAGAACAGGTGCACCTCGATGCCCTCGCCGAGGGCCGCGTTGCCCAGGATCAGTCCCGGGTAGGCCATGTCGAGGTTGCCCTTGGAGCAGATGATCGCCAACTTGCGGCCGGACTCCGCCTCGTCGTCGAACGACGGGACGAAGGGGGCCTCCGCGGTCACGTCGACGCTGCTGTCGGTGTCGGTGTCGGTGTCGGTGGTCATGTCACACACATCCCTTCGGCTTGGGCAGTCCGGCCACGTAGGCCATCTTCTTGGCGGGCTTCTTGGGGAAGAGCCCGAACAGCGTCTTGACGTCGATGCCGGTCTGGGTGCTGACGCGACGCAGGGTCGGGGTCTCGCCCATGGCGGCGTGGTCGGTGCGCAGGAACCGGATGGGCACCCAGTGCGCGTCGGTCATCTCGATGCCGATCAGGTGCGCCAGCTCGACGCCGAGGTCCTCGGTCCACTCGTCGGGGTGGGCGAGGAAGCCTTCCTCGTTCACCTCGATCGTGCGGCCGGCGATGGTGGTGGTGGGCATGCAGCTCATTCCTCTCTCATGGACGTCGACACAGCGGCGGGGGTGGCTTCGGGGTGCTTCCCGGCCATCGACATCTGCGGCTTCAGGCCCAGAGGCCGTCCGGGGAGCAACGCATTCCAGTAGACGTGCCGGAAGGCGAGCTTGGAGAGATGGTTGAACCGGCTCTCCTTGAGCAGCTGGAGCGGACCCACGCCCGGGACCGGGAAGGTGCCGGTCAGCGGCTCGGTCTCGTAGTTGAAGTCGAGCAGCAGGGCCTTGCCGTGCCCCGACTCCACGAAGCAGTTGGCGTGGCCGTCGAAGGAGTGCGTCATCGGCCCGCCACGGTCGAGCTCGACCAGGTTGTCGACGAAGACCTCCACCGAGAAGTGCGCGACCGAGCCTGCCTTGGAGGTGGGCAGGTTCGCGGCGTCGCCCAGCGCGAAGATCTCCGGGTGCGCGGCGCGGTCGCCCTGCGGGAGGTACTGCATGGTGTGCTTGTCGACGGTGACGTAGTTGAGCTCGTCGCCCAACCCGGACCGCTCGACGAAGTCGGCACCCATGTTGAGCGGCACCGTCACGAGCAGGTCGTAGGGCACCTCGCGCTCGTCGAAGGACCGGAGCACCTGGGCGTCCTGGTCCACCGACTCGACCATGAAGTCGGTCTCGAGGGAGATGTCGCGCTCCTCGAGGGCCCGACCGAGCTCACGGCTCGCGACGGGCTTGGTGAACGCGCCGTCCAGGGGGGTCACAAAGACCAGCTCGGTCTGCTCGCGCAGGCCGTGCTGGCGCAACCAGTCGTCGGCGAGGAAGGTGAACTCCAGCGGCGCCACCGGGCACTTGAAGGGCAGCTCGGTGATGTGCACCACCAGGCGCCCGCCCTCGAAGGCGGCCAGGCTGTCACGCAGCGCGAGCGAGCCCTCGAAGGTGTAGAACTCGTTGACGCTCTTGTGCCAGCCCTCGCCCAGCATGCCGGGCGTCTGGTCCGGGCGCGGCGTGGTGCCGGATGCGATGACGAGGTGGTCGTAGTCGATGACGGTGCCGTCCTCGAGCACCACCTGGCGAGCGTCCGCGTCGACGCGGTCGACCTCGCCCATCACGACCCGGGTCGCGGGGTCGATGAACCGACGCTTCGACCGGCGGATCTGTTCAGGGGTGTTCATCCCGAACGGCATGAAGAGGTAGCCCGGCTGGTAGTCGTGGACGTCGTCGCGATCGACGAGCGTCACGGCCCACTCGGGCAGCATCTTGTGGACCTTGTTGGCGACCATGGTGCCGGCGGTGCCGCCGCCCAGCACGAGGAGCCTGGTGGGAGATGTCATGGTCCAGATATACCCCCCGGGGTGTGTCCGGAGACAGGGTCCTAGGTCCCGTCCTGACCGGGATCAGAGGTCCCGGCGAGGACCCTCGACAGGCTCACGACAGCACTTCCACCCGGTTGCCGTGAGTGTCGGAGGTGTGGAGTCGGAGATGCCCGGGGAACGTGTCGCGCTGGCTCTCGTCGACCTCGAAGCCGAGCGCCCTCAGCCGGGCGGCCACCTCATCGAGATCCGCGACGACGAAGGCCGGGTGTGCCTTGCGCGCCGGCACGAACGGCTCCTCGACGCCCACGTGGAGCTCGGCCGCGACGGTGCCGCGGTCGTCGTACGCCCGGAACCAGCAGCCGCCGCGGGCCGCGAGCCCGGCCGGCTTGTCGACCTCGCTCATGCCGAGGCCGTCGACGTAGAAGCGTCGCGCCGCGTCCTCCCCGCCGGCCGGGCAGGCGACCTGGACGTGGTGCAGCCGCATCAGGAGACCGTCTCGACGAGCGTGCGGGCGACGACGAAGATGCGGCGGAACGGCATCACGACACGACCCGATGCATCGGCGGGATAGGCCCGGCGCAGCAGGGCGCGGAACTCGTCCTCGAAGTCCTCGCGCAGCCCCGCGGGCAGCGCCTGGATCGTGGGCCGCGCCCCCGTGCCGGAGACCCAGTCGAAGACCGGGTCGTGGCCGGTGAGGACGTGGAGGTACGTCGTCTCCCACACGTCCACCTCGCACCCGAGGTCGACCAGCACGCGCAGGTAGTCGGCCGGCTCGTGGCTCGCGGGCACGGCGACGTCGCGCACGTGCTCGGCGTAGGGCGCCCGCTCGGCGATGTCACTGCGCAGGGTGTGGCTCGGCTCGCCGAAGTTGCCCGGCACCTGGAAGGCGAACCAGCCGCCCGGCGCCACCCGGTCCACCAGGCGAGGCAGCAGCTCGAGGTGGTCGGGGAGCCACTGCAGCGTGGCGTTGGAGATGAGTACGTCGACGGGCGCGCGCAGCGCCAACGGGTCGGGCCTGGCCCAGTCGCGCAGGTCCGCGACCTCCCAGGCGACACCGTCGACGTCGCGCGCCGCGGCGATCATCTCGGGGCTGCTGTCGACGCCGGTCACGTCGGCTCCCGGCCAGCGGTCGGCGAGCAGGGCGGTGAGGTTGCCCGGGCCGCAGCCCAGGTCGACGACGACCCGCGGCGTCTCGGCCGGCACCCGCGCCAGCAGGTCGACGAAGGGCCGCCCGCGCTCGTCGGCGTACGCGAGATAGCGGTCGGGGTCCCAGGTGTGGCTCATGTCGTTCTCCTCGTCCTCGGCTCGGGTGGGCACGTGCTCTCCGGTGGACCAACGTGTCTTGACGTCGAGATACTTCCAGCGTCTCCGGAAACCATCTCGATGTCAAGATTCTCGACCGGTCTGGCAGGATGTCCGCATGCGCGACGAGGTGGACGACCTGGTCGAGGCCTGGGGACGCGAACGCGGCGACCTGGACCTCGCGCCCGTCGAGGTGTTCTCGCGGATCAGCCGGCTGGCGCGACACCTCGACCTCGCCCGCCGCGACGCCTTCACCGCGCACGGCATCGAGTCGTGGGAGTTCGACGTGCTGGCCGCGCTGCGCCGCGCGGGGGCGCCCTACGAGCTCTCCCCCGGCCGCCTGCTGCGCGAGACGCTGGTGACCAGCGGCACCATGACCAACCGCGTCGACCGGCTGACGGCGCGGGGGCTCGTCGAGCGCCTGCCCGACCCGCGCGACCGCCGCGGCGTGCTGGTGCGGCTGACCATCGACGGCAAGGCGGCCGTCGACGGCGCCTTCGAGGCGCTGCTGACGGCCGAGTCCCACCTCCTGGCGGACCTGCCGGACCGCGAACGGGCCAGGCTGGCCCAGCTGCTGCGGACCCTGCTCGCGCCCTTCAGCTGAGTCGGTCGCAGGCGCGCGGACATTGGTCGGGCGACGGCCCGTCCCCCACGCCTGGACGAACGGCGAGGCCGGACCATGGCCCGCGTGTCTCCTACTCGACGAGCTCGGACGCCTCGAGCCACTCCATCTCCAGCTCGCCCTTCTCCGCGGCGAGCTCACCGAGCTGGTCACCGACGCGGGCGAGCAGGTCGTAGTCGGTGAGGTTGGCCTCCATCTCGGCGTGCAGCTCAGCCTCGCGGGCCGCGATGCGCTCCAGCTGCTTGTCGACCCGGGCCAGCACCGTGCGGGCGGCGCGGTCCTCCGCGCTGCCGGCACGGGACTTGGGCGAGGCGCTCGCGACGGCTCCACCTGCGCTCGCTGACGCCGAGCCCTCGTTCGTCGCGCTCAGCTGCTCGCTCGCTCGGCGTTCGAGGTATTCGTCCACCCCGCGCGGCAGCATCGACACCTGCCCGTCGCCGAGCAGCGCCCAGGTGGAGTCGGTGACGCGCTCGAGGAAGTAGCGGTCGTGCGAGACCACCACGAGCGTCCCGGGCCAGCTGTCGAGGAAGTCCTCGAGCACGTTGAGGGTGTCGATGTCGAGGTCGTTGGTGGGTTCGTCGAGAAGGAGGACGTTGGGCTCGGTGAGCAGCAGCTTGAGCAGCTGGAAGCGCCGACGCTCGCCACCGGACAGGTCTCCCAGCCGCGCCGTCAGCCGGTCACCGGTGAAGCCGAAGCGCTCCAGCAGAGCCGTCGCGGTGATCTCCTGGCCGTCGAGCGTCTTGGTGACGCGGCGGATCGACTCGACCGTCGGCAGCACCCGCGCCACCGGGTCGACCTCGTCGAGGGCCTGGGTGAGGTGCTGGAGGGCGACCGTACGGCCCTGCTTCACGCGCCCGACGTCGGGCGGCAACGCCCCCGAGATCAGCGTCAGCAGCGACGTCTTGCCGGCGCCGTTGATGCCGACGATGCCGATCCGGTCGCCGGGCCCGATGCGCCAGGTCGCGTGCTCGAGCAGCACCTTCTCGCCGCGGGCCAGGTCGACGTCCTCGATGTCGATGACGTCCTTGCCCAGGCGCTGGCTGGCGAAGCGCTGCAGCTCCATCCGGTCGCGCGGCTCCGGCACGTCCTCGATGAGTGCGTTGGCGGCCTCGATGCGGAACTTCGGCTTCGACGTCCGTGCCGGCGCCCCGCGGCGCAGCCAGGCGAGCTCCTTGCGGGCGAGGTTGGCCCGTCGGGTCTCCGACGCGGCCGCCTGGCGGGAGCGCTCGGCCTTCGCCAGGACGTACGCCGCGTAGCCGCCCTCGTAGGAGTCGACCGCGCCGTCATGGACCTCCCACGTCGTCTGGCAGACCTCGTCGAGGAACCAGCGGTCGTGGGTCACCACGATGAGCGCACTCGGCAGGCCGACGAGGTGGGCCGCCAGCCACGCCACGGCCTCGACGTCGAGGTGGTTGGTCGGCTCGTCGAGGATGATCAGGTCGTGGCGCGAGAGCAGCAACGCCGCCAGCGCACAGCGACGACGCTCCCCACCGGAGAGCCCGACGACGGCACGGTCGAGGGCGACCCCGGCGAGAAGCTCCTCGACGACCTGGCGCGTGGTCGGGTCGGCCGCCCACTCGTGGTCCTCACGGCCCCCGAGCACCGCCTCACGCACGCTGTGGGTGTCGACGAGCTCGTCACCCTGGTGGAGGTAGCCGATCTCGATCCCGCGGGTGCGCGAGACGCGACCCGCGTCGGGCCCGTCCAGACCGGTCATCACCTCGAGCAGGGTGGTCTTGCCGTCGCCGTTGCGTCCGACGACACCCACCCGCTCCCCCACCGAGATGCCGAGGGAGACGGTGTCGAGCAGCGGTCGGACTCCGTAGGACTTCGAGACTCGCTCGAGGTTGATCAGGTTCGCCATGTTGCGGCGATCCTCTCAGGTGCGGCCCCAACGGACCGCACCGACGACGATCCTCAGCTGTCGGTCGGGGCGTCGGGGCCGGGCGCGGGCGGCGCCTGCAGGAGGCTGGTGCCCTCCGAGGAGCTGCTGCCGGCGTACTTCTTGATCAGCGTCTCGATGTCGAGCCCGGTGGTGGTCCGGAGCAGCTCCATGGTCTGCACGAAGTTGGTGGTGACCTGCTTGGGCAGCTCCCCGGCACCGTCGGCGGAGATGACCGTGAGCTTGTCGATGTTGCCCATCGGGCGAGCGAGCTCGGCGGCCACCTTGGGCATGACCTCGATCAGCATCTGGAGCACCGCCGCCTCGTTGTAGCCGGCGAAGGCGGCGGCCTTCTTGTCCATGGCCTCAGCCTCGGCCTGGCCCGCGGCCAGGATCGCGGCACCCTGGGCCTCACCCTCGGCACGCAGCGCGTCCGCCTCGGCGACGCGGCGGGCCTTCTCGGCCTCACCACGCTTGGCGCCCTCGATGGCCTCGGCCTCGGCCAGGGCCGAACGACGCGACTTCTCGCCCTCACCGGTCAGGCGCGCCTTCTCGGCGTCGGCCTCGGCCGCGGCAATCGATGCGGCCTTGCGCGCCTCAGCCTCGAGGATCTGCGAGTTGCGCCGACCCTGGGCCTCGGTCTCGACGCGGTAGCGCTCGGCATCCGCGGGCTTGCGGACCTCGGTGTCGAGCTCACGCTCCTTGAGCGCGGCCTGTCGCACGGCCACCTTCTCCTGCTCGGTGAGGATCGCCTGGTCCCGGTCGGCCTGGGCCAGCGGGCCGGCCGCGGACGCCTGGGCGTTGGCGGCGTCGGTCTCGGCCTTGATCTCGGCGTTCTTCAGGGCCAGGGCACGCTGGGTGACCGCGATCTCCTGCTCGGCCGCGATGCGGGCCTGCTCGGCCGCCTGGCGGGCGTTGGCCTCGGCGATGGACGCCAGCTGGTTGAGCTTCGCGGCCTCGGGACGTCCGAGGTCCGCAAGGTAGGAGCCGTCGTCGGTGATGTCCTGGATCTGGAAGGTGTCGAGCACCAGGCCCTGCCCGGTCAGCGAGGACTCGGACTCCTCGGCCACCCGCTGGGCGAAGGCGGCCCGGTCGCGGATGATCTGCTCCACCGACATCGAGCCGACGATCGAGCGCAGTGCACCGGCGAGGACCTCCTGGGTGAAGGTCTCGATCTCGCCCTGCTGGCTCAGGAAGCGCTGACCGGCGGCTCGGATGGAGTCCTCGTTGCCGCCGACCTTGACCAGGGCGACGCCGTCGAGGTTGAGCTTGATGCCCTGCCCGGAGACCGCCCCGCGGATCTGCACGGAGATCCGTCGCGAGGACAGGTCGAGCGTGCCGAGCCGCTGCACGAACGGGATGACGAACACGCCGCCCCCCATGACGACCTTCTGGCCGGACAGGTCGGTGGAGATCTGGCCGGTCTCGGGGTTGCGGACCTCTCCCTTGCCCTTGCGCCCGGTGATGATGAACGACTCGTTGGGCCCGGCCACCTTGTAGCGGGTGGTGATGAGGAGCCCGAGGAGCACCACGAGGACGACGAGGCCGAACACCGAGGTGACGACCGGGGACAGTTCGAGCATATGTGGGCTCCTTGTGCGTGCGCGAGAGAGTCGTGCGTGGGCAGGGTCAGGGCAGGAAGAGGGGTTCGACCTGGACGGCCGTGGGCGAGATGATCGAGGTGACGCTCACGCTGGTGCCGGCGGGCACCGCGACGCTCGAGCGGGCGTTGAGCCGGGTGAGGTGGCCCCCGACGCTGATCGACACGACGCCGAAGCCGTCCTCGGGGATCGCGCTGACGACCTGTCCGATCTTCTCGACCATGTCGGAGGTGCGGACCGCGTCGAACTCGCCGTTGCCGTGAAGGAACTTCGAGGCCTTGGCGGCGGCGGCACCCAGCAGCACCCCCAGCACGAGACCGATGATCACGGCTGCCGAGGTGGAGCCGGTCGCGTCGAGGGCGATCGCCCCGCCGAAGCCGAGCGCACCCAGGAACCCGGCCAGCGCCTCGGTCGAGAAGAAGCCTGCGCTGAGGCCTTCCATCGCTCCACCCAGGACGTCGCCGACCACCAGCGCGACCAGGAGCAGCACGACGCCGACAGCGCCGACCACGAGGAACACAGTCACGATGCCTCCCCCGGGTCACCAGCCGATGTGGATGTCGGGCACAACATATCCGCATGCGTCCCCGTGCGCGGCACTGCACACATCTTCGGGGCGACGGCCTAGGGCAGGACGTGTGCCCCGGCGACGGGTCCGGTGGCGCTCAGCACGGTGCCGTGCCCGGCACCGGCCAGGCCGAGGGCCGTCGCGCGGGCTCCGTCGGCGGACTCGCACAGGAAGACGACGGTCGGCCCGGAGCCGCTGACCATCCCCCGCAGGGCACCCTCGGACTCGCCGAGCGCGATCAGGTCGCCGAGCTCGGGGCGCAGGTCGATCGCGGGCTCCTGGAGGTCGTTGTGCAGGGCGCGGGCCAGCCGCAGCGGCTCCCCCGTCGCGAGCGCAGCGAGCAGCGGCTCCGCCGATGCGGGCTCCAGGGGAGCATCGGGGCGCATCGCGTCGAAGTGACGGTAGACGGCGGGCGTCGAGAGGCCCTCGGACCACGGCGCGGCCACCCACCACCACGCCCCGAGGTCCGCGACCGGGGTCACGATCTCGCCGCGGCCCACGCCCCGCGCCGTCCCTCCCACGAGCGAGAAGGGGATGTCGCTGCCCAGCTCCGCGGCGAGCGCGAGCAGCACCTCGTCGGGCGTGTGCAGGTCCCAGAGCCGGTCGCAGGCCACCAGCGCGGCGGCGGCGTCGGCCGACCCGCCCGCCATGCCGCCGGCGACCGGGATCTCCTTGCGCACGCCGAACGCACCGGTGGCCGGCCGGCCGGCGTGCGCGGCCAGCAGCCGTGCGGCGCGCAGGACGATGTTGTCGGACCCGTCGGGCACTCCGGCAGCGTCGATGTGATCGGCCACCTGCGTGCGGAGTGTGAGGTCGTCGGCCGCGACCATGGTGAGGTCGTCGTGGATCCCGATCGCCTGGTAGACGGTGTCGAGCGGGTGGAAGCCGTCCTCACGGGCGCGGCCGACCCCCAGGTGGAGGTTGATCTTCGCGGCGGCCCGGACCGTGATGCTCACGCGGACAGCCCTTCGGCGATCCTCGCGAAGTCGCCGACCGCGAGCATCTCGCCCCGCACCGTCGGGTCGACACCGGCGCGCTCCAGCGCCGCGGTGGCCGCCTCGGCCGAGCCCGCCAGCTCGCGCAGTGCGGGACGGATCTGCTTGCGGCGATGGGCGAACGCGGCGTCGACGACGGCGAAGACCTGCTGGCGGGTGGCGGTGGTCTGCGGCGGGTCGCACCGGGTCCAGGCGACCAGCCCGGAGTCCACGTTGGGCGCCGGCCAGAACACGTTGCGCCCGACCGCACCGGCACGGCGTACGTCGGCGAACCAGGCGGCCTTGACGCTGGGCACGCCGTAGGTCTTCGACCCGGGTCCCGCGGCGAGTCGGTCGGCGACCTCGGCCTGCACCATCACCAGTCCGCGCTCGAGCGACGGCAGCAGGGTCAGCAGGTGGAGGAGGACCGGCACGGAGACGTTGTAGGGGAGGTTGGCCACCAGCGCGGTGGGCGGCGGTCCGGGCACCGACTCGATCCGCATCGCGTCGGCCAGCACCACCTCGAGGCGCTCGACCTGCCCCGGGGCGTACGCCGCGATGGTCGCCGGCAGCCGCCGCGCGAGCAGCGGGTCGATCTCGATCGCGATAACCCGCTGCGCCACCTCGAGCAGGGCCAGCGTCAGGGAGCCCAACCCCGGTCCGACCTCGACCACGACATCGTTCGGGGCGATGCCCGACTCGCGGACGATGCGGCGCACCGTGTTGGCGTCGATGACGAAGTTCTGGCCCTTCTGCTTCGTCGGGCGGAGGTCGAGCTCGGCCGCGAGGGCACGCACCTCGGCCGGCCCGAGGAGCCTCGGGCCGGCCGGGGTGGTGGTCATGTCGCCAAGCCTAATGGTCGCTGTAACGCCGTGTTACTGGCTGTACCGACCCTGATGCGTGGGGGTGGGTAGTTGCTGTAACACGGCGTTACAGCGGAGGTCGGGATCAGCGGGGGAGGCCGAGCTTGGCGGCACACCCCGGCCAGGGGCCGTAGCCGCCGGAGGCGTCGCGCAGGCGCGTGGCCACGGCGATCTGGGTCGCGCGGGAGGCCTGGCTCGGCAGCCCGGTGCCGCCGTAGGCCCGCCAGGTGCCGAGGTTGAACTGGAGGCCGCCGTAGTAGCCGTTGCCGGTGTTGATGGCCCAGTTGCCGCCGGACTCGCACTTCGCCAGGGAGTCCCAGACGGTGCTGCCCCCGGCGAAGTTGGACGTCGCCTGCTCCTTGGTCCCGACCTTCACGATCGCGGGCACGGCCTTGACGCTGACCCGGGCCTGCACGACCTTGCGGGTGACCAGCTCGCCGTTGACGAAGCGCAGACGGTAGGTGACCTTGCGGACGCCGTCCTTGCCGGCGCGGACGACCTCCTGCTCACCCTCGAGCATGGTGGGGTCCTCCTGCTCGATGACCGGAGCGTCGACGACCTCGCGCGCGACCTTGCGGGTCGCGATCCGGATGTCCGTGACGACGACCTTGGTGCCGTCGGTGATCTTGGTGTCGAGGGAGGGCGAGACCTGGTCGTGCTTGTCGACCTCGAAGCCCATCGAGGCGAGCACGTCGGCGACCGTCAGCGCCGTGACCTTGCGGGTGCGGAGGTCCTTGGCGCCGAGCTTGATGCGCACCACCTTGGGGGTCACGACCTCGAGCTTGAGCCCGGTGCGGCCGATCGAGGAGCCACGGCTCGCGGACAGGTCGGCCCCGTCGAAGCGGCGGCCGATCTCGCCGAGGGCGCTCGCGACGTTGGTGGAGTTGACCCAGTAGGTCCGGGAGTCACCGTCGACGGAGAGCTCCAGCGGCCGGCCGAACTGGACGGCGATCGCTGACCCGTCGGCCACGCTCTCGTCGATCCCCGGGGCGACCAGGTCCTTGCCTGACACGTCGATGCCCTCGGCTGCCAGCACGTCACCGACCGTGGCGCCGATGGCGCTCACGTGGGTCGTGCGGCCATCAAGGGTGAGGGTCACGTCCTTGCTCAGTGCTGCGTAGCCGACCGTCGTACCTGCGACGGCCGCCACGATGACCCCCACGAGGGTCGCCAGGACTGCCTTGGACCTGCTGAGCTGCGCGAAACGAGAGCGCACGGTTCTCCGAACGTCGTACTCCCCGGTCCTCGGGTGGCAGCACCCCCCGGCCGAGCGTGCGCAGCGGCCACCAGCGAGCAGTGGAGCCGTACGACGTGCGAGCGGGGGTCTCGCAGGACCGGCCCGATCCGGTCCTTTGTGCTGCCGACATCACTCCCGATCCCGGCCAACAATCACAAGACGATAACGACGTGAGGCCATGACGCAAACTCGAACGCCGGAATTCGTGCGAGACGCCGGTCACGGCGACCGCACGAGGCGGGTGGCCGGACGGTCCTACCAGGAGCCCCCGAAGGCCACCTCGGTGTTGGCGTCGACCGCGCGGCAGAGCTCCTCGAGGTCGGCCACCAGCACCTCGGCCATCGCCCGCATCGTGAGCGGCACGAGGTAGGAGGCGTTGGGGCGGCCGCGGTAGGGCGTGGGGGTCAGGAAGGGGGCGTCGGTCTCGACGAGGATGCGGTCGCGCGGGGTGATGGCGAGCGCGTTGCGCAGGGGCGCGGCGTTCTTGAAGGTCAGGGTCCCGGCGAAGCTGAGGTGCGCGCCGCGGTCGAGGCACCGTCGGGCAAAGGCGTCGTCGCCGGAGAAGCAGTGCATCACCCACCGCTCGGGCGCACCCTCCTCGTCGAGGACCCGGAGCACGTCGTCGTGGGCGTCGCGGTCGTGGATCACCAGCGTCTTGTCGAGCCGCTTGGCCAGGTCGATGTGGCGGCGGAAGCTCTCCTCCTGCGCGGTCCAGCCGGCCTCGCCGGTGCCGCTCTGCGCATGCCTGAAGCGGTCCAGGCCGGTCTCGCCGACGGCGCGGACCTTGTCGTGGGAGGTGGCGAGCCGTTCGATCTCCGCCAGCGCCGACTCCAGCTCGCCCGTCGCCGCGAGTCGCGGCGCCTCGTTGGGGTGCAGCGCGACGCCGGCGACCAGTGCGTCGTACGCCGCGGCGGCCTCGACGGCCCATCGCGCGCCCGGCAGGTCGCAGCCGATCTGCACGATCCGCGGCACCCCGACGTCGGCTGCGGCGGCGATGGCGGCCTCGGTGGTGACCCAGGCGCCGTCGGCGATGTCGAGGTGACAGTGGTTGTCGACGACGGGGTGTGGCAGCGGCTCGGGCGCCGGGGGGCGCTCGCGATCGCGGCGGGCCCCGGAGGTCTCCTCGGTCGCGGCACGACTGCGGGTGGGGCCACCCTCGGGGTCAGCGGTGGACAACGTCGTAGACCTCTCTCTTGGGGAGCCCGGCGCGCTTGGCGACCTCGGCGATCGCCTCCTTGCGGGTGGACCCGCTCGCCTAGAGCTCGGCGACGGCCGCACGCAGCGAGCCGGGATCGGTGCCCACCGCAGGCGCTCCGCTCGAGCCCTCGACGACGATCGTCACCTCGCCACGGATCCCGTCCGCGGCCCACCTGGCGAGCTCCGCGAGCGGGCCGCGCCGGACCTCCTCATAGGTCTTGGTGAGCTCGCGGCAGACCGCTGCCGGCCGGTCGTCGCCCAGCGCGTCGGCCATCGCGACGAGCGCGGCCTGGGTGCGGTGCGGCGCCTCGAAGAAGACCATCGTGCGCTCCTCCCCCGCCAGCGCGGACAGTCGCCGCCCGCGCTCGCCCGCCTTGCGCGGCAAGAAGCCCTCGAAGCAGAACCGGTCGACCGGCAGGCCGCTGACCGCGAGGGCCGTGAGCACCGCGCTCGGGCCCGGGACGGCAGTCACGCGGACGTCGTGCGCGACGGCGGCGGCCACGAGCCGGTAGCCCGGGTCGGACACACTCGGCATCCCGGCATCGGTGACCAGCACGACCCTCTCGCCGGCGAGCAGCGCCT
>JBBSOR010000072.1:0-20035 GCA_038259535.1 Propionibacteriales bacterium | reverse complement strand
GTTCCGCATCGGCCAAGGTCACCAAGACGACCCGGTCCGGTGGCGGTGGCGGCTACTCCGGTGGCGGCGCCGGCTACTCGGGCGGAGGCGGTGGCGGTGGCGGTTCGACCGCACCGGCCGACGACCCGTGGGCCAGCTCGGCTCCCGCGCAGGGTGGCGGCAACAGCAGCTGGGGCGGACAGCCCCAGGCGCAGCCGCAGGGTGGCAACCAGTCCGCCCCGCCGAAGGACCCGTGGGCCACGCCCGGGGTCTCCGGCGGCAACGACGAGCCCCCTTTCTGAGCTGCTCCCTGCCGAGCCAAGCGAGGCAGGGAGAGGCAGCCAGGTCGAGTAGTCCCCACGGCTGTGTTCGCGAAGCCGTGACGGGACGTATCGAGACCCGGGCACCCGATCCGGAAGTTCGACAGAGAATTCCATTCCATTCCGTCCCTGACTTGCCTCAGGGCCGGGCTCACTGAAAGGGAGCACCACAATGGCCAAGGCAATTCTGCGCAAGCCCAAGAAGAAGGTTTGCCAGTTCTGCAAGGAGAAGGCGACCGGTGTCGACTACAAGGACACCACCCTCCTCCGCAAGTTCATCTCCGACCGCGGCAAGATCCGCGCCCGTCGCGTGACCGGCAACTGCGTCCAGCACCAGCGCGACGTGGCCATCGCCGTCAAGAACGCGCGCGAGCTGGCTCTGCTGCCCTACACGTCCACCGGTCGCTGAGAGGAGCACGAGACATGAAGCTCATCCTGACCCAGGAGGTCGACGGCCTCGGCGCCCCCGGCGACGTGGTCGAGGTCAAGGACGGCTACGGCCGTAACTACCTCATTCCCCGTGGCCTCGGCATGCGCTGGACCCGTGGTGGCGAGAAGACCATCGAGTCCATCAAGACCGCCCGCACGGCTCGTGCGGCGCGCGACGAGGACCACGCCAAGGAGATCAAGACCAAGCTCGAGGCCAATGCGGTCAACGTGCAGGTCCGCTCCGGTGAGGCCGGTCGCCTCTTCGGCGCCGTCACCACCGCCGAGATCGCCGACGCGATCAGTGAGGTGTCGGGCGAGAAGGTCGACCGCCGCACGATCGTCGTGGTCAACCCGATCAAGACCCTCGGCGCCCACGAGGTGTCGGTCAAGCTGCACGACGAGGTGTCCGCCACGGTGGCCCTCAACATCGTTCCGGCCTGATCGCCGACTCCACGCACCACTCGACGGCCCGTCGCCTCCTCGGAGGTGGCGGGCCGTCGTGCGTCTACTCGGTGGGCTCGTCGCAGAGCGCGGGCGGTCGGGAGCCGCCGGAGTGGTACTCGTAGGTCCGCCCTCCGACGCCCAGGGTGATCCGGGAGCCGTCGATGAGTGCCTGGGTGTAGCTGTCCCCTGGCTTCGCGCAGCCACGACTTCCGTCGCGCCAGGTGACGTCCTCGACGGAGACGATCTCGACGGTGGAGCGGTCGACACCGAGGGACGCGGCCAGGTCGTCGATGGACTGCTCGACGGCGGGCGTTCCGGTCCCGGGGGAGGACGACGGCGCGTCGGGGGACGGCGTCGGGGTGGCTGAGGGTGTGCTCTGGTCCACGGCGGACTCCTCGGGAGCGGGGTCGGGGGAGCCGCCACACCCGACCAGCAGGGCGGCGCACACCACCAGTGGCAGGGACCGACTCATCCACGTCATCACATCAGGTGGGACGGGGCGCCGGACACGGGGGTTCCGGACACGCAGCGAGGGGGCCAGTGTGACCACTGACCCCCTCGCCGGGTTGCGTCAGCCGCGTGGGCTGATCAGGTGCCTCAGCGGTGGCCCCTCTTCTTCTTCGGGGTCACCTTGAACGACGTCCTGGCCGAGTCGCCCAGGACAGCGGCGTCGCCCGCGTAGTTGACCGTGACCTTGACCTTGCCGGGCTTGTGGAACCTGCCCAGCTTGACCTTGACCTTGCCGTACTTGTTGAGCTCGGCGGTCAGGGTCTTGGTGCGCTTGCCCGGTGCCTTCACCTTGATGGTCACCGTGCCGCTCGGGGTGACGCCCTCGGCGAGGACGAGCACCTTGAGCTTGACCAACTTGCCGGCCTTGACCGACCTGGGGCCGTCGAGCTGCACCCGGGACTTCACCTTCGGTGCGGGCTGGCCGGGGGCGGAGACCACCAGGTTGACCGGAGCCGACGTGCTGCCCAGCGTTCCGGCGTCGCCGGAGTAGGTGGCCGTCACGGGGATGGTCGCTGCGGTGGTGAAGCCGGTGAGGCTCGCCGTCGCCTTGCCTCCGGCACCGATGGTGCCGGTCCCGGCCAACCGGGTGCCGGCCCAGAACTGGACCGTCCCGGTGGGCGCCGTCTCGCCCGCGGTGAACACCGTGGCCGTGGCACTGGTCGTGCCGCCGGTCTCGATGCGGTTGGGGTCGATCGAGAGCGCGACCTGGCTGCGCTCCTTGGCATCCCTGACCGTGACCGTCTGGCTGACGGTCACCGGCTTGGCGCCGGGGTCGTCGGTCGTGTGGACGGCCTTGTTCACCAGCTGCTGGCGCTCGTGGGCGTCGTCGTCGACCGTGACCTGGTAGGTGAAGGTGGCACCCTCGGCCGCGGGCTCGGAGTAGCTGGCGCAGACGTTCAGCCCGTTCTCGAGCACGCCGTTGGCATCGCCGTTGTTGACGAGCGCCGCGCCCTGGCTGGCCGTGGCGTTCTCGGTGCCGATGGTGACGTTGCCGAACGCGGCGTCTCCGCCGAGCAGGGGGCCTCCCTCGATGTTGTCGTAGGCGAAGACCAGGTCGCTGCTGCCAGCAGTCGCGAAGACCTGCATGTCGAGCTGGCCGAGATCACCGGCCGCGTCGTCGTAGTAGCGCATCTGGTCGTATTCGACGATGGCGACTTCGCCCGGCTCGGACCCCGTCGAGGCGATGCTGACACCAGCACCGGTCGTGGCGTCGTAGCGGAACTCCATGTCCTGCCACAGCATCGCTGCGACGTTGTTGGGCGCAGCAGCATCCGGCACCGTCTGGGCGAAGTACGGCTCGCCCGCGTAGTTGTTGGCGCCGTCGTAGACGAGGAACCCGTCGTCGGAGAACGTCAGGCCCTGGTAGCTCTTGCCGTAGAACCCGTAGGTGCCCGACGTGAACGCCGAGAACGTCTTGGTGTCCCCGACGATGTCGGCGGCCGGGTCGATGTCCAGGTCGGCCAGGTTGAGGTAGCCGGGCCCGAACGGGGTCTGGCAGCTCGCGTCGTCCGCACTGGTGGTGATCGTGTAGTTGCCCTCCTGGCCGTAGGTCGAGCCGAGCACGCCGTTCCACGAGACCACGCCGTCGGTGACGGTGGCGCCGCCGGTGGCAGAGCCGTCGACGTAGGTGGTGTTCGCGGGGAGCGTGTCGGTGATCGAGTAGGTGAGGTCCTTGCGCGTGACGTTGGGCTGGACCTCGACGGTGTAGGTGATCACGTCACCTGGACCCGCCTCGGTCACGTCCGCGGTCTTGGTCACGTCGTCCTGCACCCGGTTGATGGTCACCGGGACGACCCCGATGTCACCGGGGCTGGACGGCGAGCTGCCGAGCGTGAGCGTGCCGTGCCAGGTCTGACCGGCCTCCATGGCCGGCTCGTCCCAGAACGTGCGGATGTCGAACGGCGTGGCTGCCGGCACCGCACCCGACGGGCCCTCGGCCCGCAGGTTGCCCTGGTCGCCGGCGACGACTGCCGTGACCAGGTCGGTGGTGTCGGTGCCACCGGGGTCGGTCGCCTCCCAGTTCTGCACCAGGACCCAGTAGGTCCCGGCATCGGGGTTGGCGATCTGCACACCCTCGTTGGAGCCACCGCTCGCACTCTGAGCGACGACGTTGGCCTCGCTCACGGCACCGGTTCCGACGAAGAGGTCGAAGTCCGGGGCGGTCGGGTTGCGCAGCTCGGCGATGAGGCTCGTGGCGCCCGCAGGCACCTCGACGTTGGTGACGGCCGTGCCGTCACCGTTGAAGGCGTCGGCATTGGTGCCGTCCTCGACGATGGAGAGCGCGGTGCTCTCCTCCGGCACGAGACCGCTCGGCTCGATCTGCAGGTCGCTGATCGCGATGGCCTCGAGGTCCTGCTCCACCTGCGAGCCGGCGTCACGACGAGTCGTGATGTCGATCGACTGGGGAAGCACACCCGCGGACGGCAGGACGCCGACCGGCAGGTGCGCCGCCGGTGCGACCTGGTCGCCGGCGGGCGTCAGCACCAGGGTGCCGAACAGCCACTCGTCGGTGGCCAGGCCGGCGTCGAGCGTGGCGGTGACGCTCACGTCGACCGCACCACCGTCGGTGACGTCGATCGTGCTCGTGTCGACGCTGAGGGTGACGCCGTCGGAGAGGTTCTCCACGGAGACGTCCCACGCGCCGACGCCGGTCTCGGTGCCGGTGAAGGTGCGGGTCCACTCACACGTCTGCAGGCACTCGTCGTCGGCCATGCTGGCGAGGTTGAGGCTGCGGACGTCACCGCCGACGGCGGGGTTGGCACCCTGGTAGCCGGCGAGGTCCTCGTCGAGGAGCAGGCCCGCCTCAGCGGCGTTGCGGAGCTCGATGCGACCCGAGCCCATGTCGAACCAGTCGGCGGGGGTGCCGTCGTTGTCGGTGATGGTGCGCTCCGACGTCGTCATGAGCGCGGACTGCGCCTCGGCGGGGCTCCACGTGGGGTGGACGCCCTTGAGGAGCGCGAACGAGCCGGCGGTGTGCGGGCTGGCCATCGACGTGCCGGAGATGAATTCCCACTCCGTGTCGTTGCCGGTGCCGGCAGCGGCGAGGATGTCCACGCCGGGTGCCGAGAGCGACGGGCCGATCACCGAGACGGCACGGTTGGGACCGCGGCTCGAGAACGCCGCCATGATGTCGCCGTTGGCGTCGTCGGTGTTGATGACGGCGCCGGAGAGGGCTGCCTCGACGCCCGGGTGGGCGGCGACGAAGGCCTTCAACGTCACGCCGTCGGCGTAGGTGATGTGCGCGGCCGGGAGGGCGTGTGCGTCACCGTTGAGCGACGTGCCGCTGGCCTGGTCGTTGGCGAGGACCATGCCGGCGGCGTCGTTGAACGCCACGATCTCACCCTTCTCCACGCGCCCGTTGCCGCCACGGTCACAGATGACGATCTTGTTGGACAGGTCGAACTGCCACAGCGGGTCACCGGTGATGGGGTCGTAGTCACTCTCGCACCTGGGGTTGTTGTAGGGCGCGTCGCCGGCGTAGACCAGCGGGTAGGAGCCGTCGGTCGGGCCGGAGAGACCCTTGCCCGCGATGGTGGGCAAGGAGGAGTCGTCGGACCCGGCGATGTCGATCACCGAGGAGATGTAGGTGCGGTTGTGCGTCGTCGCGCCGACCGACGTGATCCACGGGACGTCGGCGGGGCTGCCCTGCGTGGCGGCACCGGGGCCGTCGTTGCCGGCCGAGGTGGCGACGTAGATGCCGGCCGCGCGGGCGTTGAGGAAGCCCACCGCGTCGGCGTCGCTCCACGGGTTGGAGGGCGTGGAGGCACCGATGGAGTAGTTGATGACATCGACCTGGTCGATGATCGCCTGCTCGATGGCCGCGATGATCGAGGCACCCTGGCAGCCGGCGCCGTCGCAGACGTCGTAGCCGATGATGTTGGCGTGCGGGGCGACGCCCTTGATGTTGCGGGTCACCGAGAACTCGTTGGCCGTGTCCTTCGCGGCGAAGACGGTCGCGTCGACCTGGTTGCCGGCGCTGGTGCTGGCGGTGTGGCTGCCGTGGCCGTCGTCGTCATAGACGTCGGTGCCGGAGAAGTTCCAGTAGCCGATGACCTTGTCGTTGCATCCCCAGTTGGGGATGTAGGAGGCGTCGGCCGGGTTGCAGACACCGACATAGGTGTCGGCTCCGCGCGGGTTCTCCATGACGTAGCCGTCGCCGCCGTCCGCCTCGGGGACGGTGCCGGCGAAGGAGGGGTTGGCGGGGTTGAGGCCGGTGTCGAGGATGCCGACGACGATGCCCTCGCCCTTGGTGCCGACGCCGCTGGGGGTGCTGGTGCCGTCCCAGATGCTGGGGGCTCCGATCCACTCGGGTCCGACGTCGGTGTTGAGCTGGCGGGTGAAGTCGACCTGGACGGCGGAGACGCCGTCGATGCGGGCGACACGCTGCGCCTGCGAACGGGTGAGCTTCACCGTGATGCCGTTGATCGCGTGGGTGTAGGACCCCAGGACCTTCGGGGCGGACCCGGTGATCTTGGCGATGGATGCCTTGAGGTCGGCCTGCTCGGCCTTGAGCTCCTTGCCGTAGGCAGCGGCTCCGTCGCTGCGCTGCGTGCCCCTGCTCTCCACCGACCGGGTCGGGATCGCGGCCGAGTCCAGCTGGACGATGTAGGTCTCAGGCGCCGAACCGGTGCCGAGGTCGAGCACGGTCCCCTTCGTGAGCGCCTGGGCAGGCGATGCCTGCGCCGGCTTGAGGTCCCCCGGGGAGATGCCGGCTGCTTGCGCAGCCGTCCCCCAGGGCATGAGGAGTGCGGCCGTGACGCTGATAGCAGCGCCGGCCGCGAGGGTACGACGGATCACGCGGATCTCCCGTTCGGAGGATGGACCCACCGCATGTCGTCGCGCCCCGAGCGCGAATGCGTACGACGTGCAGGTGGAAAGGGATGAACTCCTGTATCCCAAGTCACATCCGGGCCGGTGTCAACGAAATCGGGTCCGCAAGTTCTTCCTGTCACCGGCGCCCAAGTCAGGATCCTCTCCTCAGCCGCCGGGGCAGCGCGCAGGACAGCGGCCTGCAGGGACCCTCGGACCGAATGTCCCGTCCGCGGTCAGGCGGCGGACCTCGACCGGTCAGGGCGCCGCGGGGAAGGTGCGGGGACGCGCCACGATCGCGTCGATGACGACCCGCTTGCCGCCCAGCGCCTCGATGACGATCCTCCCCCTGCGGACGCCCGAGTAGCGGTCGATCACGACGTGCTGACGCAGGGGCGACCTCGGTCCGGAGAGGTCGACCACGTGCCAGGCCCGGGTGCCGACCCGGATGCGGACCTTCCCCAGCCCCGGACCGCTGGGCGCCACCAGCCGGAGCTCGCCGACCGTGGTGCGGGGGAGCACGAGGCGCGCGCCGCGGTGCCTGGCCCTCAGCGCGTCCCCGCGGAAGTAGGCGCTGTTGCGCACCGTGGCCCAGCCGCGCCTGCGCACCAGGTTCTTCGGCACGAAGAACTCGACCGGCTCCGACCAGGTGCTGGCGTTGCCGGCCCGGTCGATGGTCCGCGCGGTGATGACGTGCCCCCCGGTCCGGGGCTGGTCGAGCTCCCACCGTCCGGGCGTGCAGGGGACGGACTGGTCGTTGTCGGTGCACTGGAAGCTCGAGCCGGGCTCACTGCTGTTGAGCCGCAGGCGGGCCGCCTGGCCGGTGATCACGGGCTGGGTGGGCGTGTCGGCGTCGTAGCCGCTCCGGGTGACGAAGACGAACGGGGCCCTGGTGTCCTGGCCCCACGTGATCGTGGCGGGTGTCGGGTCCTCGTCCGGGGTGTCGGTGGGGCCGGGCTGGAGCAGGCTGCTGTCGGGGTTGAGCGGACGGTCACCGAGGTCGACGGCGCGCGCCCCGAAGACGTAGGCCCCGGCGGGTGCGTCAGGGAGGTCGGCGTAGGTCACCGGGCTGGTGCACGGGCGCCAGTCGTGCGCCTGCGCTGGCCCGGCCAGCGTGCACTCGAGACCGAACGGACCGGCGTCCGCGTCGGAGACCTGTGCGGTGAGTGTGAACGTCATGCCCGACACGGCCACGTAACCCGCCGCGTTGGGCGTGCTGGCGGAGGACAGGGCCGTCTCGGGCGGGGTGCTGTCGTCGCACCCGTCGGTGAGGACGTGGGGCGGGGTCTCGTCGACGCACCCCGGGGTGGCCGTGGCCGGCGCGGCACCGAGCGGCACGAGCACACCGCCCAGCAGTGCGAGCAGCCCGATCCGGACGGCGGTGCGGTGTCGCGTCATGTCTCCCCCAGGGTTGGCCGGTCGAGGGACTAACGACGCATCGAGGCGCCGGTCACGAGCCAGTGGTCACCGCGGGCGCGCCAGGACAGCAGGAGGCCCCGCGCGCCCATGAAGACCACGGTCATCGCGACCCACACGGCCACGAGTCCGTGCGGGAGGGTGGCCGCCCAGAGGGCGGCTGGCGCGTAGGCCGCCAGCACCGCCAACCCCGCCCAGGCGAGGAAGGCCCCGTCGCCGGCACCGATGAGCACGCCGTCGAGCACGAAGACCATCCCCGCGAGCGGCTGGCCAAGTGCAGCGACGACCAGGACCGGGACGAGCAGTGCGCGCACCTCGGGATCGGGCGAGAACAGCGCCCCGATGAACGGCGAGCTCGCGGCGAGCACGAGCCCCGCGACGATCCCGCTGCCCCAGCCCCAGCGGACCATCCGTCGGGTCAGCTCCCGGGTGCTCTCGACGTCACCGCGGCCCAGCGCCCGACCGGTGAGGGCCTGGGCGGCGATCGCGATCGCGTCGAGGGCGAAGGCCAGGAAGGTCCACAGCGTCACCGCGATCTGGTGCGCCGCGATGTTGACGTCGGCGCCCTGGGTGCCGACGCGGGTGACGGCGTAGGTCCCGACGAGCAGGCAGGCACGCAGTGCCAGGGTGCGGATGACCAGGGCGATCGCGGCGTGGGCGGCGGCCAGGATCCCGGCCCGGTCGGGGGACAGGGGTGCCTGGTGCTCGCGGGCGGCCCGCACGACCACGACGACCAGCCAGGTCGCGGACAGCACCTGGGCGATCACGGAGCCGATCGCGGACCCGGCGATGCCGAGGTCGAGGCCATAGACGAGCAGGACGTTGAGGGCGATGTTGAGCGCGTTGCCGGCGACGGCGACGAGCAGCGGCGTACGGGTGTCCTGCAGGCCGCGCAGCACGCCGGTCGCTGCGAGCATGATCAGCAGCGGCGTGGTGCCGAGGAGCGCGATCGTCAGGTAGGTCTCGGCGTGGCCGGCGGCCTCGGACCCGGTGTCGAAGGCGCCCACCAGCGCCGGGGCGGCCACGATCCCGACGACTGTGGCGAGCGTGCCGATGATCACGGCGAGCCAGACACCGTCGACGCCCTGGGCGAGCGCGGCCCGCAGGTCACCGGCGCCGAGGTGGCGCGCGACGCTCGCGGTGGTGCCGTAGGCGAGGAAGACGCAGAGGCCCACGACGGTCTGCAGGATCACCGCCGCGATGCCGAGGCCCGCCAGCTCCGAGGTGCCGAGGTGGCCGACGATCGCAGCGTCGGAGAGCAGGAAGAGCGGCTCGGCGACCAGCGCGAGGAAGGCGGGGACGGCGAGACGCAGGATCTCGCGGTCGATGGCCTTCACGGACACGAGCGTAGGAACCGGCCCCGGAGACGGCCCCTCGGGGTGGCCCGCATCCGCACCAATCCGCATCCGTTGTGACTCCGAACACAACCCACCCCGGCCCACTCACGGAGTCTCGGGTCGCCCGAACCGGCCGCACGATCGACCGCGGCCCGGGCCAACACAAGGAGTAGTTGCTGATGAACCGCTCACGACCCACCAAGCGGCACGGGGCAGTAGCCCTGGCCTGCACCGGCGGACTGCTGGCAGCAGTCGGTTTCGCCGGTCTTGGTCCGCTCGCCGCCACCGCGTCCAGCCACCGGGAAGCTCCACTCATCTCGGGGACGCCGCAGTACGACACGACGGACCTCTACGCGTTCCGCAGCCCGGAGAAGAAGGACTCCGTCACCCTGATCGCCAACTGGCTGCCCTTCGAGGAGCCGGCCGGTGGTCCGAACTTCTACAGCTTCGCCACCGATGCGCGCTACGACATCAAGATCGACAACAACGCGGACGCCAAGCCCGACGTGACGTTCCGGTGGACCTTCGAGGACCACTACGTCACCAAGGACACGTTCCTGGCCGCCACGGGCGAAGTGAACTCCTTGAAGGACAAGGACCTGAACTACTACCAGACCTACAAGCTGCAGCGGTTCTACAAGAACAAGAAGAAGACGCTCATCAAGAGCCGCCGCGTGGCGCCGTCCAACATCGGCTCCGCCTCGATGCCGGCCTACAACAAGCTGCGCAGCCAGGCCGTCACGAGGGTCGGCAAGAACATGAAGTCCTTCGTCGGTCAGGCCGAGGACCCGTTCTTCCTCGACCTGCGCGTCTTCGACCTGCTCTACGGCGGTGACCTCTCCGAGGCCGGCGACGACACCCTGGCCGGCTTCAACGTCCAGTCCGTCGCTCTCCAGGTGCCGCAGAAGTGGGTGGCCAAGCGCCACAACGCCAAGAAGAACCCGGTCATCGGCGTCTGGTCGACCACCTCGAAGAAGTCGGCGACCGGCAAGGGCTACCACCAGGTCTCGCGCCTGGGCAACCCGCTGGTCAACGAGGTCGTCATCCCGCTCAAGCTCAAGGACGGCTTCAACGCGTCCGACCCGACGCAGGACGGCGGGGCGCTCAAGTACGTCACCAACCCCGAGCTGCCCAAGCTGGTCGAGGCCATCTACGGCATCAAGGCCCCCAAGACCCCGCGCAACGACCTCGTGTCGGTGTTCCTCACGGGCGTCAAGGGGCTCAACATGCCCAAGGGCAAGATCACGCCCAGCGAGCAGCTGCGCCTCAACATGTCGACCCCTGTGACCGCGGAGCCCAACCGGCTCGGTGTGATCGGTGGCGACACGCAGGGCTTCCCCAACGGCCGTCGACTCGGTGACGACGTCATCGACATCGCGCTCCAGGTCGTCGAGGGTGAGCTCGTCGGATCGGCGAACGACCTCGGTGACGGTGTCGACGCCAATGACGTCGCCTTCGACAACACGTTCCCCTACCTGGCCCTCCCGGCCAGCGGCAGCAACGCCGACCCGCACCCGTCCGCGGGTGCCTCGGCCAAGCAGTCGTCCAGCAAGGGTGGTGTCCTCCAGGGCATCGCTCCCAACCGCCAGAGCTCGATGGCGTTCGTCGGTGTGGGCCTCCTGGCCCTGATCGGCGGCATCGGTGGCGCCACGCGTCGCCGCAAGGCCTGACCCTTCACCACCAGCCCGACCGCGCGGCGTACGCGTCGCGCGGTCGGGCTGCACCACCGCCTCACCACCGCCTCACCACCGCCTCACCCCCGCTTCACCCCCGGAAGGACGCCCACGCATGCGTAAGAGCCTCATCGTCATCGGTGTGGGCCTCGTGCTCGCTGTCTCCGGTGGCATCGGAGTCGCCACCACGACCAGCCCGCCCTCCGCTCCGGCGGCCGGATCCGTTCCCCGCGTCGTCCCCAACTCCGGTCAGGACCTCGACGCGGCGGTCGCCTCGCTCCAGGCCACCCTCCGCCGCGTGCCCGCCGACCACGTGTCCTGGGCCAACCTCGCGGTCGCCTACGTCGAGCAGGCGCGCGTCACCGGCAACGCCACCTACTACCAGAAGGCCGACGAGGCCGCGGCCCGCTCGTTCGGCATCGCGCCTGACGACAACTTCCCCGCCCTCGCGGCCGAGGCCGCGATCGCTTCGGCCCGCCACGACTTCTCCGACGCGCTGACCAGCGCGGAGGAGGCGCTCGCCATCAACCCGCGCGACCTCGGCGCCCTCGCGATCCGCGTCGACGCCCTCAACGAGCTCGGCAGGTACGACGAGCAGCTGGAGGCGCTGCGCACCGCCGACCGGCTCCAGCCGAGCACGGCGATCGCGGCCCGCTACTCCTACGCCTACGAGCTGCGCGGTGACCTGGACCGTGCCCTGGGCATCCTGCGCCGCGCGGCGGCCGCCGGGTCCCGCGCGGACAAGGCCTACACCCTGACCCTTGCCGGCGACATCCTGCGCAAGCAGGACCGGCTCGCCGCCGCGGGACGTCAGCTCGACATCGTCCAGGAGGCGGTGCCGGGCTACCTGCCGGGCCTCGTGTCCTCCGCGCGCCTCGCAACCGCGCAGGGCCACCTCGAGGACGCGGTGGTGCTGTGGCAGGACGTCGTGTCCCGCCAGCCGCTGCCGGAATACCTGACCGAGCTCGGCGAGCTGCTCGAGCACCTCGGCCGACCCGACGAGGCCGACGCCCAGTTCGCCGTCGTCCGCACCACGATCACGCTCCTCGACGCCAGCGGCGTCCGCACCGACCTCGAGACCGCGCTCTTCGAGGCCGACCACGGCTCGCCTGCGCGAGCACTCAGCCAGGCCCGCGCCGAGTGGCGTCAGCGCACCAGCGTCCACGTCGCCGACGCGCTCGCGTGGGCGCTGCACCGCACCGGCCGCGACCGCGAGGCCCTCACCCTCGCCCGTAAGGCGACCCGCCTCGGCTCGCCGGAGGCCAAGTTCTGGATCCACCGCGGCACCATCGAGGCGGCGCTGGGGATGACGGGCGAGGCCCGGACCCACCTGCGCCGCGGTCTCGACACCGACCCCGGCATGTCGCCGTGGCAGCGAGACGAGGCCCAGACCGTCCTGGCCGGGATCGACGGCACCCGATGAGAGTCCTCGCCCGTCTCGTCCTCGCCCTCGGCGCCATCGCCGGCTGCCTCTTCGTCGCGGCCGGCCCGGCCTCGGCGCACCCCCTGGGCAACTTCACCGTCAACCGCTACACCGGGATCCTCGTCCAGCCCGACGGCGTCCAGGTCGACCACGTCGTCGACCTCGCGGAGATCCCCACCGCCCAGCTCGGGCGCGCCATCGACGACCTGCCGAGGCTCGCGCGAGACGAGTGCACGACGACGGGCCGCGGGCTCGACCTGGGTGTGGGCGGCACCGACCTGCGCCTCACCCTGGAGACGTCGTCGGCCTCGCTCGCCGACGGGGAGGGCGGCCTGCCGATCACCCGCATCACCTGCGCCTACTCCGGCGCCGCGGAGATCGGCGCCGGTGGGCTCACCTTCACCGACAACACCGCACCCGGCTCGGTGGGCTGGCGCGAGGTCACCGCCGTCGGTGACCAGATGACCCTCACCAGCTCGGACGTCCCCAGCGAGAGCACCAGCAACCGCCTCACCTCCTATCCCCAGGACCTTCTGCAGTCCCCGCTCGACGTCACCTCCGCCACGCTCGTCGTGTCCGCGGGTGGACCGGCCGGCGTGCTCCCCGGCACGCAGGACGACGGCCCCACCTCCGCCAGCACCAGCTGGCTCTCGGCACGCGCCACCTCCCTGCTGGGCGAGAACGGCTGGATCGCGGGCTTCCTCGCCGTCGCCGTGGCGCTGACCCTGGGTGCGACTCACGCCCTCTCACCCGGCCACGGCAAGACCGTGATGGCCTTCTACCTCTCGCAGCGCGGTGACAGCTCGGTGCGCTCGGCCTTCGCCGTCGGCAGCGCCGTCACCATCGCGCACACCGGATCGGTGCTCGTGCTGGGCGTGCTCGTCTCGCTCAGCAGCGCCTTCGTGCCGGCCCGGATCTATCCCTGGCTGACGCTCGCCACCGGCCTGCTCATCGTGGGCCTGGGTCTCTACCTCCTGGCCCGGCTGCGCACCGACGGCGGCCAGGGCCACGGCCACGGGCACGGCCACGGGCACGGCCACGGGCACGGTCATGGGCAGGATCACCCGCACGTGCCCGACCACTCGTCCGAGCCGGTGCATGCGGCGGCGGGATCGGTGTCGGTCGCGACGGCGAGCGTCGTCGCACCTCCCGCGGCGGAGCCGGAGACCGCTCCCGGACGGTGGGGGGTGTGGGTGATGGGCCTGGTCGGGGGTCTGGTGCCCAGTCCGTCGGCTCTGCTGCTGCTGCTCGCGGCGGTGGCGCTGGGCCGGGCGTGGTTCGGCTTCGTGCTGGTCCTCGCCTTCGGCATCGGGATGGCCGCCTCGCTGGCCGCGGTGGGGTTGCTGGCCCGCGACGTGGTGACGCGACTGGAGCGGCTGGCGCTCCAGCGCGGGTTCCTGGCCGGCAACCTGCGCACCTTCTTGAGGTACGGCGCGGCGCTGGGCATCTGCGCGGTCGGGACGGGCGTGGTGATCCGCACGCTGATCGGTTTCTGAGCGGAGAGAGCCAGGTCACATCTTTTTCCCGGATCTCCCATCCGGGCGAGCGGTCGGCACCGAACCACCGTTGTTGCACATCGTGTGCAACAAGACCCGGGAGGTCACCATGCACGTGCCCGACGGATTCCTGGACGCGCCGACCTCGCTGGTCACAGCGGGCGTGGCGGCCGCCGGCATCGCGGTCGCCCTGCGCGGCGCGCGACGCGAGCTCGACGATCGCGTCGCGCCGCTCGCCGGCATCATCGCGACCTTCGTGTTCGCGGGCCAGATGATCAACTTCCCGGTGGCGGGAGGCACCAGCGGGCACCTCATGGGGGGTGCCCTCACGGCCGTCCTCGTCGGGCCCTACACCGGGCTGCTCTGCATGACTGTCGTCCTGGTGGTGCAGGCGCTGCTCTTCGCCGACGGCGGCATCACCGCGCTGGGCACCAACGTGGTGCTGATGGGGGTCGTCGCCGTCGTCACCGGCTACGCCGTCTTCCGCGGCGCCCAGGTCGTGCTGCCCAAGCGGATCTCGATGGTCGCGCCGGCCGCCGCCCTCGGCGCCGCGGCATCGGTGGCCATGAGCGCGGCGATGTTCGTCGTGCTCTACGCGCTGGGCGGGGTCGTGCCGATCCCCTTCGACACGCTGCTGACCGCCATGCTCGGGGTGCACCTGCTGATCGGGATCGGGGAGGCCGTCATCACCTTCATGGTCGTGGCCGGCATCGTCTCGGTCCGCCCCGACCTCGTGCATGGTGCCCGCCGCCACCTCGCCACGCGCGAGCTCGAGACGCGGATGGTGTCGGCATGAGGAGCATCTCGACGCGCACCGTCCTCCTGAGCGTCCTGGGGCTGGCCCTCGTCGTCGCCGGTGTCGTCAGCTTCTATGCCTCCGCCAGCCCCGACGGGCTCAACCGGGTCGCGGGCGACCTGGGCTTCGCGTCCGCTGAACAGGCCGCGGGTGGTGGTCCGCTCGCCGGCTACGAGGTGGCCGGCCTCGACCAGACCCGCATCTCGGGTGGGCTCGCCGGGGTGCTCGGCTGCCTGGTGGTCCTCGGCCTGTCCACGCTGCTGGTCCGGCTCCGGCGCTCGCCCGAGCCGGCGCCGGTCCGGGTCCGCTCCGACGGCGAGGGGGAGTGATGGGCGCCCCGCACGGTCACCGGCTGCACTTCCACGGCCACTCCCCGCTGCACCGGGCTCCGGCCCACCTCAAGGTCGCCGGCCTGGTCGGCTTCATGCTCGTCGTGGTCGCGACCCCGTTGGGCTGGGTCCCCGCCTTCGTGGCGTACGCCGTGGTGCTGGCCGCGCTCGTCGCCGTGTCAGGCGTGCCCGTGCCCTACCTGGCGCGGCGGATGGTGATCGAGACCCCGGTGCTCGTGTTCGCCGCGGTGCTGCCGTTCGTCGCCATGGGCCCCCGGGTCGAGGTGCTCGGCCTGTCGGTCAGCGAGCCGGGGCTGGTGGCCGCCGGCGGCCTGATGACGAAGGCGACGCTCGGCGTGCTGGCCAGCCTGCTGCTGGCCGCGACGACGGACCCCCGCGATCTCCTCGCCGGCCTCGAACGGCTGCGGGTGCCGTCGCAGCTCGTCCAGATCATGGGCTTCATGATCCGCGACCTCGACGTCGTGACCGACGAGCTGGGCCGGATGAAGACCGCCCGGGAGTCCCGCGGGTTCACCGCGCGCAACCCCCGGCACTGGCCGGTGCTGGGCCGTTCGATCGGCGCCCTGTTCATCCGGTCCTTCGAGCGCGGCGAGCGCGTGCACCTCGCGATGATCGCCCGCGGCTACGACGGGAGCGCACGCCGATGAGCACGCCGGTCCTCGACCTCGAGTCCGTGGCGTTCGCCTATCCCGACGGCCACCAGGCGCTCTTCGGCGTCGACCTGCACGTGCACCGAGGCGAGCGCGTGGCCGTGCTGGGCCCCAACGGTGCGGGCAAGACCACCCTGGTCCTGCACCTCAACGGCATCCTGATGCCCGGGCGCGGCACGGTGAGCGTGTCGGGCCTCCCTGTCGTCAAGGAGAACCTCTCCGAGATCCGCCGGCGGGTGGGCATTGTCTTCCAGGACCCCGACGACCAGCTCTTCATGGGCAGCGTGCGCGACGACGTCGCCTTCGGTCCGCGCAACCTCGGGATCCGAGGCGCCGACCTCGACCGCCGGGTGATGGCGGCCCTGGAGATGGTGGGGATGGCCGACTTCGTCGACCGCCCGCCGCACCACCTGTCGTTCGGCCAGCGGCGTCGCGTGGCCGTGGCCACGGTGCTCGTCATGGAGCCGGAGATCATCGTGCTCGACGAGCCGAGCTCCAACCTCGACCCGGCCTCGCGCCGCGAGCTCGCCGACATCCTCACCGGCCTCGACGTCACGTTGCTGATGGTCACCCACGACCTGCCCTACGCCCTGCAGCTGTGCCCACGCGCGATCGTGCTCTCCGACGGCATCGTCGCCGCCGAGGGCCGCACCCTCGACATCCTCACCGACGACGCGCTGATGAAGTCGCACCGCCTCGAGTTGCCCTACGGCTTCGACCCCCACGCCTGCTGACCCGCCTGCTGACCCGCCTGCTGACCCGCCCGCTGGCCCACCCGCTGGCCCACCCGCTGGCCCACCTGGCGTTCGCGGGCGCCCTATCCGGTGGTCCCTGCCTGTGTACATAGCCCGATCGGACTACCTGTGCACGGCGGTGTGGATGAGGCGCATCTCACCGTCGCCGCGGTAGGTGGTCGGCCATCCAACGGGCATCATCCAGATGTCGGACAGGTGAACGACCCCGCCGGCGTGGAGATTTTCATCCACAGGGTGTGCACGACGTTTTCGCAGGTCAGAGGGCCTGTTCGGGCCAAGAAAAGATCTCTCTCCACAGGTGGATCCACGACATGTGCACCCGGACCAGCGTGTCGTCCACGCGAGTGCGCAGGTTGTCCACAGACCCTGTGGATAACTCACGGCCGCCGGCTTCCCATGGCGTCGTGGAGCACGTAGGTTCACGCGCGGCACGGACCCCGCGTGGAGACTGCCGACTCGCTGTCGGTGCTCTTCCCTAGCGTCGGGGCAGCGGTGGTGAGCAGACGACGAAGGGAGCACCGGTGAGCGTCACCTTCGAGGGGGACACCGACGAGGCCTGGGGCGACGGCCCCGCGGCCTACGAGCCGGGCAACGCCCCGCGCTCGGCCGGCGACCGCACGCCGCCGCAGGACAACGCCGCCGAGCAGAGCGTGCTCGGCTCGATGCTGCTGTCCAAGGACGCCATCGCCGACGTGGTCGAGGCGCTCAAGGGCGTCGACTACTACCGCCCCGCCCACGAGATCATCCACGACGCCATCATCGACCTCTACGGCCGCGGCGAGCCCGCCGACCCGATCACGGTGGCGGCCGAGCTGACCAGGCGCGGCGAGCTCCAGCGCATCGGTGGCGCCCCCTATCTCCACACCCTCTCGGCCAACGTGCCGATCGCGGCCAACGCCGGCTACTACGCCGAGATCGTGCGCGACAAGGCCGTGCTGCGCCGCCTCGTCGAGGCCGGCACCCGCATCGCCCAGCTCGGCTACGCGGGCGAGGGCCAGATCGACGACGTCGTCGACAGCGCCCAGGCGGAGGTCTACAAGGTCACCGACCGCCGTGCCACCGAGGACTACGCGCCGCTGAGCGACATCATGAGCGGCGTCCTCGACGAGATCGAGATGATCGGCAACCGCGAGGCGGGCCTCTACGGCGTGCCGACCGGCTTCGCCGACCTAGACGACCTGACCAACGGCCTCCACTCGGGGCAGATGATCATCGTGGCGGCGCGTCCCGCCATGGGCAAGTCGACCCTTGCGCTCGACTTCTGTCGCGCGGCCTCGATCCACAACAACCTGACGAGCTGCTTCTTCAGCCTCGAGATGACGCGCTCGGAGATCATGATGCGTCTGCTCTCGGCCGAGGCGAAGGTGCCGCTCAACCACATCCGCAACGGCACCATGCGCGACGACGACTGGGAGAAGCTCGCCCGCAAGATGGGCCAAGTCTCCGGGGCGCCGATGTTCATCGACGACAGCCCCAACATGACGATGATGGAGATCCGGGCCAAGGCGCGTCGGCTCAAGCAGCGCCACGACCTCAAGCTCATCGTCATCGACTACATGCAGCTGATGAGCTCGGGCAAGAAGGTCGAGTCCCGCCAGCTCGAGGTCTCGGAGTTCTCCCGCAACATCAAGCTCCTCGCCAAGGAGCTCGAGCTGCCGATCATCGCGCTGTCCCAGCTCAACCGTGGTCCCGAGCAGCGCGGCGACAAGCGCCCGATGATGAGCGACCTCCGCGAGTCGGGCTCGCTCGAGCAGGACGCCGACATGGTGATCCTGCTGCACCGCGACGACGTCTACGAGAAGGAGTCGACCCGCCCCGGCGAGGCCGACCTGATCGTGGCCAAGCACCGCAACGGCCCGACCCGCGACCTCACTGTCGCCTTCCAGGGGCACTATTCGCGCTTCGTGGACATGGCGCAGGGCTGACGTCCGGCTGCCGATGGACGTGGACGCCCTCGACACCCCGTTCCTGATCGTCGATCGCATCGTCCTCGAGCGCAACCTCGCGACGAGCGCCGAGCAGGCGCGGTCTCGCGGCGTCGCGTGGCGCCCGCACGCCAAGACCCACAAGAGCATCGCCCTCGGCCGACGCCAGCTGCACCACGGCGCCGTCGGGCTGACCCTCGCGACCGTCGGTGAGGCCGAGATCTTCGCCGCCGCCGGGTTCGACGACCTGTTCCTGGCCTACCCGATCTGGGCGGTCGGGACTCGCGCAGATCGACTGCGAGCACTGGCGGGGACCCTCGCGCTCCGGGTCGGGGTGGACTCGATCGCCGGTGCCGACCAGCTCGCCGACGCCCTGCGCGGAGCCCCGGTGGAGGTCGTCATCGAGGTCGACTCCGGGCACCATCGCACCGGAGGCGACCCGGGGCGCGCCGGCGATGTCGCGGCCCACGCCGTCGCGCGCGGCTTGGACGTGGTGGGCGTGTTCACCTTCCCCGGCCATGCCTACGCCCCCGGTGCCCGCGAGGGGGCAGCGGCCGACGAGGCGCGGGCCCTTGATCTGGCGGCTCACGCACTGGTGGCCGTCGGCATCCAGCCTCGCGTGCGCAGCGGCGGGACCTCACCCACCGAGCACCTTCACGGCGTGGGGGAGGAGGCGCCCCTCGGGTTCCTCGCCACCGAGACGCGCCCGGGCGTCTCCGCCTTCGGCGACGCCCAGCAGGTCGAGCTGGGGTCGATCACGTTCGCCGACTGTGCCCTGAGTGTCATCTCGACGGTGGTCCACGCGCGAGACGGTGAGGCTCTCCTCGACGCGGGCAGCAAGATCCTCAGCTCCGACCGAGCCACGTGGGCGACCGGGCACGGGCGCCTGCCCGCCCACCCATGCGCCCGCATCGTCACCCTGTCCGAGCATCACGCCACCGCCACGTTCGGCGACGCACCTGTCCCCGCCGTGGGCAGCCGCGTCCGGGTCGTCCCCAACCACGTCTGCACGAGCGTCAACCTCGTCGACCGGCTCGTGGTCGTCGACGGCGACCGGGTCGTCGACACCTGGGCCGTCGACGCGCGCGGCGCCAACACCTGACCAGTCGACACCGCACGCGCAGCCTCGGTCGCGCAGCCGTGGCCGTCGGCAGTTCGAAGCCCGACCCGCTGGGGGATCGGCTCAGCGGTCGACGATCGCGAAGACGCGCGCCGGGAACCCCGAGCCCTCCCGCGGCTTGGGCCAGGTCGCGACCACGAGGGCGCCGGTGGCCGGTACCCGGTCGAGGCCGGCGAGCATCTCGATCTGCCACCTGTCGGCGCCGAGGATGTAGGTCTCCGCGGGCGCGGTCCCCGCACCCACGACGGCACCGGGATCGGTGTCGGTCGTGTCGTGGCCGATGGCCCTCACGTCGCGGTCCTCCACGAGGAAGGTCAGTGCGTCGACTCCCCAGCCGGGGTAGTGCGCGAGACCTTCGGCATCGCGGTTGGCCATCGCCGCGCCATCGGGCCAGCGGTCGGCCCACCCGGTGAGCAGCGCGACGAATGCGCCCTCCGGCACGGTGCCGTGCTCGGCCTCGTGGGCCTCGAGGTCGGCGACCGTCACGGTGTGGTCGACGTCGGCCGCGACCTGGCGGCGTACGTCGACGACCACCAGCGGCAGGATCATGTCGGTCACCGGGAGCTCGTCGAGGAAGCGCCCCCCGCGCGTGAAGTGGGCGGG
>JBBSOR010000071.1:0-20269 GCA_038259535.1 Propionibacteriales bacterium | reverse complement strand
GGCAGTGGACTCCCGGAAGTCGGGCCGCTGCTCCTCGACGACGTCGAGGTCGGCCAGGCTGCGCAGGTGTGGCAGCTCGTGGAGCGCCAGGGCCAGGGCATCACCGCCCCGGATGCTGGTCGCCGCCGCCAACGGGGCGGGGACGGTGGAGAGGATCTCGCGTTCGGTCGACGGATCGCGCACGCCGCCGAGCGCGTCGGTGGAGGCGAGGGGGCAGGTGGCCGGACCGTAGGACCAGCGCCAGTCCAGCGATGCGTGGGTGGGCGAGTGCCAGGTGACCCGCAGCCGCAGGCCCGGCCGTGGGGGAGCGGGCACCTCCAGGGAGCCGTCGGACGAGCCGATCTGCAGTCGTCTGCTCAGCGGCCCCAGGGCGATGAGGAACGGATCGAGGTCCTCGGCGCCGACGACCACGGGCGGCCCCAGGAGCAGGTCGAGCAGGCCCTCGTCCACCGGCTCGGTCAGGTCGGTGAGCAGCACGTCGTCGCCCTCCACCAGGACCAGGGTCGTCGTCGGTCGACCGACGGGCATGACCTGGTCGCCTCGCCAGCGTCGCTCGCCCACCTCCGCCACGACCCCGAGCACGGACTCCTCGCCGCGAGTGGTCAGGTCGGCGGTGACCCGGGCCGGTCCGTCACTGAGGGCGAGGGTCTCGATGCCGGCCCCGGGGAGCAGGGTGACGCCGGCGGCGACGGCGGTGCGCAGGGCCGGGACGAGCCGGTCGCCGTAGTCGTCGAGCATCGGCGCGGCCCCGGCCACCAGGTAGGTGTGCAGCCCCACGAGGCCACGGTGGAGCGTCTGGAGCGCCTCGGCCTGCGCCGGGACGAAGCGGCTGCGGGCCACCGGACCGGACAGGTCGCTCCACTCGGCACCGCTGCGCACCCAGCCCGTGCGTGCGCCGGGTCGCATCGGGCGCATCGAGAAGTCGCCGGGCGTGCCCCTGGACCACCGTCCGGCAGGACGCCGAGAGATCTCGAGACCGAGACGCGTGCCGACGAGGGTGGACTGCGCCCGCCGCGCGAGATCGTCGTTGAGCCGGGCCAGGCGCTCGTGCCACACCGGCTGGGAGGCGGGACGCGACGCCCCACGCAGCCGGAGCGCCACGGCGGCGCCGTGCTTGCACAGGCGCGCGACCGGGCAGGAGCAGGCGCTGAACACCCAGTCGGAGGTGTCGTTGACCTCGGCGTGGAACTGCACGTCGTAGGGCGTCGGGGCGGTGCCCACGACCTGTGCGGTGGCGGTCAGGCTGCTGGACGACTCGTGGACGACCTCGAGTCGGAGCACGTGACTCAGGCAACCCACGGCGCGAGACATCGTGCCCGCGTCGAAGAACTGGGCGAGGTAGTCGTCGTCGAGTGAGTCGCGGATGTCCATGGGGTCGCCATCGTCGCACCGAAGGCGGACATCGTGCGGCCCGCATCCACAGCCGGTGTCAGGTGTCGGTGGACGTCTCGCCCCGCTCCCCGCCGGGCACCCACAGCACGTCGCCGTTCTCACGGTTGGCGTGCCGGGCGAGGATGAAGAGCAGGTCGGAGAGCCGGTTGAGGTAGGTGATGGCCAAGATGTTCATGGTGTCACCGTGCTCGGCCCACGCGGCCCAGCCGGCGCGCTCGGCACGGCGTACGACGGTGCGCGCGACGTGCAGGTGGGCGGCGCCGAGGGTGCCGCCGTTGAGGATGAAGGAGCGCAGCGCCGGCAGGTCGTCGTTGTAGTGGTCGCACCAGGCCTCGAGCCGGTCCACGTAGTCCTGCTCCACCCGGAGCGGCGGATACGGGGGATCGGCCACGACCGGGGTCGAGAAGTCCGCACCGACGTCGAAGAGGTCGTTCTGCACGCGGGTCAGCAGCGCGACCACGTCGTCCGCGAACCCGCCGTGGGCGAGGGCGACCCCGATGTGGGCGTTGCTCTCGTCGACGTTGGCGTAGGCCTCCAGGCGCAGGTCGGTCTTGGAGGTCTCGCTCATGTCGCCGAGGCGGGTCTGTCCGGCGTCGCCGGTGCGGGTGTAGATACGCGTCAGGTTGACCATGCGGCGGAGCCTACTGGTGGGGACTCGCCGGAAAAGGTGAGGCATGGACGCAACCGCGCGGGGTACAAACGCGTCATAGGAGTGACAGCGGTCACGCAGCGGCGTCGGGGGACGCCGAGGAGGAGCATCCCGTGGACATCATCTCGGACGGTCACACACTGGTCCTGCACGGAGACTTCGACGTGCGCAGCACGTGGGAGGTCCGCACGGCGATCTACGAGCGGCTCGCCTCCCACGACGACGACCTGGTCATCGACATGACCGACGTGTCCACGATCGACGCCACCGCCCTGCGGGTGCTGGCAGTCGCCACCCGCCACGCCTGGTTGAGCGGACACCACCTCACGGTCCGCAACCCCGGTCCCGCGGTGCGCCGGATGGCGCACCTGACCCGACTGGCCCACGCCATCGAGGTCGAACGCGTGGCCGCCTCCGCCTGAGGCATCTCTCACACGCCCAGCCGGTGACTGACGGGTAACCCGCGCCCTACCCTGTCGACCATGAGCCACAAGGATCGACCCTGGGTGATGCGCACCTACGCCGGCCACTCCACGGCCGAGGCGTCCAACGCGCTCTACCGCTCCAACCTCGCCAAGGGCCAGACCGGCCTGAGCGTCGCCTTCGACCTGCCGACGCAGACGGGATACGACCCCGACAGCCCGTTGAGCCGCGGCGAGGTCGGCAAGGTCGGCGTACCCGTCCCGCACCTGGGCGAGATGCGCAAGCTCTTCGCCGACATCCCGCTCACCGAGATGAACACCTCGATGACGATCAACGCCGTCGCGATGTGGATGCTCGCCCTCTACCAGGTCGTCGCCGAGGAGCAGGCCGGTGCCGTCCCGGGGGGCGACGTGACGCCGGAGGAGGTCGCCGCGCAGCTGGCCGGGACGACCCAGAACGACATCATCAAGGAGTACCTCTCCCGCGGGACCTACGCGTTCCCGCCCGAGGCGTCGATGCGCCTGATCGCGGACATGATCGCCTACACCGTGCACCAGATCCCGCAGTGGAACCCGATCAACATCTGCAGCTACCACCTGCAGGAGGCCGGCGCGACGCCGACGCAGGAGCTCGCCTACGCACTGAGCACCGCGATCGCGGTGCTCGACCAGGTCAAGGCCTCCGGGCAGGTCTCCGAGGACGACTTCGAGAAGGTCGTCGGCCGGATCTCGTTCTTCGTCAACGCCGGCGTCCGCTTCGTCGAGGAGACCTGCAAGATGCGGGCCTTCGTCCAGCTCTGGGACGAGATCACCCGCGAGCGCTACGGCGTCACCGACCCCAAGATGCGCCGCTTCCGCTACGGCGTCCAGGTCAACTCCCTCGGTCTCACCGAGGCCCAGCCGGAGAACAACGTCCAGCGCATCGTGCTGGAGATGCTCGGCGTCACCTTGTCCAAGAACGCGCGCGCCCGCGCGGTGCAGCTGCCGGCGTGGAACGAGGCACTCGGACTGCCGCGGCCCTGGGACCAGCAGTGGTCGCTGCGCCTCCAGCAGGTGCTGGCCTTCGAGTCCGACCTGCTGGAGTACGACGACATCTTCGACGGATCGCACGTGATCGCGGCCAAGGTCGCCGAGCTCGTCGAGAGCGCCACGGCCGAGATCGAGCGCGTGCAGGACATGGGCGGGGCGATCGCCGCCGTCGACTACATGAAGTCCGAGCTCGTCTCCTCCCACGCCGCCCGCCGGGCCCGGATCGAGTCCGGCGACGAGGTCATCGTCGGCGTCAACAAGTACGAGTCCACCGAGCCCTCGCCGCTGACCTCCGACCTCGACGGCGCGATCATGGCCGCCGATCCGGAGGCGGAGCGGACCGCAAGGGCCAGCGTCGAAGCCTGGAAGGCCGATCGCGACGAGGCCGAGGTGGCCGACGCGCTGGCCGCGCTGGCGGACGCCGCGGCGACGGACGCCAACCTGATGGCGCCGACCCTGGTCGCGGCCCGCGCCGGGGCGACGACGGGGGAGTGGGCGGCCACCCTGCGCGGCGTCTTCGGCGAGTACCGCGGCCCTACGGGCGTCGGTGGTGCGGCAGTCGCCGACGCCGGAAGCGATCTCCTCGCGGTGCGTCAGCGGGTGCAGGCCACGGGCGAGCAGCTGGGCGGCCGGCTGCGGTTGCTGGTCGGCAAGCCGGGGCTCGACGGTCACTCCAACGGCGCCGAGCAGGTCGCGGTGCGGGCGCGCGACGCCGGCTTCGAGGTGATCTACCAGGGCATCCGGCTCACCCCGCAGCAGATCGTGGCCGCGGCTGTCGCCGAGGACGTCCACTGCATCGGGCTCTCGATCCTCTCCGGCTCCCACATGGAGCTGGTGCCGGACGTCCTCGACGGGCTCCGCGAAGCCGGTCTGGCCGACATCCCGGTCATCGTGGGCGGGATCATCCCCGAGTCCGACGGACGTCGGCTGCGCGAGCTCGGGGTCGCGGCGGTCTACACGCCCAAGGACTACGGGCTGACCGAGATCATGGGCGGCATCGTCGACGTGATCCGCGCCGCCAACGGTCTCGACTGACCCAGTCACGCGTCCGGACTGCGACTGGCAGACTCTCGCCCATGACGCGCGTCATCGGGGTGGGTGCCGGGGTGATCGGCCTGTCCTGCGCGGTGCGGCTCCTGGAGGCCGGGCACCGCGTCGACGTGATCGGCCGCGACCTGCCGCTGGAGACGACCTCGTCGGTCGCGGCGGCGGTGTGGTCGCCGTACTCCCAGCCCCAGGAGCGGGTCGTCCGGTGGGCACGGGCGGCGTACGACGTCTTCGCCGGGCTCTGCCACGACGAGTCCACCGGCGTCGTGATGCGCACCGGCACCGAGCTGTTCCGCGAGGGTCCGGGTGATCTCTGGTGGCGCGAGGCGCTGCCGCCGGGCGCCGGCCCCGACCGGGAGACCAGCCTGCCCCCGGGCTACGCCTCCGGGCTGACCATGCGCACGCCCGTCGTCGAGATGCCGATCTACCTCCGCTGGCTCGCTGCCCGCGTCGAGGAGCTGGGCGCGACGATCACGCGGATGAACCTGTCCGCGCTGCCGACGGGAGGCCCGCTCGTGGTCAACGCCAGTGGCATCGGGGCGCGCCTGCTCGGTGGCGACCCCACCGTCCACCCGGTCCGCGGCCAGGTGGTGCTGGTCGAGCAGGTCGGGGTCGACCGCTGGTGGGTCGACTCGGGCCCGCCGACCTACGTGGTCCCGCGCAGCCGCGACATCGTGCTGGGCGGCACCGCGCTCGAGGGGGAGTGGAGCCGCACGCCGGACCCGGCCACGGCCGAGTCGATCCTCGAGCGGGCCGCACAGATCGAACCGCGGCTGGCCGGCGCGCGGATCCTCCGGCACAAGGTCGGTCTCCGGCCCTGGCGCACGCCGGTCCGGCTCGAGCGCGAGGGGGGCGTCATCCACTGCTACGGCCACGGCGGTTGCGGCGTCACCGTGTCGTGGGGCTGCGCCGACGACGTGGTGGGCCTGGCGGATGGGTGACCTCCAGTGCGCCGCCCGGGTCCTCGTGGCCAGGCACGGCGAGGCCGACTACGAGAGTGAGCTCCTGAGCGACGCAGGTGGCTGGCTGACTCTCGCGGGGCGCGAGCAGGCGAGCGTGCTGGCCGACTCGATGGTGGGGGAGCGGGTCGCCCGGGTGTGGACCAGCGACATGGCGCGTGCCGTCCAGACAGGCGAGATCGCGGCCGCCCGTCTCGGGGTCGACGTGGTCGTGCGCCCGGGGCTGCGTGAGTTCGGCGTCGGCGATGCAGCCGGGACGACGGGCGATCCCGATCCGTTCGCGGCCACCTTCGCGGCGTGGCTCGGTGGCGACCTGGCTGCCCGGATCCCCGGCGCGGAGAGCGGCACTGAGGTCGTCGAGCGCTACGAGGCGGTGCTCGACGAGATCGCGGACCGCCACCGCGGCGAGTCGGTGCTGGTGATCAGCCACGGCGGGGTGATGTGCATGGCCCTGTCGGCCCTGGCCCGCAACCTCACCCTCAGCCACTCCCGCGACGTCGCGATGCCCCACTGCGGTGTCGTGTCACTGGAGGGCGATTCCGACGGTTGGGTGGCCCGGTCGTGGGCGGGCACGCCGATCCGCTGAGCGAGAGGCCGGCGACCGACCCGGCTCAGCCGAGCTGCTGCAGGGCCACGACGAGCACCGCCACCACCGCCATCGCCGCCAGCGCGATCCCCATCCGGACCGCCATGCCCTTGATCCACAGCGACGTGAGCGTCTCGGTGCCGCCGCGACTGTTGAGGGGGGTCACGTCCACGACGGCACGGCGGTTGATCGGCCCGTAGACGTGCGGGTAGGTGTCGGCGCCGACGGCCTCGACCCGCACCTCGGCGTCGGTCAGGCGCATCGTCTCGATGGTGAGCAGGACCAGGTCCTCGCCGAGCGAGGCGTAGTAGCGGTCGAACACGCCCTGCACCTGGTCGCGCCGGCTGGCGTGGATGAAGCCCTCCTCCGCAAGCGAGCGACCGGTGGTGGACGTGGTGTAGGTGCCCGAGACGAGGGTGCGACGCCAGTCCGCAGCGGTGGCGATGTGGAAGATCCGCTGGGGGGTCGGCGGCGTCACGGGTCCCACTAGAACAGCCGGTGCTCGGCGCCGTCGTCCATGCCGCGCAGCGCGTCGTAGTCGACGAGCGCGCAGGCGATGCCGCGGTCGGTGGCGAGCACACGCGCCTGCGGCTTGATCTCCTGGGCGGCGAAGATGCCGCGCACGGCGCCCCTGGCGTTGAGCATCGGGTCGCGGTTGAGGAGGTCGAGGTAGCGGGTCAGCTGCTCCACGCCGTCGATGTCGCCGCGGCGCTTGATCTCCACCGCGACCGAGAGGCCGTCGGCGTCGCGGCACATCAGGTCGACCGGGCCGATGGCTGTCATGAACTCGCGGCGGACGAGCGTCAGCCCGTCCGCGAGGGTGGCCGGGTGCTCGGCGAGCAGCTCCTGGAGATGCTTCTCGACGCCGTCCTTCTGCAGGCCGGGGTCGACGCCGAGGTCGTGCGTGGAGTCGTGGAGGACCTCGTCGATGAGGATGCGCAGGGTGTCGTCGGTCTTGCCGGCCGTCACCAGCCACTCGGGCCGACCGTCCTCGGCCACGCCCTCGCGGACCGTGCACGGCGGCGACATCCAGTTGAGCGGCTTGTAGGAGCCGCCGTCGGAGTGGATCAGCACGGAGCCGTCCGACTTGAGCATCAGGACCCGGGTGGCGAGCGGCAGGTGGGCCGTCAGCCGCCCCGCGTAGTCCACCTGGCAGCGCGCGACGACGATCCTCACGACGGGCGAATCTACAGTGGTGCTGTGATCGACCGCGACGCGCGCCCCGCGCGACAACGTGACCTGACCCAGCTCGGCCTCGCGGAGCGACCCGAGGGCGACGGTTTCGTGATGGTCGCTGGGGATCCGCCCGTGGGCCACGTGCGCGTCGACCTCATCGACGGGCATGCCCACGTGGACCGCGTCGTCGTCGGGGTGGACCTCGACGGCAGCATCGCGCGGGCGCTGGTGGAGTCGGTGTGCGAGCGGCTCTCCGCCCGCGGGCACGGCCAGCTGACGGCAGCCCCCTACGCGGGCGCCGAGGCGTCGGCGTACGCCGAGCTGGGCTTCGGTGCGGTGCCCGACGACGAGCCCGTCGCGCGCCACCTCATCGAGATCCGCGAGCAGACGGGCCGGGTGCTGCTGCGCCGCGTCCTCCGCGCCCACCGGACGAGCGAGGACCTGACCGCATTCCTGGCCACACTCGACGACGCCCCTCGCGACGTCGGCACGCTCCGGGCGGTGATCGCCCGGCCCGGTGTGGGCCATCGCGAGGTGCTGGAGGTGGGGCACCTGGACCTCACCGAGGGCCTCGTCGGCGACACCTGGACGGCCCGCGGCAGCCGGCGTACGCCGGACGGCTCTGCGCACCCCGACATGCAGCTCAACGTGATGAGCCATCGGCTCGTGGAGTTCCTGGCCCAGGACCCGCAGCGCGAGGCACTGGCCGGCGACCAGATGTTCCTCGACCTCGACCTCTCGCACGCCAACCTGCCCGTCGGGAGCGAGCTGCGCATCGGTGGACCCGAGGGAGCGGTCATCGTGGTGACCGACCAGCCGCACAACGGCTGCGGCAAGTTCATCGCCCGCTACGGCAAGGACGCGATGACCTTCGTCAACGGGCCCGAGGGCAAGCCGCGCCGCCTGCGCGGGCTGTGCGCCCGGGTGGTGCGGCCGGGCCCGGTCCGCCCGGGCGACGGGGTGGTCGTCGTACGCCCGAGCGACACCGCCACGACGTGACGGTTCCCACACCCACCGACACCGACCCGCGTGGGAGCATGCGTCCATGAGTGACGAAACTACCCGCGAGTTCACCACTGTCGGCGTGATCGGCCTGGGCACCATGGGCGCCGGCATCGCCGAGGTCTTCGCACGCAACGGCTACTCCGTGATCGGCGTCGAGGTGAACGAGACCGGTGTGGAGCGCGGTCGTCAGCACCTCGAGCACTCCACCGGCCGAGCCGTGAAGCGCGAGAAGATGACCCAGGAGCAGCAGGCCGAGCTGCTCGGCCGGATCACGCTCACCACCAGCATGCAGGACCTGTCGGTCGCGGACCTCGTCGTCGAGGCCGTCGTCGAGTCGCTCGAGGTCAAGAAGTCGATCTTCCGGGCGCTGGACGGCGTGGTCCGCGACGACGCGGTGCTCGCCACCAACACCTCCTCGCTCAGCGTCACCGAGATCTCCACGGCCAACTCCAAGCCCGGCCGCGTCGTCGGTGTCCACTTCTTCAACCCGGCGCCGGTGCAGAACCTCGTCGAGATCATCCGCACCGTGGTCACCGAGCCCGACGTCCTGGCCGACGTCCAGGGGCTGCTGCGCGGTCTTGGCAAGAACCCGGTCGTGTGTGGTGACAAGGCCGGCTTCATCGCCAACACGCTGCTCTTCGGCTACCTCAACCACGCGGTGTCGATGTATGAGGGCAAGTACGCCTCGCGCGAGGACATCGACGCCGCCATGCGCTTCGGCTGCGGCTACCCGATGGGTCCGCTCGCCCTGCTCGACCTGATCGGCCTCGACACCGCCTACGAGATCCTCGACACGATGTACAAGCAGGGACGTGACCGCCTGCACGCACCGGCCCCGATCCTCAAGCAGTACGTCACCGCGGGCCTGCTCGGGCGCAAGTCGGGTCGCGGCTTCTACACCTACGAGGCGCCGGACAGCCCCGTCGTGGTCGCCGACGCGCAGACCCCCAGCGCCGACGACGCGCCGCAGCTGCGCCACGACATCACGCTGGTCGGCGTGGTCGGCACCGGCACGATGGCCTGCGGCATCGTGGAGGTCTTCGCCAAGGCCGGCTACGACGTGCTCTTCACCGGACGCGGTCAGGACAAGGTCGCAGGCGTCCTCGCCGCGATCACCCGGAACTTCGACAAGCAGATCCAGCGCGGACGCGCCACCGAGGAGCAGAAGACAGCGGTGCTCGCCCGGGTGCGCGGCACCACGTCGCTCGACGACCTCAAGGACGTCGACATCGTCGTCGAGGCGATCGCCGAGGACCTGGTCGTCAAGACCACGCTCTTCGAGAACCTCGACGAGATCTGCACGGGTGGTCGAGGAGGGGCCGGCGCGATCCTGGCGACCACGACGTCCTCGTTGCCGATCATCTCGCTGGCGCGGGCCACCAAGCGGCCCCAGCACGTCGTCGGGATGCACTTCTTCAACCCGGCGACGATCATGAAGCTGGTCGAGGTGGTCTCCACGGTGGCCACCGACGAGACCGTCACCGAGACCGTCCTCGCGCTCTGCGACCAGGTCGGCAAGGTGGCCGTGAAGTGCGGCGACCGCGCCGGCTTCATCGTCAACGCGCTGCTCTTCCCCTACCTCAACGACGCCGTGAAGATGCTCGAGGCGCACTACGCGACCGCCGACGACATCGACACCGCGATGAAGCTGGGCTGCGCGCTTCCGATGGGCCCCTTCGAGCTGCTCGACGTGGTCGGCAACGACGTGTCGCTGGCGATCCAGAAGGAGCTCTACCTCGAGTTCCGCGAGCCCGGCTTCTCCCCGGCTCCGCTGCTCGAGCACCTGGTCACGGCCGGCTACCTCGGCCGCAAGGCCGGTCGCGGCTTCCGGGACTACAGCGCGCGCTGACGGTCCGCTCCTGCGGGGTCAGATCGTCGCGGAGATGGTGCGGCTGGCAGCGGTGGCCTGCGCCGCTGTCACGTAGGCGGTGAGCGAGACGTTGGTGGACGCCACCGGGCGCCGCCCGATGAGGAACGCCAGCTCAGGGGTGGACTGCGTGGAGTTGTCGAGGGTGCCCGTCCACGTGAACGTGTAGGTCCAGGCGGTGCTCGCCGAACCGCTCACCGATCCGAAGGACCAGCCGTTGCCCTTGGTCGAGACCGCTGCTCCACCTTCGGCCACGGAGGCCGGGAACGGCACGGCCACGGTCGGGTTCGCCACGACGGGAGTCGTCGCGGACCACTCGCGCCGGACCTGGATCTGCGTCTTGATGCGGGTGGCGGTCGAGCCCGAGTAGTCGGCACCGTAGGCGGTGAAGGTGTCGAACACGAGCGACGCCGCCAGGGACGCGGCGTAGGCAGGTGCGGTGCTGGCGGCCACGATCACCGGCACGGCCCAGGCGGCCCCGACGACGACCCGTCGAGAGGTCGCCCCACGGCCGGGCGCGCGGTGGGGGAGGTCTGTCATCTGCCTGCTCGGGACTCGGGTGGTGCGAGCGCGAAGTGGCTCCTCACCAGTAGAGCACGCGAGCAGTCCCCGTCGGGGAGCTTTCAGTCGAGACAGAACTCGTTGCCCTCGGGGTCGGCCATCCGGATGTGGCCGGCCGTCATGGGGGGCGCCGACTCGTGCCGCTCCACCCGGGTGGCACCGAGGGCGACCAGGCGGGCGCACTCGGCCTCGAGGACGGCCATCCGCGCCTCGCCCGCCAGCCCCGGCGCGGCCCGCAGGTCGAGGTGGACGCGATTCTTGGCGACCTTGTCCTCGGCCACCCGTTGGAAGAACAGCCGCGGGCCGTGGCCGTCGGGGTCCTCGGCGGCGGAGGCAGAGTTCCACTCCGGCTCCGGCACCCCGACCTCGGCCAGGAAGGCGTGCCACGCGTCGAACGGGTCCTGGCCCGGCTCGAGCTCGCGCCCGGGCGGCGGCGGGTTGACGTAGCCCATCGCGTCGGCCCAGAAGCGGGACAGGGTCTGCGGGTCGTGGGCGTCGAAGGTCACCTGGATGGTCCGGCTCATGCCTCCATCCTGACGACGGGCACCGACAGCCGCTAGGCCAGCGACTGCTCCATCACCAGCGCGGCCAGGCGGGCGCGGGTGTTGATGTCGAGCTTGCGGTAGATGTGCGTCAGGTGCGCATCGACCGTGCGCGGAGAGACGAAGAGCTCCTCCGCGATCTTGCGGCTGGTCAGGCCGTGGGCCACGCGCTCGGCGACGAGTCGCTCGGCGGCCGTCAGGGCGTCGAGCACCGACGGCGGTGCCGACGCCGGGCGATGGAAGACCGACGTGATCAGGCCGACCGACGCGGCCGACAGGTCGTCACCGTCGATCCAGTCCTCGGGCGCCCGGGTGGCGGGGACGACGTCGTAGTCGGCCGAGTAGCCCCAGCGCACCGCCATCCGGGGAGTGCGCAGCGCGAACGCGGCGGCGGCGAGGGCTCGCGCCTCCGGCAGCTCGCGGGCGCGGGCGACACCGGCCAGCCCGTCGAGGGCGTCCGCCGCGCGCAGCGGGAGGTGCATGGTGCGGCAGTGCTCAAGGGCGGTGAGGTAGGTGGTGGTGGCCTGGTCGAGGTCACCGAGCTGGACCAGGGCGCGTCCCAGCAGGAGCCGGGCCTCGACGCCGTCGCGCCCGAGCCGGGCCGAGTCGGCCAGGGCCACGACGTCGGCGGCCAGGCCGGCCGCCTGAGGGAACTCGCCGCGCTCCAACAGGTCGCGGCCGTCCTGGGCGAGGACCGGGAGGCGTACGGCCCACGGCAGGGTCTCGCGGACGACAGCGGTCGGCACCCAGGCGGGATCGACCCCTCGCAGCAGCGTCTCGGCCAGCAGGCCGACCCGGTCCTCGGCGAGCTCGCGGGCCTCGAGGACGACGGCTCGGGTGCCGGCCACGGCCTCGGCGATCCGCCCCTGCTCCAGGGCGATGCGGGCGAGGATGGTGCGCGCGGACAGGTCGATCCAGCGCTCGTCGCGGCTGATCCGCGCGGGCATCGCCTCCCCGGCGGCCTTCGCGGCCTCGGCGAAACGGCCCTGCGAGGCATACACGTCGGCGAGGGTGCGGGTCGCCTGACGGCTGATCGAGCCCTCGGGGTCGAGCGCGAGGGCACGCCTGGCCTCGGCCTCCGCGCGCTGCATCTCACCGGCGTCGAGGTGCATCTCCGCGCGGATCGAGGCCGTCTTGGCGAGCTGCTCCTCCGGGCGCGGCGCCGAGGAGGCGTGCTCGTCGGCCCGGTCGAGCAGCCACAGTCCCTCGTAGGTGCCGCGCACCTCCGAGGCCGCGATGCCGGCGCGCCGGGCCACCTGGGCGCCGATGGCCGGAGGCCCGTCACCGCTGGCGAGCGCGCCCTGCAGGATCTCGAGGGCCTCGCGCGCGCGCATGGAGGTGTAGAGCGAGGAGAAGATCCGGTTGGCCACCGAGTAGCCGTCGGCACGCGTTTCCGGGTGGGCGCACGCGGTGAGCACCGCGTGCCGCATGGCCGCCAGGTCAGCCAGCCACTCGGCGTCGGCGGCACCGAAGTTGTCGTGGGCGGGGGCGTGGTCCTGGGCCCACCCGAGCAGGCCGGCCTCCACTGCGGCCACGTCGCCGGCGCTGGCGAGCGTGCGAGCGCGGCCACGGATGGGGGAGAGCATGTCGAAGTGCCCGCGGTGGTCCACCTCGAGCAGGCTGCGGCGCACGAGGTCGCCGGCCAGCTCTGCGGCGGCGGGCACCGGGACGTCGAGCACCCGCGCCAGCACACCCAGGCCGACCGGGAAGTCGAGGACGCCGATGCGACGCAACGCCGTGGCGCTGGCCTCGTCGAGCAGCGCGTGCGCCGAGTCCACGGCCTGGTCGAGGCTGACCGTGGACATCGCGTTGCTGAGCCCGACCAGCGCCGACTGCACCGCGACCTGCTCGATGAGCAGAGGCAGGCCGCCGGTGGCGCTCAGCAGTCGGCGTACTTCGTGGGACTGCGCCGCCAGGTCGACCTGCTGCCCCCCGGCCGAGCGGATCCGGCGCAGGAACAGCTCGACGGCGGGTCCCTCCAGGGGTGAGCGATGGCTCGGCACCGGGAGCGGACCGACGCGCACGACGGACTCGTAGGCCTCGCCCGCCGTGGTCCGCGCCGTGACGATGACCCGTGCGTCGGTGGTGCTCTCGAGCATCGCCTGGAGGATCGGGCCCGCCCCGGTGGCGTCGAGGTCGAGGCCGTCGAGGACCAGCAGGCATGCCCGACCGTCGACCGCCCGGCCGAGGGCGCCCGGGAGCGAGTCGCCGGGAGCCGTCTCGGCCTCGAGGCACTCCAGGGCGGCGAGGAGCAGCTCGTCGAGGGTGCGGAGGTTGCGCGCGTCGACCCACGCGGCGCCCGACTCCGCAGCCGCGTGGCGCACCAGGAGCGTCTTGCCGCTGCCGGGAGGGCCGACGACGGTGACCCAACGGGACTCACCGAGCGCCTCGTCGAGCACTCGCTGGACCTCGTCGCGACCGAGACAAGGGGACAGCACGCCTTGAACCTATCGTCCTCCGTCCGCGAGATAGGTAGGACTACGGATGCTGACACCCGCAGGTTCGCGGGAGGCTTCTCGTACGCCGAGGGCAGCGGGGCCGCACAGGGGAGGGCCCCGAAGCACTTCGGCCGCCACAGGCAGCAGGTCGCGCATCGTCGGGGGTCGATGCGCGACCTGCTCGTGGCTGTCTCGGGGGCGGCCGGGACCTTGCCGCCGCTGCGTACGCTGTGGCCATGGAACTGGTCCTCGTGCTCGTCGTCCTGGGCGCACTGACCGCCGTGGCGGTGACCGCCGGGGCCGCGGGCAAGAGGCGCGCGCTGGCCCGTTCGCAGGCCGAGGTGGAGCCGGTGAAGAGGCTCGCCGAGGAGGACGTGACGGCGCTCGGCGTCGAGCTCCAGGACCTCGACATCGACCTGGCCGGCGAGCAGCTCGATCCCGGCGCCAACGCCGACTACCAACGCGCCCTGGACTCCTACGAGTCGGCCAAGACGGCGGCCGCCGCGTTGACCCGCTCCGAGGACGTCCGGCACGTCACCGAGATCCTCGAGGACGGGCGCTACGCCATGGCGTGCGTGCGCGCCCGCGTCGCCGGGCAGGCGCTGCCGCGGCGTCGTCCCCCCTGCTTCTTCGACCCGCGCCACGGGTTGTCGGTCGCCGACGTCCCGTGGACCCCTCCGGGTGGCGCCTCGCGCGACGTCCCCGCCTGCGCGCTCGACCTGGAGCGCGTGCGCGCCGGCGCCGAGCCCGACATCCGCAAGGTCATGGTCGGGTCGCGCCGCGTCCCCTACTGGCAGGGCGGCCGCGCCTACCAGCCCTACGCCCAGGGCTACTTCGGTGGCTTCGGGCCGATGGACTGGATGTTCATGGGCATGCTGTTCGGTGGTGGCTTCGACGGGCTCGGTGAGGGCATCGGGTCGATCGGCGAGGGCATCGGCGACCTGTTCGGTGGCATCGGGGACGGCATCGGCGACCTGTTCGACGGCTTCGACTTCTAGTGGGCCTCCACACGACGGTCCTCGGTGACCAGCCTCCGGGCCAGGGGTCGACGGTCGCCTTCTGCCACGGACTCTTCGGCCAGGGCAAGAACTGGACCCAGGTCGCGAAGGGGCTCGCTCCCGATCACCGGGTCCTGCTGCTCGACATGCCCAACCACGGCCGCTCGTCGTGGACGGAGAGGTTCGACTACGTCGAGCTCGCCGACCTGGTGGCCGAGGAGCTGCGGCCCCACGCCCCGGTCGCCCTCGTGGGGCACTCGATGGGCGGCAAGATCGCCATGTGCCTGGCCCTGCGGCACCCCGAGCTGGTGGAGCGCCTGGCGGTCGTCGACGTCGCCCCCGTGACCTATCCGAGCGGGCGCGAGTTCGTCGGCTACATCGAGACCATGCGGGCGCTGGACCTCACGGCGATCGAGCGCCGCAGCCAGGCCGAGGACGCTCTGCGGGACGCCGTGCCCGACCCGGTCGTGCGGAGCTTCCTGCTCCAGAACCTGCGCCGCACCGACGACGGCTGGCACTGGCAGCTCAACCTCGACCTCCTCGGCGACGCCATGGGCGGCCTGACCGGCTGGCCGGGTGAGGCCCTCGGTGAGGCGACGTACGACGGCCCGGTGCTGTGGGTCGGCGGCGCCGACTCCGACTACATCGCCGACGAGCACTCCGCGGAGATGGATCGCCGCTTCCCGCGCAACCGTCGGGTGCTGGTCAAGGGCGCCGGGCACTGGGTGCACTCCGAGCAGCCGGAGATCTTCCTCGAGGTGCTGCGCCGCTTCCTGGCCTGAGCGGCTCGACCCGCAGGCCGTGCGCTCAGCTCTTCTGGCGGGCGCGATAGGCCGCGACCGCCTCGCGGTTGCCGCAGGTCGTGGAGCAGTACCGGCGCGAGCGGTTGCGGGACAGGTCGAGCACGACGTCGTCGCAGTCCTCGGCGGCGCAGCGGTCGAGGCGCGACATCTCGTCGGCGCGGATCACGTCGATCATCGCCATGGCCGTCTCGACGACCACCCGCTCGTCGAGCGGACGGTCCGGCGCCACCGCGTGGACGTGCCAGTCCCAGTGGTCGTGGCGCTCGAGCTGGGGGACCGCCCTGGCCCCGGCCAGCATCCCGTTGACGATCTCGACGGCCTCGTCGCGCTCGGCCAGCAGAAGGGCCTTGAGGGCGGGTCGGAGCCGGCGCACGGCCTCGAGCTCGTCGGGGGTCGCGTCGTGGCGTCCGGTGTAGGGCCAGGACGCGAGGAAGCCGGAGAGGTCGCCGACGGAGCCCAGCGGGTCGCCGGGTGCGTCGGTGGAGTTCACCAGGGCCACCGCCGCCTGGAGGGCCGCATCCGTGTCATCTGTGAAAAGCACATTGACACATTACATGACGCCGACCTAGTGTCATGACCGTGACGGCCATGACACATGACACCAGTGCCTCGCGGTCGGCCTCCGGACTTATGTTCGCGCTCGCGTCCGCCGCCAGCTTCGGCCTTTCCGGAGCGCTGGCACGCGGACTCCTCGACGCCGGCTGGAGCGCCGGTGCCGCGGTGACCGTACGGATCGTCATCGCCGCGACGGTGCTGCTCGTCCCGGGCGCGCTCGCGGTGCGGGGACGCTGGCACCTGGTCCGCGGCAACGCCGGCCTGATCACCGTGTACGGCATCTCGGCAGTGGCCGGAGCCCAGCTGTGCTACTTCTACGCCGTCACCTACATGCAGGTCAGCGTCGCGCTGCTGCTCGAGTACATCGCTCCGGTCGCGGTCGTGCTGTGGCTCTGGCTGCGTCACGGGCACCGCCCCTCCGGGCTCACCGTGACGGGTGCCGCGATCGCTGCGGGCGGGTTGGTGCTGGTGCTCGACGTGGTCTCCGGGGCGGACCTCAGCACCGTCGGTGTCCTGTGGGCCCTGGGTGCGATGGTCGGCGCCGCGTCCTACTTCGTCATCTCCGCCGACCACGGCAACGGGCTGCCGGGGATCACCCTGGCGGCGGGCGGCCTGCTCGTCGCGGCGGTCGTGCTCCTGGCCGCGGGAGCCGCGGGAGTGCTGCCCTTCGACGCCGCGACGGCTCCCGCGATCTACCGCGGTCACGCGGTCGTCTGGTGGCTGCCGGTCCTGGCGCTGGGGCTGGTGACCGCGGCCTTCGCCTACGTCACCGGGATCGCGGCCGGGCGCCGGCTCGGCAGCCGGCTCGCGTCCTTCGTCGCCCTGTGCGAGGTCCTGGCCGCGGTGGTCTTCGCCTGGCTGCTGCTCGGAGAGCTCCCCCGTGCCATCCAGCTGGCCGGTGGCCTGCTCGTGCTCGCCGGGGTCGTCGTGGTCAAGGTGGGGGAGGGGCGCGCGCCGCTCGCGGTCGTGCCCGTGCCGGAGCCGGAGCCGGAGCCCGAACCTGTCAGCGAGCGTCCTGCCGCTTGAGGAACACCTCGCGGTGCAGCAGCAGGAGTGCCGCCGCCACCGGCACCGCCAGCAGCGCACCGATGATGCCCATCAGCGATCCGCCCACGAGCGCCGCGACCACGGTCACCGAGCCCGGGATGTCGACCGACTTCTTCATGATGCGCGGGTAGATGAGGTAGGACTCCACCTGCTGGTAGGCGACGTAGTAGATGAGCGCCACCAGAGCGACGGTGGGGGAGACCGTCAGCGCCAGGAGCGTCATGAGCGCCCCGGACACGAAGGCTCCGACGACCGGGATCAGCGAGAACAGCCCGACGACGAAGGCAAGTGCGAAGGCGTAGTCGCTGAGCCCGACGATGAATGAGAAGACCAGTGTGCTCAGGCCCGCGCACAGCGCGACGAGGAAGGCTCCGGCGACGTAGGAGCCGGTCGAGCGGATGATCTTGTCGCCGAGCTCGCTGACGCGGGGCCGCTTCGAGGCGGGTGCCAAGGAGTAGCCGGCGTGCTTGATGCTCGGCAGCGAGGCCAGGAAGTAGATCATCAGCACGATCACGATGAGGCTGTTGGCGAGGGCCGAGAGCACCTTGAGGCCGACGCCGAGGGCCCCGCCGAACACCTTCTGGCCGAACTCGCCGTTCTGGATGTAGTCGCGTGCCTTGGCGATGACGTCGTACTGGTCGTCGAGCCTCTGGACCTGCCTGTTGGCCTGGAGGTCGTCGAGCCAGCCGGGCGCGTTGCGGGTGATCTGGGCGATCTGGTCGCTGATCACCGGGGCGATCGCGACGACGAAGAGCGTGAGCACGCCGATCACCACGACGAGCACGAGCAGGACCGCCAGCCCGCGCCGCATGGCTCGGCGCATGAAGAACTCCACGACCGGGTTGAGCCCGATCGCCAGGAACATCGACATCACCAGCAGGATCAGGATCGAGGAGATGCTGAGCAGCTGCTGGGACAAGAAGATCGCGATGAGCGCACCCAGGGCGCCGAAGAAGCCGATGTTGAAGGGCGTGTGCCGCAGCAGGGTGGGGTGCTGGGACGGCTCGACGGGGACGTAGGGCGCGGGCGTGGTCTCGTCGACGACGAGGTCGGTGGCGTCGTCGATGCGCTCGGCGACCTGGGCGGCGGACCTGGCCGACTCCCCGGCGCTGTCAGCTGCCGCCTCGGCCCGGTCGGCGTCCTCGCTGACCTGATCGCTGACCTGATCGCTGACCTGATCGCTCACCTGATCGAACTCCTCGGGCTCGGTGTCGCGGGCGGTCGTCGCCCCACGGAGCCGAGCGCGCCAGCTCAGGACTCGTCCTCGTCGAACCCGGCGACGACGTCACGCAGGGCTCCGAGCTGGGCGGTGATCGCGTCACGGCGCTTGGTCACGCGCTCGACCTCCGCCTGGATGTTGGCCAGCTCGCGCTCGGCCTCGGCAGCCCGCGTCGCGTTGATCGAGTCGGACTGCGAGCGCGCGGAGGACACGACCTGTGCGGCTTCGCGACGCGCCCGGGACAGCAGTCCCTCGGCCTCGCTCTGCGCCTGCTGGCGGTGGGCGTTGGCCTGCGCCGTCGCCTCGCGAGCACGCTGCTCGGCGGCCGTCGCACGGTCCTCGGCCTCGGTGACCAGGCGCTGGGTCTCGGAGGTCGCGTTGCTGTGGTGCTCGGCTGCCTCGCGGGCGAGACGCTCCTTCTCCACCGCCAGGGTGCGCCGGGCCTCCTGCACCTCACGGTCGGCGGCCGCGCGGGCCTGCTCGGCCTCGCGGGTCGCGGTCACCCGCAGCTCGTTGGTCTCCTGCTGGGCGGCCAGGCGCAGCTGGTCGGACTCGCGACGGGCGGCGGCCAGGATGTCCTCGGCCTCGGCCTTGGCGAGGCTGCGCTCGGTCTCGGCGTCGCCGGTGAGCCGGGCGCGCATCTCGTCGAGCTCCTTGAGCTGCACCATCCGCATGTCGTCGGCCTCGCGTGCGGCGTCGGCGCGGATGCTGTGGGCGTCGCGCTCGGCCTGGGTGCGGATCTCTGCGGCGTCGCGCTGGCTGGCTGTGCGGACGTCGTTGGCCTCGTCCTCGGCGAGCCTGAGCATCGACGTGGCACGGCCACCGAGACCGGCGTAGGTCGGATTGGTGTTCTCCCGGAGCTCGCCGCGCAGGCTCTCCAGGTCGGCCTCGAGGTCGATGACGCGCTGCTCGCTGCTGGCCAGGCTGGTGGCCAGGCCGGACTTCTCCGTCTGGAGCTGGCCCAGGCGCTGGTCGACGGCGGTCTTGTCGTAGCCGCCACGGCGCACCAGGGGGAGCGGCGGCGCCGCGGCTGCGCCGGCGGGGCGGGGAGCAGCGGGCGGGATGACCGGGGCCGGGCGTGCCGGAGCGGGCGCGGCTGCCGCCACGGGCGTCGCCCTGGGCTCTGGCGCAGGCGTCGCCGGCTCGGGTGTGCGACCAGGGAGCGGCCCGGCCTTCGGCGTGACCTGCATGGCCTGCGTCGCCTCGCCCTCGGGCGTCGGGGGCGCCGGTGCGTCCTTCGGGGTGACCGGGAGGACCTGGGTCCCCTCGGCTGCGCTGTCGGCGGACTCCGGCTCGTCGAAGATGGACAGGCCCTGGTCGCGGCTCATGCTGCGGTCCCCACTCTCACGTCGTTTTCGGTGCGTCGGGTCCAGTCTGTCCGATGGCCGGGGACAAACACACCCCGGCTCGCGGAAAGTGCGCGAACCGGGGTGGTGGGTGCCACGACAGGAGCCGGTCAGACCCCGCGGAAGCGGTTGATCGCGGTCTCGTGCCGATCACGCAGCTCGTGGTCGAGAACGCCGAGGCCCTCCTCGGGCGCGAGGCAGAGGACCCCGACCTTGCCCTGGTGGGCGTTCTGGTGGACGTCGAGCGCGGCCTGACCGACCTCGTCGAGGGTGTAGGTCTTCGACAGAGTGGGGTGGATCTTGCCCTTGGCGATGAGGCGGTTGGCCTCCCAGGACTCGCGGTAGTTGGCGAAGTGGCTGGAGATGATCCGCTTGAGGTTCATCCAGAGGTAGCGGTTGTCGTATTCGTGCATGTAGCCGGAGGTCGAGGCGCAGGTGGTGATGATGCCTCCCTTGCGGGTGACGAAGACGGAGGCGCCGAAGGTCTCGCGGCCCGGGTGCTCGAAGACGATGTCGATGTCCTCGCCGCCGGTGAGCTCACGGATCTTGGCGCCGAAGCGCTTCCACTCCTGGGGGTCCTGCTGGGTGTTCTCGTCGTTCCAGAACCTGTAGTCCTCCTCGGAGCGGT